>DHNG01000020.1:131924-133601 GCA_002409405.1 Flavobacteriales bacterium UBA5422 | reverse complement strand
CACCAGGCGCAGCAAATACTCCGATTACAGCCAAACGGTTTCACGACCGCTACCGTTCACAAGGTGTAAAAATGGATCTTGGATTTACAAATGTGAAATGGGCAGACCGCCTGATGATTGGTGGAATGTTTTCCAACATGGACCGGCAGATTCAACACGGGCAATCGATGAAAGTGGTATATGGAAACAGGCACATGCAATCACATTCTGTGATGGGGAATCTTGAATATGTAAAGCGAAACATTTTCAAAAAACTGGACATTAGCACCTTTGCTTCTGTTTCCCGTCTGGACCGTACCACGGTTGACACGATTCCCACACATTATAGTTGGTTGGGAAGAGAAACATATTATTACAATGGTACGCAACCGGATGTGTGGGTGCTGGGTGGCGGGGAAGCAGGGAGAAAATCGCTGTTAAATGACATTGATCTGAACATCAATTCACGCACCAACCTGTCGTACCACATCAACGGAAACAACACCCTGACCTTCAATCACCTGTTGAATACATTTGAACGAGAGTCCGACGATCCGATGGTTCCGCCTGCTGAAAATGCAATGCGCGAACAGCGTTCGTTTATGAAAAACATCCTTGGATTGTCGTATGAGAATGTCGCATTCAGACAAAAATTGCGGACAACCGTTTTCGGAAAAGGGTATTTCATGGAGCGAAAAGCTTCTCTCCGTACAAAAACAGGAAACGGTCCCAACCAGGTTGTCAACTTGACGGAGACCAATATGACCACGCAGAATTATAGTTTCGGAGGAGCGATTTCCTTTAAAATCATTCGTCAACTAATGGTAATGACTTCTGCTGAGCGAGCTGTGCGTTTACCGGAAGCAAATGAAATTTTCGGAATTGTTGCAGAAAACATCATTGCCAATCCGGAATTGAAACCTGAACGAAGCGACAATTTCAATTTTGGAATCGAATTCAATCCGGATTTACCGAAACACAATGTCATTTTCCGACCAAATATCTTTATCCGCAATACCAATGATTTGATTCTACGCTACAACCAAGGGGGATATGATCAAAACCTGGTGAGTGGCAACATCGGGAAAGTATTCACAAAAGGGGTGGATGCGGAAATCATGTATTCCTATAAACGCTGGTTGATGTTTGCCGTGAACGGATCCATCTTCGATGCACAAATTCACAACACGACCCTGGACCCTGTTTCTGGTGAACCTGTCCTTACCAATAAAAGCAGGTTGCCGAATACACCTTATTTCACCATCAATTCTAATTTCCGGATTGAGCGGCCAAGTTTGTTTGCAAAAGGAGACCTGTTCATTTTCCACTACAATTTCCTGTATGTGCATGAATTTTTGAGAAGGGGAACAGGATTAGGTGGCGCCGGACAGACGTTCATCCCAACACAAATGACACACGATACCGGAGTCGCGTATACTTTTCCCAAGGTGCGATTTACAGTCAGCTTTGACGTGAGAAATATTTTTAACGCCCAGTTGTTCGACAATTTCGCGCTGCAGAAACCGGGAAGAGGATTCTATGTAAAACTAACGTATTCAATTTTTTAATAATTAATAACTAAAATCAACAATAACATGACAAAAGTTTTTTCAACGATTACAAAAATTACTTTGATTCTTGGAGTTACATTAACTTCATGTAAAAAAGACAAAGAAGAAGAAGTTGTGATGCCGGAAT
>DHNG01000020.1:122601-131804 GCA_002409405.1 Flavobacteriales bacterium UBA5422 | reverse complement strand
AAGTTGTGATGCCGGAATCTGCATACCGACCTTACCACATTGTAATGGGACAAGGATCTACCGGTGAATCACTGACATTCAGCCAGGGGGTTACCGTGGAACAGATGAGAAATGAAAACCATACCATTACCTTCAATAACTTCGGATTCGAAATTCCTTCTGTGAGAACGGCACGTGTGTATACCTCAACAGATGGTAAAACGTTGTATAACCTGAACTACGGTGGTGGTGAAGTTGCGAAATACCGATACGATGGTGGTCAAAGCTACACACAGTTATTGAGCACTTCTGTACAAGCTGCAATCGGAACAGCCAATCCGCGTTGGACAAAGATTGATGACAACAATGCTCTTTTACATCACGTAGTTGTAAATCATAGTTATACAACGGATTCTGTATATCAAACAACAACTGCAACGATCAAATTAGCAGTTGTAAACCTGTCAACAATGAGCTTAGGAACTGTTCGTTCATTTCCTGTAGATATGGATCCGGACGGAGGATTCATTTTCCGTATTGATGCACCTGTTTTACAAAATGGGAAGTTGATTTACGGGTGTGGGAAACAAAAGATGAATACAACAACGAATACGGCAGCTGCATACATCGGAACAGATGCGATGTCACTGGTTGTTGATTTCCCATCGTTGACCAATGAGCACATCATTCGCACAAACGCAGGTGGAGCAAAAGGAAATACAAACGGTTACCGTACTCCGGTTGCACACCAAATGGACAACGGGGATGTGTACCAGGTTTCTACATCAAAAGGATTAAATGTATTGAAAATCACAAACAACACATACGATGCTTCGTATGAATTCAAATTGGATGATGTGTTGGGCCACGCTTGTCAGACAAATGGTTGGTTTTACGTTGGTAACGGAATCGGATATGCTCCTGTTTTGAATGCCGATGCAGGTGCTTCTTCATCTGCTAACTGGGACATCGTTCGCATTGACCTCAACAGCAGGACAGCTACAAAAATGAACCTCGGCCAGTCTTTCTGGTTGCAGCAATACCAATGGGCTTCTGTAATTGAAGGAAAATTGTACATGTCCATCACCCCGCTTGGAGGAGAAGGAAGAATTTACATCTTCGACCCGCAAAATGCAACTCCGGATGGATTCACAAAAGGTGCAAAACTACAAACAGGTACAGATGCATTCTATTTAGGGATTTTTTAAGGTAAATGAATTTCATAAAAAACCCTGCGGCAGGTATGTCGCAGGGTTTTTTATATCCAATAACCAGGAGTTTACTACTAAATCATCATCCAGTCATAATAATGTCATAATAATTATATCATTCAATAAATTCCCGGATAGACCACATTTACAAACTGTCTTTATTCACCCGTATTTTCGCTATCTTTTAACATCCTGCCACCATTTTTTCCGAAAAATGACGTATGTTTGTTGCCTGATTGCTAACAATCAAAACCTAAAAGAACACCAACCATGTCAAAAATAGCCGTAATCGGGACCGGTTTCTCAAGTCTTTCATGTGCTGCGTATCTTGCAAAAGATGGGCATGAAGTGATCGTTTTTGAGAAAAACAGTACACCGGGTGGGCGATGCAGGCAGTTTGAAGAACAAGGATTTACTTTTGACATGGGGCCTTCCTGGTACTGGATGCCAGAAGTGTTCGAGCAATTTTACAATGACTTCGGGAAGACAGCATCTGACTTTTATAAATTGGATCGCTTGTCCCCCTCCTACTCCATTCATTTTGGAGATGAACAGGCCGTTCCTGTATCCGATCAACTGGAAGAACTCAAGCAATTGTTTGAATCACTGGAAGCAGGTGCAGCAGATCAATTGGATAAGTTCCTGGCAGACGCAGCAATCAAATACGATTCCGGAATGAACCGGTTTGTACACAAACCTTCCCTTTCTGTTTTTGAATTTGCAAAATGGGAAATCGCGAAAGGATTCATGAAACTGGATTTGCTCAAAGCATTTTCCAAACACGTACGCTCTTATTTCAAGCATCCGCGGATTATTCAGATCCTTGAATTTCCGGTGTTGTTTCTCGGAGCAACGCCACAGAACATTCCGGCATTGTACAGTCTGATGAATTATGCCGATCTGGTCGGAGGTACCTGGTATCCGCAAAAAGGGATGTTTGAAATCATCAAAGCGATGGTGTCTATTTGTGAACAAGCAGGCGTTACAATCAACTACAATGCACCAGTTGAAAAGATCATTACGAAGGCCGGATCCAATAAAGCGAATGGGCTTGTTGTAAATGGAGAAACACACACCTTTGATTCCATCGTCGGAGGAGCAGATTACCACCACGTCGATCAGCAACTGTTGGACCCTTCATTTCGCAACTACACAGAAAAATACTGGGATTCGCGTGAAATGGCACCTTCCTGCCTGATTTATTACATTGGTGTGGGGAAAAAACTGGAGAACATCATCCATCACAACCTCTTTTTCGATACTGATTTCGGAAAACATGCTGCTGAGATTTACACCGATAGAAAGTGGCCTGAAAATCCATTATTTTACATCTGTGCACCAAGTGTGACAGATAAAACCGTGGCTCCGGAAGGATGTGAAAACTTGTTTTTGCTCATTCCGATTGCTCCGGGAATACAAGACAGCGATAATGAGCGTGAACGCTTGTTTCAGCAAGTCATGAATCGATTCGAACACCTTACCAACCAATCGGTTGTTGAACACATTGTCTACAAACGTTCGTATGCATTGAATGACTTCATCAATGATTACAATGCCTACAAAGGAAATGCATACGGATTGGCAAATACGCTCAAACAAACCGCTTTTTTAAAACCAAAAATCCGCAATAAAAAATTGAAAAATGTGTTTTATACCGGTCAATTGACAACCCCCGGACCCGGAATGCCTCCTGCAATTATCTCAGGAAAGGTAGTTGCAGAATACATCAACAAACTGACGACTGAAAATACGTTATGAAGATAGTCTACGATAACATATCGAGTATAACAAGTAAAACAATTGCGCGAACCTACAGCACATCATTCTCGATGGGAATTCGGTTGCTGAATAAAAAATTGCAGGAACCGATTTACAACATTTATGGTTTTGTACGCATTGCCGATGAGATTGTTGATTCATTTCACGACTGCCCGCAAGCAGATTTGTTGAAGGAATTCCGTCAGGATACTTACAATGCCATTGACCGAAAGATCAGTACCAATCCTGTGTTGCAATCGTTTCAAAAAACAGTCAATGAATTCGGGATTGAGCGCGAACTGATCGATACCTTTCTCGACAGCATGGAAATGGACCTCGAAAAAATTGATTACAATTCCGATTTGTATGAAAAATACATCCTGGGTTCTGCCGAAGTAGTCGGTTTAATGTGTCTACGTGTATTTGTATACAAAGATGATGCGATGTATGAAGAACTCAAACCATACGCCATGAAACTGGGATCTGCTTTTCAGAAAATTAACTTTCTCCGGGATTTGAAAGATGATTACCAGAGTCTGGGCAGAATTTATTTTCCGAATGTAGACATGTCGCGTTTTGACGAAGCAACAAAAAAAGAGCTGATTATAGAAATTGAAAAAGACTTTAAGATCGGATTGGAAGGGATTAAGAAATTACCAAAATCATCCCGCTTCGGAGTTTACCTTGCCTATGTCTACTATACCAAATTACTGAAATCCATCAAGAAGCGACCGGCTCAGGCGTTGCTCCATGAACGTGTACGCATTCCCGATCGCAAAAAATATACGCTGCTGGTAAGTTCATATGTCCGGCATCAATTCAATTTTATCTAGGCATGAAAAAAGCGGTTATCATCGGTTCAGGAATCGGAGGTTTAGCCACTGCTATCCGCTTGCAGTTAAAAGGATTTGATGTTCATGTATTTGAAAAAAATGACTACCCCGGAGGCAAACTGACGGTACTGGAGGCAGACGGATTTCGTTTTGATGCAGGCCCTTCTGTATTCACGTTACCCGATTTGGTAACAGAACTTTTTGAACTGGCAGGTAAGAATCCAACAGATTATTTTGAATACATCCAACACCCTGTTTCAGCGAAGTATTTCTGGAACGACGGAACGGTGTTTGAAGCGCCGGCAAATAAAGAAGCATTCATCGAAGCAGCTGCACAACAGTTTGGTGAATCACAGCAGCACCTCCGAAAATACCTGGATGACAGTGAACGAAAATACCGGATCAGTAAGCCGGTGTTTCTGGACAAAAGCGTGCACCTCAAAAAAAATTACTTCAGCCGTGCATACCTGAAATCATATCCTGCGCTTATCGGAATGGATATTTTCAAATCGCTGCACGCAACCAATAAAAAATTCATACAACATCCGAAATTGGTACAGGTACTGGATAAATTTGCATCGTACATCGGTTCCGATCCATACCGTACTCCGGGAATTATGAGCCTGATGCCACACCTGGAAATTACCGAGGGAGTATTTTTTCCGAAAAACGGGATGCACGATATCACAAACAGTATCTATCAACTGGGGAAAGACATTGGTGTTCAGTTTCATTTCCGGTCTCCGGTAGAAAAAATAGTCACGGCAGGAAAACGAGCAACGGGAGTTATTGTCGATGGGACATGCATTGCAAGTGACCTGGTTTTCAGTGGAACAGATGTTCATTTTGCACATCAGCAGTTGCTGGAAGAAAAGAAACTCCCGGCATCCGTTTTACAAGAACGCTCCAGTTCAGTCGTTGTATTTTACTGGGGAATTAACCGAAAGTTTCCAGAACTGGACTTGCACAATATGTTTTACCCGGATGACTATGCCGCTGAATTTAACGGTATTTTCTCAACAGGAAAGGTAATTGACGATGCTTCGGTATACATCCACCGTTCGTGTGAAGTCGTGAAAGCTGATGCACCCGAAGGAATGGAAAACTGGTTTGTAATGATCATGACACCAAGCGATACTCAACAGGTCAATGATACAGTGATCGCACAGATTCGAAGAAATACAATTGCGAAACTGAATAAAATTTTAAGTACAGATCTGGAGCAGCACATTGTTTTTGAAGATCACTTGTCTCCCCGGTTGATTGAAGAAAAAACCAATTCCTACCAGGGGGCATTGCACGGTATTTCAAGTAATTCAGCTTTTTCTTTTTTCAAACGGCATTCTAATTTTTCCAAATCGTACAAAAATTTGTATTTTGTGGGAGGAAGTACACATCCCGGAGGAGGAATTCCACAGTGTTTGCACTCCGCTAAAATCGCAACTGAACATGTTTGAGCACATTCGTACATATCGCTTCCCGATTTCTTTGATCAGCCTGGTCATCTATTACATTGTCGGGATTACGCTGCTCACAACAAGTGAGGAAAAGGAAGAAATTATTCGGCTAACACCGTTTACTCTGATTTTTACAATGGTTATTTTGCTCCTCAATCACATGCATCAAGCAAAAAAACTAATCCTACCGATTGGCATTATTATTTTGTTGGGATTTCTGGTGGAAGTGATCGGAACACGTACAGGACTCCCTTTTGGTTTGTATTCCTATTCGGATGTCTTGGGAATAAAGCTTTTCAATACGCCGCTGGTTATGGGAATTAACTGGGGAATGCTTGTATATGCAGGTACCCTATTTTTTCATCCGATGAAAATCCCAATGTGGTCAAAACCCATTTTAACAGGTGCACTGCTTGTTATTCTGGATATTTTCATTGAACCTTTTGCGATCAAATGGGATTTGTGGCAATGGTTGGAAACGGTCCCTCCGATACAGAATTACATGTCGTGGGCCATTATTGCGATGTTTTTTTCATGGTTATTGGGTAAAAGCCTTACTCCTGAGATGCGTAACAAAATGGCACTACCTGTTTTAATAATACAATTCCTTTTTTTCGTAATTTTATCAAATTAGTTGGACGATGTTGTGGATTATATACATATTGATAGGAATCGCTACCGTATTTTTCATGGAGTTTGTAGCATGGTTTTCACATAAATACCTCATGCACGGATGGGGATGGTTTCTCCACAAAGACCATCACCAAAAGACAGAGGGCTTCTTCGAAAAAAATGATTTGTTTTTTGTCATTTTCGCTATTCCCAGTTGGTTAACCATTATGTTTGGCTGGATCTATCAAAACTGGTTTGTTGTCTCATTTGGATTTGGCGTTGCTGCATATGGGTTGATCTATTTCCTTGCGCATGACGTATTGGTACACCGCCGGTTTAAATGGTTGGACGGCATTGACAACCGCTATTTCAAAGCCATTCGTATGGCACACAAAGTTCACCACAAAAACCGTTTCAAAGAAGGAGGTTCCTGCTTTGGATTTCTCATTATTCCGAAAAAATATTTTAAAAAGAACTGATGGAGTTTTATTACCTATACCTGAATTTGTTCTCGATCATGTGCCCGATCGTTTTAAGTTTTGACAAAAATGTACGGTACATCAAAAAATGGCGGTATTCCATCATTTCAATCATCGCATCCTTTTTTATTTTCTTACCGTGGGATCTGTATTTTCACAACCTGGGAGTTTGGTGGTTCAATGAAAAATATACCCTCGGCATCCATTTATTTGGGTTGCCACTGGAAGAAAACATCTTCTTTTTAGCCATTCCTTTTGCCTGTATTTTTGTACTGGAATGTGTCCGACACTACCTCCCTGAATTTGTTCAAAAAGTAGATTCCCGGTTAAACTGGGTAGCACTTGTTCTTTTCAATGCTGCTACAATCACACTCCTTGTTTTGTTCTGGGAAAAATTGTACTCGTTCACTGTTTTCGGACTTACCCTGGTACTGGTCAACCTGAGTGTGTTGTTGTTCCGAAACTATATTGCATTATGCCTGGTTTCCTTGTTGTTCATCTTCATTCCGTTCTTCCTGATAAATGGAGCACTGACAGGAGGGTTCACTCCGGAACCTGTTGTCCTTTACAGCAATGATTTTATTAGCGGAGTACGCATCTGGACCATTCCGATTGAAGATTTCTTCTACAACACATTGATGATGATCAGCTTGTTTTTCTTCTACTTTGCCTGGCAGAAACTGATCCTGAAAAAACAAACGATTTAACCCTTTCAGGGATTAAATTATATGTTGACAGTTAAAAAAACATAAGAAATAAGCTCCCGGGTAATTTTCTGATTGCCTTCGTCTAATTTTCGGATATTCTCTTTCATTTTTCATTAACTTTGAACGATGTCGAAACAGAAGTACCGGTTTAATCAAGATAAATTATCATACGAAGTCGTTCGTGAGAGCCTTGGAAAACGTCTTTTCAAATGGTTTCTCTTTGCTGCACCTAGTATTGTAATGGGATTGGTACTCGCCTTTTTCTTCAGCCAGAGAATGGCAACCCCGAAAGAAGCACAATTAAAAAGAGAGCTGGAAGCGATGAACCTGCGGTATGCGGAGTTAAATAAGAATATCACGACTGTACACCAGGCACTGGACGCCATTGAAAAACGGGATAAAGACCTGTATCGGGTTGCGCTATACGCTGACGAATTTCCGGAAGAATTCCGCCAAATGGGAATTGGTGGAAGCAGTAAATACGACTACTTGTCCAGTTATTCTACCGGTGAATTGATGAAAGAATCATCCCAACAGATGGATTTACTTGAACAACGCATTTTAGGGCAAAGCCTCTCACTCCGGGAACTACAAAAACTGGCAAAAGAAAAAGAGAAATTATTGCAATGTGTCCCAGCCATTCAACCTGTGCGGAATGTAGATTTAAACAGAATCGTTTCCGGTTTTGGATGGAGGGTAGATCCCATTTACAAAACAAGCCGCATGCACACCGGAGTCGATTTTACTGCTGACATCGGAACGGATGTGTATGTAACGGGAGATGGTGTTGTGGAGGAATTGGAGGACGGTTCCTGGGGATATGGAAAATGTATCGTAGTAAATCACGGATTCGGTTACAAAACCCGTTATGCACATTTAAGTGCGTTTAAGGTGAAAGCCGGACAAAAAGTAAAACGCGGCGAACTGATCGGATTGGTAGGAAATACAGGAAAAAGTACAGGTCCACATTTACATTACGAAGTAGAAATGAACGGAAATAAAATTGACCCGATCAATTTCTTCCATTCGGATCTGTCTCCGGAAGAATATGAAAAGCTGATTGAGATGAGTCAGCAATCATACAAAGCATTCGATTAGACAATTAAACAACAACAAATGGTATTCAACGTTTTAATTTTAATTATTGCCATTACAGTGCTTATTTCCTTTTCAGCACTCAACAACAAAGATTTACTGTATCGGTTCATGTTTATCCCGACACGGGTACAGGAATCCGGAGAAAAATACCGGTTCTTCTCACACCTGTTCATCCATGCAGATTACGGGCACCTGATCTTCAATATGCTTTCGTTGTATTTTCTGGGAAGCTTTATGCTCGACATGGAAGGAGGTACGTATTTAGACGGGAATGGTGGCATCATTGAAGTACAGGACGGATGGATTCAAAAATATGGTTTCTGGGGTGGTCAGGCATTGTTTGCAGTGCTTTACTTCGCAGGAGGTTTGTTTGCAACATTGCTCCCTTATGCACGTAATAAAAATAACCCCGGGTATATGTCATTGGGAGCTTCAGGAGCTGTTTCCGCAGTAATCTTTGCTGCTATTCTGTGGAATCCGACGATGAAGCTACATTTACTCTTCATTCCGATCGGAATTCCAGCGTATATTTTCGGCCCGTTGTACATCGCCTACGAAATTTACATGGACAAACGTGGAAATACGGGAATTGCGCACGATGCACATATAGGTGGAGCAATTTTTGGAATTCTATTCGTTTTATTTACTAATATTGATGCCGGAAAACGGTTTATTGATTTAATCTTTTAATAATGCTTTACGTCAACAATAACGAGACAATTTTACCAGCAGAGGAATTCAGCATTCACTCCGGAAGTCGCGCGTTTTTGTATGGTGACGGTGTCTTTGAAAGTATCCGGATCCGCAATGGGATTCCCATTAACCTGGAGAATCACATCAAACGTATGCTGGAAGGAGCAAAAGCGATCAAAATCCGTGTCCCATCCTACTTTACCACTGAATTTTTCGACATCAGGATCCGGGAGTTATGTAAAAAATCGGGAATCACGCTGGGTGGTTTCTGCCGCTTGTCGCTGGACAGGATGAACGGTGGGAAATACAAGCCGGAAACCAATGATGCTCAGTTTTTTATTGAGGTAAAACCCATCGATCACAATGATTTTATACT
>DHNG01000020.1:121794-122470 GCA_002409405.1 Flavobacteriales bacterium UBA5422 | reverse complement strand
CACAATGATTTTATACTGAACACAAAAGGATTGGAAGTTGATATTTTCACGGATTTGAAAAAGCAAAAAAACGCACTGGCTAATTTTAAACTAAAAAATTGCCTGTTGTCCATCATGGCAAGTATCAAAGCACAAGAACGTCAGTTAGACGACCTGTTGATCAGTAATGACGTAGGGGGAATTCTGGAAAGTTCCAGCAGCAATCTGTTTGTTGTTTCCAATGGTGTATTGTACACTCCCGGATTGGAAGAAGGATGTTTGGCCGGAACGATGCGTATGCAGATTATCAACCTGGCAATTCGCAATAATATCCGGGTGTACGAATCCAACATTCTTCCGCAAAACCTGCTCGTTGCAGATGAGATTTTTCTTACCAATGCTATTTCCGGGATTACCTGGATCAGCGGATACAGAACCAAACGGTACTTCAACAACACGTCCAAACGATTGATTCATTTACTCAATGAGTACTGGGACGAAGATTTAAAAAACAGGTTGATTTAATGGATTTATCCAGGCGTTGGGGCAGAAAATTTCTACTCCAACACCTTCGAAATTAATCTTCACTTGGCTTTAATTTCGCTTCTCTCCTTCTGATAATCAAACGCAGGGAGGAATTGTAGGTAAAATAATTCCACACCCAGTTGATGAAAATAATCCATTTATTTTTGATTCC
>DHNG01000020.1:117651-121652 GCA_002409405.1 Flavobacteriales bacterium UBA5422 | reverse complement strand
TAATCCATTTATTTTTGATTCCGAAGATGGAACGCAGGTGAACAAACATCCAGGTAGCCCATGCCAGGAAACCGCCGAATCGTTTTCTCGGTAATTCCACCACTGCTTTGTTACGCCCTACTGTTGCCATGGACCCTAAATTTTTATACTTGAACGGTTTCAACTGTCCGTTTTGTGGCATCATCTTAAAATTCTTCGCCAGGTTTTTTCCTTGTTGCATTGCCGGTTGTGCCATTTGCGGATGTCCTTTCGGATATTCTTCGGACAACATCGCAGCAATATCTCCGATCGCGAAAATATTTTCGTACCCGATCACCCGGTTGTAATCATCTACTTTCAGACGATTTCCTGGTAATACTTCCGCTTTCGTCAATCCATCGATCATGTTTCCTTTGATTCCTGCGGACCAGATCAGGGTTTTGGAGTGAATATCATCTACTCCTTTTAATTTTACTACTGAACCGTCGTAATCTTCCACCAAGGTTGCCAAACGGATTTCCACACCCAATTCTTTGAGGTAATGGTGAGCCTTCTCACTGGATTCGGGATGCATTGCTCCCAATACTCTTGGTCCTCCCTCTACCAGAATGATCTTCATTTTAGAAAAATTCAATTCCGGGTAATCTTTCGGAAGGATATTGCTTTTCATTTCTGCCAATGCTCCGGCTAACTCTGTTCCTGTAGGTCCTCCTCCGGCAACAACAAACGTCAGGTAACTTTCCTGTTCACTTTCCTGTACGCTCAGCGCCTGCTCGAATCGTTCCAAAATGGTATTTCGCAAGTGCAGCGACTGCACCAGACTTTTCATCGGAAGGGAATAACGCTCAATGTTCTCATTCCCGAAGTAATTATTTCCTGCTCCTGTTGCAAGCACCAGATAATCGTAATCCAGATCTCCAAGTGAGGTAACAATCTTATGTTCTTCCGGAACAATCTGCTGAACGGATGTCATCCGAAAGTGTACGTTTTTTGATTTTTGAAACACTTTACGGAACGGAAATACAATGGAACTTGTCTCCAACCCACAGGTTGCCACCTGATAAAATAAGGGCTGAAACTGGTAAAAATTATTGCGGTCGATTAAAACTACCTGGTAATCTGATGCCGATAAATCTTGTGAAATCTGCAGCCCGCCGAAACCTCCTCCGACAACTACGATGCGCTTTTTTGAATTTTTTTCAATACGAATCTCCATACCTTTCTTTTGACAGGTTAACAGCATGGATCTAGTGTCACAAATTTACACAAAAGAAAATGAACAGCACAAAAAAACGGGTGAGAATTTCACCCGTTTTAACGTTTATTTCGTCTCGGAAATGACCATTTTTACTTGGAAATAATCTTGAACTCTGTTCTTCTGTTTTCCTGGTGAGCCGCTTCTTTTTCTTTGGTTGTTTTCAGCTTCGCAATATCTGCATCCGAGAAGATCAATTGCTCTTCTCCATATCCTTCGGAAGTGAGACGGTTGGCAGCAATTCCTGCTTTGACCAAGTAATCAACTACTTCTTTTGCTCTGTTTTTAGACAACTCTTTGTTTGATTCATCTGAACCACGTGAATCGGTATGTCCGGAAATCTGGATTTTCAACGTCGGGTTGTCGTTCATTAATTTAATCAGACGATCCAATTCCGTTTTCGACTCAGGACGCAAGGAATACTTCGCCAGATCGTAGAAAATATTTCGCAGAACGATCACTTCCCCTACTTCTATTTTCTTCATGTACACTTCCTTATTGTACTCCTGATAATCCGCTCCCTTCGGAATATCGAAATTCTCTGAATGAAACAAATAGCCATCCGATTTTACGGCAATTCCGTAGTTTTTACCTGCAGGTAATGAAACCAGGAATTTCCCTGTTACCGCATCCGATTCAAACTCAGCCAGTGACTCTCCTTTTACGTTGTCGATCAATTCAATGTATGCATGAATCGGTTTTTTCGTTTTATCATCGTACACCGTTCCTTTCAGCAATGCCAGTTCTCCTCTTCTGTTGGAAATGATCGGTTCCACTGCTTTTTCAGCAATGATCACGTCCAGACCAGCCAATAGGATGTCTTCTGAATTCAACATTGGTTTTTTTTCTTCTCCCAGGAATGTGATCTTGTACAAATCTTTTTCTCCCATTCCATCCTCTCGGAATGACGTCATGTAACCATAGCGACCGCTTGCTGTCACAACAAAGAAAACATCATCGTCCGGTGTGTTTATTGGCGTTCCCATGTTGATCGGATCCATGAACGTTCCGTCAGGGCGCAATTCCGTGTAGAACACATCATATCCTCCAATGGAATTGTGTCCTTTAGAAGAAAAGTACATTGTTTTTCCATCCGGGTGGATGAATAATCCGTCTTCGTGATAAGGAGTATTGATATTGTCCGGTAAACGCACCAGGTTGTCCCATTTTTTCTTCACCGGATCCCACGTTACGTAGTAAATGTCTTTGTCTTTCTCCATTTTATCTTTGCTCCCCGGGATTGGTCGGCTGGATACGAAATACAAACGTTTTCCGTCGTTGCTGTACCATGCAGAAGATTCGTGGTAAGGAGAACAAATGATGTCATCCATCTTTTTCGGCTTACTCCAGTTGTTTCCTGTACGGATACTTTCATAAATATTCCCGTCTCCTTTATCGTCAATATATACTAACATTTTCGAACCATCAGGACTCAATGCCACGGTTGCGTCGTGCCCTTTCGTGTTAACAGGCTCTCCCAGATTCGTCGCTTTTGACCAACCGTTTCCTTCTTTTTTCGCATGGAAAATATCTTCGAAGTACCCACCGTTAATCTCATCAATCCCTCCTCCTGTTGTTGTATTTCTTCTGGAAGTAAAATAGATCTCAGAGCCATCGGCGTTCATAATCATACAATATTCCGGGTATTCCGTATTGATGTTTGCACCCATGTTATCGATGAACACACGCACCGGTGTTTGCTCTAATTTCTTTCCTGACTTACATTCTGCGATTTTCTTCGTAGCTTCTTTCAATAATTCCACATTGGAGCCTTTCACATTTGCATTCTGAGAAGCATACTCGTTGTAGTACTTAATGGCATCATCCCATTTTTTGTGCAGATGATAACTGTATCCCAGGTAATATTTCAATTCCGGATTAACAGCTGGATTCAACTTTAATGCTTTTTCAAAATACGGCAATGAACGTGTTCTGAAATTTGTATTGATATAACACATCCCGATTTTATAGTTCAAATCCGCATTGTTGGGATTAAAACTGTATGCTTTTTCATAAAAAGGAAGTGCTGATTTATAATCTGCAAATGGTTGAGCCAGGTAAAATTTGTCTCCCTGATCGATATTTTTGACAGCTTCTTTCAGCCCGTCTTTATCTTCTTTAAATGCAGACTTATCAAACGGTGTATCTACCTGTGCAAATAGCATACCCGTACACAGAACTGCTGTCAGTATCGTTAAAAATTGTTTCATAGTTGTAGCTTAGAAATTATAACACTCGTTGTTTGAATAATAAGAACCTGCGGCATCAATTCCCAGTTCAGCTGCTTTTGACCAATCCTGGCAGGATTGCTTGTCATTTCTCAGCATTTCATACGCAATTCCCCGATTGTAGTAGGCATATCCGTATTCCGGATTTAGCTTGATTGCCTGGTCACACGCCTTTACAGCGTCGTTGTATTTTTCCTGCTTCAGGTACACGGACGCTTTGTTATTGTAGGCGTATGCATAATCTGATTTAATTCGGATCACATCATCAAAATCTGCCAGTGCTCCGGCATAATCTCCTTTCTCATATTTGGCATATCCTCTGTTGTTGTATGCCAGGTAAAAATCTTTATCCAATGCAATTGCAGCATTGTACGCTCCGATTGCCAGATCGTATTGCCCCTTTTTGCGGTATGCTGTCCCCAGGTTATTGTGCGCAATTTTTAAGGTTTTATCAATCGTCACCGCTTTTTTATAATCAGCAATGGCATCATCCAATTTGCTTTGTTCCTTGTAAATGCTTCCTCTGTCGTTGTATGCAA
>DHNG01000020.1:115771-117524 GCA_002409405.1 Flavobacteriales bacterium UBA5422 | reverse complement strand
CTTCCTCTGTCGTTGTATGCAAATGCAAATGAAGGATCTACTTTGATGATTTTATTCAGATCTTCCAGTGCTTTGTCGTACTCTTTCTGCTGAAAGAGAATCAGAGAACGTTTGTACAGGTATTTTATCTCCTGATCGTTGGATTTAATTGCATTTCCAAGATACTTCAACGCATTTTCCGTATCGTTTTTATCCGAATAGATCAACCCGATTTCGTACAAAGACGCGTGATTGGCCGGATTCAATTCATTTGTTTTTTGAAAATCCGCAATCGCCTGCTCACCTTGTTTCAATGCAGCATGACTCAACCCCCTGTTAAAATAGGCCAGTTCAAAATCAGCATACGCATTGATTGCCTGCGTGTATTTTTCCACCGCCAGGGGATAATTTTTGGATTGATAAGCAACGATTCCCTCGTTGTAAGCTGTCTCCGCTTCTAACGGCATCTGGCTTTTCAACGCATCCAGTTCGCTTTGTGTGAGTACTTTAATTTCCTCCTGCCCGGTTACTGTACCAAGTAGGAAAACAGCAGAGCATACCAATAAGATTTGTTTTCGCATGAAAGATAGCATTTTATGTAGCAAATCAAAGATAACTAAAAATATGAATCTCCACCAGTGTTTCCTAAAAAGTCTGAAAAAACAAAAACCCCTGTGCCGGACGATGCGACACAGGGGTTTGATATCCTTTTATTATATAGGGGGCTTATTTTTTTGCTGTTGTTCCTACAGGTCCGTAGTTTAGCAGTTCAATATAGAAACACAATGCACCATTCTGGTATGCCAGTTCTGACGGAATATACAAGCGGTACTTCCCTCCTTTTTTCAATTGTGGAAATGCCATTGTCCATCCCGGAATGACCGATTGAAGTCCGATTGTTAACGGTTGTCCTCTGTCGAATGATGTTTCCAATGTATCACCTGCTGTACTTGTCAGGATGTAATGTGCAACCACCTCATCCGATACTGCAGGAGAACCTCCTTTTCCTTCCTGGATTGTTTCGATTACAATTCCTCCGTCAATTGTACGTGTATTTGCCAGTGTCTTTGCTTTATCCAGGAATGGTTTATCCATTTCCTTCATTTTTTTCGTTTGTGCTGTCTGTACTTCCGTTTGGAATTTTGTCAACAACGAAGCACGTTCACCTTTATCCAGGATTGTATCTCGTTTGTTCAATGCATCGCGGTAACCAATTGCCAGGTATTTCATGTCAAAATTTTGCAATTGTTCTACTTCTTTCAACATTTGATACAAGCGTGAACCGTTCATTTTTCCAAAGCATTCAGACCCAGCTACACGTTTTGTAGAATCCGGGTTCATGAAGTTCATTCCAAATGCATCAACTACGATTTCCTGACAAGACGAGTAATCCTTGTCATTCAATGATTGTTCAAAACCAACAGCCAGTGCTCCCAAATCGAGAATTGCTGCTTCTTGTCCTGCATTTACAATCGGAGCTGCAAAATCAGCACCCAATGCATAGGACAACTTTTGTTTTTCAGATTCAAAGGTTACTACCTCTTCTTCTTTTTCTCCACCGCAAGCCAGCAACAAAGCAACCGGCAATGCAAACATAAATCCTTTTTTCATCTTATTTAAAATCTAATAATTCAACATCAAAAATCAAAGCCATATAAGGTTGGATTGCTCCTCCGGGAGCATTGGATCCATACGCTAATTCCTGTGGTATATACAACCGGTATTTTGACCCTTTTCTCATCAACTGCAATGCTTCCGTCCATCCCGGAATAAC
>DHNG01000020.1:115131-115641 GCA_002409405.1 Flavobacteriales bacterium UBA5422 | reverse complement strand
TCCGTCCATCCCGGAATAACCTGGTTGACACCAAACGTTGCAGGCGTTCCTCTTTGTAAAGAGCTGTCAAATACCGTTCCGTCGATCAATGTTCCGTGGTAATGAACCGTCACCTGAGAAGTTGGGTTCGGATGCGCTCCTTCTCCTTCATTTAACACTTCATATTGCAGACCTGTAAGTGTTGTTTTTACACCTTCTTTTTTAAAGTTTTCAGACAAAAAGGCTTCTCCGGCAGTTTTGTTCACAGCAAACTGTTGCTGCATTGCAGTCTGCATATATTGTTGGATGATTGCGTTTGCCTGTTCAGGTGTAAACTTCAATTCTTTTCCCTGAAACACATCTTCAACTGCTTCTGAAAAAACATCAATGGAGAGGTTACTAAGATTTTGCTGTACCAGACTCTCTGCGATACTCATTCCTACACAGTAACTGACCGCATTTAATTCTTCACTCATTCTTTTTAATTTTGACACAAATGTAACGACAAATTATTGATAAATAAGTTCATTT
>DHNG01000020.1:114833-115000 GCA_002409405.1 Flavobacteriales bacterium UBA5422 | reverse complement strand
CATTTAGCGGAACAATCCGCAAACATTTTTGATCTTTTTGTGATTTATTCAATTCTTATCTCTATCTTTGTGCCGTCCAAAAGTGGACTACATAATAATTATTAAATAATATTGGCATGTATTTAAATACAGAAAAAAAGAAAGAAATCTTCGCTAAACACGGAGGA
>DHNG01000020.1:86005-114584 GCA_002409405.1 Flavobacteriales bacterium UBA5422 | reverse complement strand
CAGAGCATTTGAAAAAAAACAGACACGATTTTGCAACACAGCGTGCATTGCAGTTGTTGGTTGGTAAAAGAAGAAGTCTGTTGGATTATTTGAAGAAAAAAGATATCGAGAGATACCGTTCTATCGTTAAAGAATTAGGATTACGTCGTTAATTCTCACGTTAGATGATTTTATTGAAGAGGGGACATCGATTTTGATCGGATGTCCCTTTTTTGTGTTTGTCGAAAAGGTGACTGGATGACTAGCTGACGTTTTGATGATATGATAGAATGTACAATTAATTGGATGTAGTGATGATCATATCAAAAAAATTAAATGGATAAATGGTAAAACAACATAATTATAAAGAATTAGCAATTTGGAAAGAAGGAATGAACCTTGTAAAACAGGTCTATTCTTACTCTTCCGGGTTGCCTGATTTTGAACGTTATGGGTTAACTTCTCAATTAAATCGATGTGTTGTTTCACTTCCAACAAACATTGCTGAAGGTTCTGGCAGAACAGAAATAGATTTTCGTCGTTTTTTGAGAATAAGTATTTCTTCCAGTTACGAATTAGATACGTTATTGGAAATTACAGACGATTTATATCAGAAAGTACCTGAACAGCTTTATCTGAATATCAAGTCGTTTCAAAATAAAACAAAAGCATTTATCAAAACATTGCAAACATAAAAGGATCAAGTATACCCATAAAGTCAAGTCGTCATAAAATCATAGAATCAAACAGTCATAAAGTCAATAAAAATATCAATCATAAAGTCATTCCATTTCAAGTATCTTTGCAATGGAGTTAAATTAAATAAGTAAATAAATAAAAATGAATATAGGAATCAAAAAGTCCATCATTACCGGAGGGAAAGAAATTTCCATTGAAACCGGAAAACTGGCAAAACAAGCCGACGGTGCGGTAGTGTTACGAATGGGCGACACCATGATTTTGGCAACTGTAGTAGCTGCCAAGGAAGCAAAAGAAGGAGTAGACTTCCTTCCGTTAACTGTAGACTATAAAGAAAAATTCGCTGCTGCAGGTCGAATCCCTGGAGGTTTTTTCCGAAGAGAGGCACGCCCCTCTGAAAGAGAAATCCTGGTGATGCGTATTGTTGACCGTGCGCTGCGTCCGCTTTTCCCGGATGATTACCACGCAGAAGTACAATTAATGATGCAATTAATTTCGTACGACGGGGTAAACAGCCCGGATGCGTTAGTAGGCTTTGCAGCTTCTACTGCAATTGCCGTTTCTGACATTCCGTTCAACGGACCAATGTCTGAAGTACGTGTAGGACGTGTGAACGGTCAGATGATCATTAATCCAACATTGCAAGAGCAGGAAGTATCCGATTTTGACATCATTGTTGCAGGTACTGCAAAAGACATCAACATGGTGGAAGGTGAGATGAAAGAAATTTCTGAAGAGGAAATGGTTGAAGCAATCAAATTAGCTCACGAAGAAATTAAGAAACACTGTCAATTCCAGTTGGATTTAGCAGCAGAAATTCCTGCAGCAAACCCGAAAAGAGAATACTCACACGAAACACACGACGAAGAATTCCGCAAAAAATTGAATGATTTTGCATTCGAAAAATGTTGTGCTGTTGCGCGTCAGGGATTGGCTTCTAAAGAAAAACGTGCAGAATTATTCGATGCTGTAAAAGAAGAGTTCAAAGCTCAGTTTACAGAAGAAGAATTGGAAACATACAAACCGTTCATCGGACCTTACTTCAAAGAAACAATGAAGAAAGCTGTTCGTACAGTAATGTTGGACGAAAGTATCCGTCTGGATGGACGTAAATTTGACGAAATTCGTCCGATTTGGTCAGAAGTGGATTACTTGCCAACAGCTCACGGTTCTGCGATCTTCACACGTGGAGAAACCCAAGCGTTGATGTCACTGACATTGGGAGGAAAAATGGATGAGCAAATGATCGACGATGTTACATTTGAAGGAACTGTTCCATTCATGTTACACTACAACTTCCCTCCGTTCTCAACAGGAGAAGCTCGTCCGATCAGAGGAACTTCCCGTCGTGAGATTGGTCACGGAAACCTGGCATTGCGTGCTTTGAAACCGGTTTTACCTGCTGAAAATGCATATACGATTCGTCTGGTTTCTGAAATTTTAGAATCCAACGGTTCTTCTTCCATGGCAACTGTTTGTTCAGGAACATTGGCATTGATGGACGGTGGTGTTCAGATTACAGCGCCTGTATCCGGAATTGCAATGGGATTGGTTGCTGACGGTGGTAAATTTGCCGTTCTTTCGGACATCTTAGGAGATGAAGATCACCTGGGAGACATGGACTTCAAAGTATGTGGTACTGCAAAAGGAATCACTGCTTGTCAGATGGACATCAAGGTGGACGGATTACCATATGAAATTTTGATCAAAGCATTGAACCAGGCGAAAGCAGGACGTTTGCATATTTTGAACAAAATCATTGAAACGATTGCTCAGCCAAACCCGGATTTCAAACCGCATACACCACGTATCGAAGCGTTCAATGTGCCGAACGATACAATCGGTGCAATCATCGGACCTGGAGGAAAAATCATTCAGCAATTGCAGAAAGACACGAAAACAACCATTACCATCGAAGAGTTGGCAACAGGTGAAGGTCGTGTACAAATCATGTCCAACAATGGAGATGACATGGCAGAAGCAATTCGCAGAATTAAACTAATTGCTTTCCCTCCTCAGGTTGAAGAAGGTGCAGAGTACGAAGGAAAAGTAAAAGGAATCAAAGAATTCGGATGTTTCGTGGAAATTCTTCCGGGAACAGACGGGTTGATTCACATTTCCGAGTTCTCATGGGAGAAAGTAGCGAAAATGGAAGACGTAGTAAAAGAAGGAGACGTATTGAAGTTTAAAGTTGTCGGAAAAGATCCGAAAACGAAAAAATGGAAACTGTCCCGTAAAGTTTTATTGCCAAGACCAGAAAAAACAGAAGCGAACTAATCATCGCTTGACGGTATAAAGAGAGGGAATGCATGTTTTGCATTCCCTTTTTTGTTTCTCTTTCACGGAATTTTGAAACCAATGCTCTTTTGATTACCTTTGCACGGTCAAAACAAACAATCATGGCAAATAAAAGAGATATTAAGAAAATCGTAAACAGTGTTATTTTTGACATTGTTGAGGAAAGCTATTCCGTTCAATTGTTCAACGAAAGCAAAGCAGAAGCTAGTAACAAGATCATTGATGCAGCAGCAACCGTTCAGGATGAATTATTGAGCAGAATCAGCCAGGCAAAATCAAAAGCGGACTTCAAGTCTATATATGCTGATTTTGAGAACAAAACAGACGAACTGTACGATCAGGTAAATAAATTGTAAGAGAAATCTTCATTTTTTTAGGTCAAGGTTATTGTAGAATTAAATTTTATTGTTAGCTTTGCCCCCGCAATTAGGTCAAAACACTGTTGTTTTGAGGGAACGTTGTGAAACTGTCCCATGGTGTAACTGGCAACACGTCTGATTTTGGTTCAGAAGAGTCTAGGTTCGAGCCCTAGTGGGACAACAGATTAAATCCTCGGTGAAAACCGGGGATTTTTTATTTATACTATTTTGCCGGCAAATGGAGGAATTAGGGAAAACTTAGTAGGGTAGATTAGTTATCTTTCTTCTTATAATTAGCAATTCGACTTTTCATTTCAGCAATTTCTAAATCTGTAGTCATAATTAATTTCCAAAAATCATCTGCTTTGAAAGTTGTTTTTGGATATCCCATGTCTTTTCTTATTAAAATTAAAAGGTCTAAATAGATTAAAAAATGTCGTAAATCCTCAGTTTCGTGATTTGCTGTATACCTAGTCCATTCTACAAATTTATGGAAAACTTCATCTGGAGCATATATTAACATTTGTTGTTTCACATCTAATACTCTAATTCCGCGATCCTGATTTTTTAACCCTTTAACCCCTCTTTGTTGTTTCATAATGTCAAAAAAGATTCCTAGTACTTCATTATACATTTTATACTTATGCTCAGATAATTGATTGTTTATTTCCTTTATTCTATCTCTTTGCTGCTTTACAACATATCCTAACGCAGTAGTAATTATTGTAAGTACAACCACAATTATTTATGATAATGAAACGGAATATTCTATTTTTAAAAGCATTTTTGTTGATCATTAATTAACAACTAATATAATATCAATATTTAATAAGATATAAATTTTTGCCGTTAAAATAATTACACCTGTATCAACATAATTTTACCTATGTAGGCAACATTGACATCTCTCCAATCAGAGTTTTTTATTGTGTTACCTTTCCTAAAAAAGCTTAGAAAAGCTTAAAATGATATTTTAATCCTAAATTTGGTTGTGTTGTTCACTCCATTGAGTTATTCCTATTAAAAATGTGGTCATCTAAATTGTTTAAATTATCTGAAAAACCAAATCCCGAAATCGTCGATCTCCTGACGGAGGTGACACTCGGAACAACCGGTATACGTTACAAACATTTGGATACGGCCAAACGGGTAATACAAATAGATCATCCTTTATTTTTTTACATACAGCGACAGCAAAAAGTGTTGGGCAACATCACCTTTTGTCGACGAAACCAAGATTGGTACATCCGCTATTTTGCATTCAGAACGAGCCTCCAACGATCTACGGACACAAAAACGGAAGACAAAAGCAATAGCTTACTGAAAACGGAAATAGAACGCTTTTTCCAGTCAGCAATAAATGGTGATGTAGATGGAAATGAAGTAACTCATTTATATGCCTATATTGATCCGAAAAATGACAGAAGTAAATGGATGAGCAGGAATTTCAATTTCCAAACGGTAGCTCAGCTTTCCACACAAACATTCAGTCGTTTTTTTGCAAAAAAATCTTCCCGGTTTAAAATCATTACCGCTACAGATAAGAATATGCAGCAACGCATCCGTCAGGTTTTTCAGCATCATGCGTTCTTTTTCGAGTACTATCTGGATAAAGATCCGTTTGCTGTTATTGAAAATGAGCAGGGAGAAATTGTTGCTTTTTCAAGAATCTCAACGGCTCATTGGCACATTGAAAGCTTAGGTGGGAAATGGGGTGAACAGAAAGCAAAATTGGTAAGCAAACTACCGGTTATAAACAGGTTGGTCAATCCGGAGAACCATACATTTGTTGTACCCGATTCTGTTTGGGTAAAAGACAATGATCCGGTCGTATTGACCGAATTATTTGAAAGTCTGATTGCACATACCCAAGCTAATATGCTCATCTGGTGGGTAGACAATAAGGAATTACTGTATCAGGAAACAAAGTACCGTGTCAAATGGGGGCCTTTACATCCGATTCTGGGGATATCGCAGGTAGATGTTGTGTGTCGTTCAAAAACAGGGAAAGCGCAAGAATTAACAAATCCGTTGTATGTAGTAGCAATAGACGCTATTTGATGTATGTACGATTTCATAGTTCTCTTCCTTCTTTGGAGGAGGAGCACATCTTCACTATGATAAGAATCTGCATACACTTCTAACAAAACAGGTATTTACCCCTGAAAATCAATTGATAATTATTGGTAGTATTGCCAGATAAACTCACTGCAATGACACTGACAACACAATCCCAGCAAACGATTACATCCATTGATCAGGTAATTGAGGAACTCAACCACATTATTGAATGGAGCATGCGACACAACAGCCGAATCGGTTATTTTGCCGTTTTGTACCACCGGGTTACCTGCCGCATTAAGGAAGGAATTGAACGTGGGGAATTTGAAGACGGAAAACGCATGGAGCGGTTGGACATTTTGTTTGCTACGCGCTACATCAATGCATGGCAGGAATGGACGAATCACAAAACGCCTACACAAAGTTGGGAAGTGGCATTTGAAGCAACAAAAAATACGTCCACCATCATCTTGCAACACATGCTGTTGGGAATCAATGCGCACATCAACCTGGATCTGGGCATCGCTACGAATGAAACCATGCAACAAGAATTCTGTATCGAAGGAATTCTCCACGACTTTGACACCATTAATTCCATCCTGGCCTCACTCGTGGATGAAGTAGAAAAGGACCTGAGTAAAGTTTCTCCGATGATCTGGGTGGTACAAAAATTCGGAAAAGGGTATGAAGATAAACTGGCAACTTTCAGCATTGACATTGCGCGAACAGGTGCCTGGTACTTTGGCTGTATGTTGCACGTTGCGGAAGAAGACAACCCACTCATCCAAACCCGGGATCAATCCATTGCAGCACTCGGGCAAAATCTGGCCAAACCGAAAAGTAAAATGCTGAGAAGCATGGTGTGGCTGGCGAGTCTCTTTGAACGGGGAAAACCAAGCGAGGTCATTGAAAAATTGCGGTATGTAGTCAAAGTCGCAGCGGAAAAAAGTGTGGAGAAGATGGATTTTTCGTATCGTGAGAACGAGTGATTTTTTACTTGATAAATATAGTGGATAAATCATGCCTGATGACAGAAGTTTATCAATTATATTTGCCTTATTAAATGATTATAACTCACTTATGAAACTAATTTTCCCTACTTCCTTATTTGTATACTTTCTGTTCATTCCTCTTTTTCTACAGGCACAAGAAGGACATAAGAATCATTGGTATTTCGGAAAAGGTGCAGGACTTGATTTTTCATCCGACAGTCCGGTCTCTGTTGCAAACTCAACAATGATTGTCGAAGAAGGATGTGTAACACATTCAGATGAAAATGGAGATTTATTATTTTATTCGAATGGGAATAATACCACATCAAATGGAATAGTTGCCGTATGGAATAGAAATCACAATATAATGCCTAACGGATCACTCTTTGGGTTAACAGGTAATTCAACACCGATGCAATCTTCGCTTGTTGTGCCAATGCCCGGCTCAACAACAAAATACTACTTGTTTACATTAGATGGCTACGAAAACTATAATTCCCCCAATTATAAAGGACTTACTTATTCCATTATTGATATGACTCTTGATGGTGGGCTTGGAGACGTAACAGAGAAAGCAACTCCGTTAATCATACCATCAGCACCCATTCTATGTGAGCAAATAATGGCAACCAAGCATGCAAACGGAATCGATTACTGGGTTATTTTGCACGAAAGCGGATATATTAATCAAGACAACACCAATCAGTTTATCCGTTATCGAATCAGCCCTTCCGGAATTTCCAATCCTGAGAGTCAATATATTGGTATTGAAAATTCAGCAGGAATGCAATCTACCATGCAAATATCCGCTCAGGGAGATAAACTGGCCTTTAATTGGGAAATATTTGATTTTGATAACGAGACCGGGATGTTGTCAAATCCAAGAGCAACAGGAAGCTCATGGGGATACCGAGAATTTTCAAAAAGCGGGCGATTCCTATATGTTGCTATGTGGAGTGAAGGATTATTTCAATATGACACAGAAGCTCCTAATATTGCAGCAAGTGTATACCAGATTTCTAGCCACCCGCGATTTTCTCAACTTCAGATTGCTCCGGATGGTAAAATTTATATTTCAATGGATTTTTATAATGGTGTATTTCAACCCTATTTATCCGTTATTAACAATCCGGATGTACAAGGAGTCGGATGTGGATTTGTACACAATCAACTTGAGCTGGCAAGTGGTGTGTGTGTATTAGGTCTCCCCAATTTTATTGACTATGATCCGAAAATGCCTCAAAATGGTCTTTCGGATAATAAAATTGACCAACAGCTATTTATCTCCCCGAACCCTGCATCAACAACCATCACCGTAAAATACAACGACATCAATTCCTATCCTCTGATCACTATTTTTGATCTACAGGGCAAATTGATCTTATCACATACATGCAATATGACAGGAGAACAAATTGATATTTCTTCTGTTCAACCCGGCTCATATATAGCAATGGTGGAAATCGATCATTCTGTTCAGTGGATGAACCTTGTTATACAATAAACATTCACCGGAATCTCTGATTAAAACCTAAATCAACACACCGTTTTTTGCAGTATAGCACCGTACACATTAAGGAGTAACATTCTTCAATTTCAGTTTGTACTTTTCCAGCTTCAATGTTCGGTTGGATAACTTTTCTTCTACCTGAATCAGTTCTGCCTGATTGTCGGAAACCGCTTCGTTCAGTTGCTTGATCTTTGCCGTAAATTTTTCAGCCTTTTTTGAATCTTTTGTGATGGATTTCTTCAGTTTTTTCTGATCCTTCATCAGATCCCTTACTGCATTCTCCGTATCATCTACCAACTCCTGGTAATAATTCGGAATATACGTTTGAAGAAAGGTTGAAAAAATCGTCTTCAACTGTTGAAACTCCTCGGGATGTTCATTCGGATTAATATATACTTCGTATCCGTAAGACGCAAAGACTTTCATTTGTGAACCTGACTGGTCAGGCACAATTTCTGTATAAAAATCCAGTGCATTCGGAGAAATGGCAGGAAGTGTTACTTTCTTTGCGCTCAGCACATCTTTATTCGAAAGAAACCCGATTCCTTTTAATTTAAAGTCGTACTTCTCTTTCAGAAAATCCCTCCATGCTTTCTTTAATGTTTTGGGTTCGGGGTCTACTGATACAACTAAACAGGAACGTAATTTATTATCACGTTCAATGGTTGCTTCTACGGGTGTGAGATCTTGTCCATATGCCGTTGCCCGGATGATAATTAGTGAAATCAATAAGAAGGATATGTAAACATATTTCATGAGAATTAAAATTAAATGATTCATAATTAGTTCATTATATGAAAAAATAATTAAAATCCCTAATTTTTAACGTTCTTTAACCCCTGTTGTTCAGCAACTTCAGCATATATAATAAAAAGTCAAACAACTGAAAAACAATTCACTACAACACCTTACAAATCCGGTGAATCGGGATCGTTACTCCCTGCTTCAAAACAACCCGGTCAGTCGTTACTGCCCAAACCGTAGTTTCCACAAACAGTTTCTCCCGTTCATCTTCAAAAAACAGCTTAATTTTAATATGATCCAGGTTTCCCAGCACCGGTGCCCGTTCGAGAGCAATCCGACGCTGAGCAATCTCCTGTTCTGTGAACAACACTTCGTCCGAAGGGAAGTTCAGTTTGCTTACTTCTTCTTTTTCAATGCGTTTATGTCCATTGTTCATAACCGCTTTTTCTCTACCTAACTGTGTGCGAATCATTTCTTGTTGTGTTAAAATTGTTTTTTTAATTTGCTTATTCCCCTTCTGTACTGATCCATAATGGATCGAAACAACTCACTGCTGGAAGGAGGAGTTACAACAATAGCATCTGCTCCTGAATGAATGGAGGAAGTGATGCTTTCAAGTGTTTTTCCTCCGGTAGCCATAACCGGGTAACCGGGCGCTGCATAACTGATGTAATCAATCAATTCCGGGGTCTTTTGTCCTGCAGTAACATGAAAAATATCAACTCCTGCATTCACGCGGTCACTAAATGAAATACCGGATACAGAAACACTGGAAATAATCGGAATAGAAATCCGTTTTTTAATCAATTCGATGTGCTTGTTCTTAAACGGCTGATTGACAATAATGGCTTTCGCCCCCAGATCTTCTGCAGCAATGGCCATCTCCAGAGCTACTTTTCCCTGGGTCAGTCCGCCACCCACACCACAGATCACCGGTTTTTCAGAAAAATCAATCAGCGATTTCATAATTTTCGGAGAGGGAGTAAACGGATAGACAGCTAACACCGCATCTGCGTCATTGTTTTCAATGAGCGCCATATCCGTTGAAAAAATCAGTGATTTGATTTTTTTACCATCCAGTAAGACTCCGTCACACAGTTCCTTTATCACTGCGGGAGTCTGTAAGGGCTTTGCTTCGTTCTTCTTTTTCGTTATTGATAAAACCTTCTTTATCAATGGAAAGGAAGAGATCGGCTGATCCCAGATCGATTCAATATTTACATGTGCTTCCATTGTGTCAGATTTTGTACTTACAAAGATCCGGATTCAGAGTAATTCATCTTCAACCACTGAAGCAAACCAAAGAGCTTATGTAGTAAAAAGGAAAAAATTTGTAATGAATTTTTCAGCCCTGAAACGATATTCTCCCTGCTTTCTCATGTGGAAGAAATACCGATTTATAAAAATTTCACTACATTCACACCTCAAATTTCTGATTGTAATGAAAAAGTTTTTGTTTGTCGCCCTTTGCAGTAGCATGATGGCAAATGCTCAGGAAGTTCTCACTCCTGAACGAATGATGGATTTCAAACGATTGAGCGGAGGTACCGTTTCACCGGATGGAAAGTACTTCTTATATGCTCATACAACGGTAAATGTTGCCGAGAATAAGGGAAATTCCGATTTGTATGTCATTGACCTGACAACTAAAGCAACAAAACAAATAACCAATACCCCGTTCTCAGAATTTGAAGCACAATGGGCTGGAAAAAATACCATTTATTTTCTGTCAACAGAAAGTGGGAATGTTGACATCTGGAAGATAAATGCAGATGGCTCAAATAAATCAAAAGTTTCAAATGTAAACGGAATTGACGGGTTTAAAATTTCTTCCGATGAGCAGACCGTTATCACACTGCAATCAGTTCAAATCCGCAAAACGATCAACGAAGAATACCCTGATCTGCCGAAAGCCAATGCGCGTGTGGAAAACGACCTGTTGTACCGTCACTGGTCCAGTTGGGACGATTACAAAGTAGAGCATTTGTTCTATTATCCTGTTGCAAACGGAAAAATCAGTGGTGAAGGAATAGATTTACTGAAAGGAGAAACATACAATGCGGCACTCCCTCCGTTTGGTGGTTTGGGAAGTGTAACATTCACTCCCGACAACCAGGCAGTGGTTTATTCCACGAAAAAAATGGCCGGAAAAGCGTTTGCAACTTCTACAAACAGCGAATTGTACCGGGTTGAATTGAAAACAGGTGCAACATCTTGCATTACCTGCGACGGAAACTTCAAGGGATATGACAATCATCCTGCATTTTCTTCCAAAGGAGATTTGGCGTGGTTGAGTATGGAACGCAATGGATTTGAAGCAGATAAAAACGATATTCTTGTAAAAACAGCCACAGGAGAAATTAAAAACCTGACGCATAAAACGGATATTACGGTTGCTGACTATGCATGGCACCCGGACGGAAGCAAAATTCTGTTCCTCGCTCCGACAAAAGGAACGGAACAATTGTTTGAAGTGATTCTTGCAAGTGGTGAAATCCGTCAGCTGACAACCGGGCAACACGATTACATCAGTCTTTCTCCTTTCGGAAACTTTATTTATGCAGGACGTCAGTCAATGGTTTCTCCTGTTGAATACTTTGCTGTTGAAGTGGTGAAAGGTAAAAAGGGAGCAGTTACAACAACTGCTGCACAACTTACCAATGCGAATACAGAATTGTTGAGCAAACTGGCAAAACCAACCGTTCAGGAAAAATGGGTGAAGACATCCGATGGAAAAGACATGTTGGTATGGATGGTATTGCCACCGAACTTTGATGCCAACAAAAAATACCCGACATTGTTGTATTGCCAGGGAGGACCACAAAGCCAGGTGAGCCAGTTTTTCTCCTACCGGTGGAATTTAATGTTGATGGCATCACAAGGATATGTGATTGTTGCTCCCAACCGTCGCGGACTTCCGGGATTCGGGCAAGAGTGGAATGACGCTATTTCGAAAGACTGGGGAGGCCAGCCGATCAGCGATTATTTATCTGCCATCGATGCAGCGACGGAATTGCCATACGTTGATAAAGATCGCCTTGGAGCAGTCGGTGCATCTTATGGAGGATACTCCGTATACATGTTGGCAGGTGTTCATCAAAACCGTTTCAAAACATTTGTTGCGCACTGCGGATTGTTCAATCTGGAAAGCTGGTATGGAATGACAGAAGAATTGTTCTTTGCACACTGGGATGTCGGAGGGCCCTACTGGGATCCTGCCAACAAAGAAATCTATGCAAAAAACTCTCCGCACCGCTATGTTCAAAATTGGAATACACCAATCATGGTAATCCACGGCGGAATTGATTTTCGGGTACCGGAAGCAGAAGGAATACAAGCCTACCAGGCTGCACAGTTAAAAGGGATCAAAAGCCGGTTTTTACACTTTCCTACCGAAGGTCACTGGGTGTTGAGTCCGCAAAATGGATTGGTATGGCACCGGGAGTTTTTTAAATGGCTGGCTGAAGATCTGAAACCATAATTAACAATTCAGCGCATGAAAACAATCGTATTTCTTTTTACGATCATTATAAGTCTTAGTTGTGTCAACTCTGAGAAACCAAGTAAACTTCAAACCATCACGAAGCAATTGGATCGTGTTGCGAAAAAACATAACTGCATACTGACGTATGAAGCAACCCTTTCAGAAGAAAATGAAACCCCGTTGTCATTAACAATTCATAATCCTGTTGAATACACCGCAACAATTGGTGCAATTATTGAAGACTGTCATATTGAACTATCTAAGAAAAATATTCATTTTAGTCGATACGTATTAAAAACAAAAGAAGGAATACTTGTTATGAGCGTTGCTGCAAGTGATCTTGAACAGATCTTAAAATGCAAACCGATTGCTCTAAAAGTAACGGAAGCAATTGCTAACAAAAATTTAAAATCGGTTGAACATTATCTGGATACCGCTTATTTTAAGCAAGCGGATATTGAATTAATTCAACAGTATAGTGAAAAGAAATTAAACAAAAACTACAAACACATTGGTTTTGAATTAATGATACAAGGTGGTAGTTATTATTGTATGTATGAATCCGTATTTGATAAAAAAATTGTAGCTGTAACTACGGATCTTATGAAACGAGACTGTAAAATTTTTGGAATGGCTTTATAACATCAGCAGTACAAATACCTCAATATTAAACTTATTTTTACCCTATAAATAATCACAACATGAATAAAATAACCTTCTTTTTATTTTTATTGATCGGCTCGTTTTCCTTTGGTCAGAAGGATTTGACGCTATCCGATGCTGTTATGGAACAGTACCGCAAGTTTTATCCCGAGCAACCGGTTTTCTTCCAATGGATTCCGGAAAAAACGGAATATACCTATCTGAAAGGATACGTTACACTGGCAAAATCAAGCGTCGGTGCAAAAAGTGATGAGGACTGGATGTCCATCGCAGATGTTAACAAACTGGCAGGTGTCAAGTTCGGTTGGTTCTCCGGATTCGAGTGGTTGAATGCCAATGAATTTATGATCAACAACGGTCACGACTTTGTGAAAATAAATCCGACAACAAAAACAGCTTCGGTAGTGAACCAGGTAGCTGAAAGCGGGGAAAACGCCTTGGTTTCTACTGCTTCAAACTATGTTGCTTACACAGTTGAAAACAATGTACACATTTCCCTTTCGAAAGACAATGCCGTTCAGGTAACCAATTTCAAGGATAAAAATATCGTTTCCGGACAGGCAATTGCACGCAGCGAGTTCGGTATTTCAGGTGGTTTATTCTGGTCGCCAAACGGGAAAATACTGGCATTTTATCAGAAAGACGAAACAGAGGTACACGATTACCCATTGCTGGACATCAATGAAACACCGGGAACGCTTAAATCTATCAAGTACCCGATGGCAGGACAAAAATCTGAAAAACCGAAAGTGGGGATTTACAATACAGGAACAAAAAACCTGGTATACATCTCCCCGAAAGGAGCTTCAGATGACTACCTGACCAATGTAACATTTACACCGGACAATAACTTTGTAATCATTGCAGAAGTAAACCGCGATCAGAACCACATGTGGTTAAATGTATACGATGCCAATACAGGAGCCTTTGTCCGCACATTACTGGAAGAAACCAGTGATAAGTGGGTAGAACCGGAGCATCCGGCATTTTTCCCGGTCGCTACATCTAATAACTTTGTATGGATTTCGGAAAAAGACGGATTCAACAATTTATATTACTACGATTTCAACGGGAAACTAATCAGTCAACTGACAGCCAATAAATTTGTGGTGAAAGACATCCTGACAGCAAAAGGAGGGAAAATCTATTTCTCAGCTACCGGAGAAAATCCATTGAATACGCTGGTATACACGGTTGATCTGAAAGGAAAACAAACATTGCTTACCAAAACAGAAGGGACACACGATGTTGTGGTTTCTTCCAACGGAGCGTTGTTTTACGATGGTTACTCCAACCACTCCACACCATTTGAGGCAAATATCTATACATTGACAGGGAAACTGGCAAAACACATTTCAACAGCTGCAAATCCCTTGGCGGATTACAAACTTGGAACAACGGAAATCGGTTCGATCACTGCCAAAGACGGAACAAAATTGTACACACGTCTGATCAAACCAAGCAATTTTGATGCTTCTAAAAAATATCCCGTACTTGTTTATGTTTACGGAGGACCACACGCACAGATGATCACTAATTCATGGTACGATGGTGCTTCGTTGTGGATGAACTGGTTGGCAGAGCAAGGATACTTGGTATTTACTGTTGACAACCGCGGATCTGCAGAGCGAGGGTTTGCATTCGAATCACAAATTCACCGTCAATTGGGAACAGTAGAAATAGAAGATCAGTTGTCGGGAGTAGATTACCTGAAATCATTGGGGTATGTGGATGGAAACAGAATTGCTGTTCACGGATGGTCATTCGGAGGATTTATGACAACATCGCTGTTATTGCGTCACCCGGATGTGTTTACATGTGGAGTTGCCGGAGGGCCTGTAACCGATTGGAAATACTATGAAATCATGTATGGTGAACGCTATATGGACCGACCAGAACAAAATGAAAAAGGATATGAGCAGGCAAGCTTGCTGACACATGCTAAAAACCTGAAAGATGAATTGTTATTGATTCACGGAACATCTGATGATGTGGTCGTGATGCAGCACAACTTTGCACTGGTAAAGAAATTCGTTGACCTGGGGATTCAAATGGATTTCTTCCCGTACCCGATGCACCCGCACAATGTAATGGGGAAAGACAGAGTCCACCTGATGGAAAAAGTATTAAAGTTTGTAATCGAACACAACAAATAACAGCCAATTCGATTTAAAATAAACTGCATTACAAAGGGTTTCAGCACAATAGGTTGAAACCCTTTTTAGTTTTTCAACAACAACATACGAAAAACACCATATTTTTTCACTTTAATAGATCTTCTTTTCCTGTTTTGCGTATTTTAGCATCGAAAACTAGCTAGGTACGAAACTACACATGAACAGATACTCTTTACTCCTTACAACGCTTGTTGGAATTTTTTCGGTCGTTGATTTATTTTCGCAATGCACTGCAGATGCAGGATCAGACGCAACTATTTGTTCCGGAGGATCCACATCCATCGGAGGGCCTTCTTCCGGTACGGGAACATTAATTTATTCCTGGCTTCCATCCACCGGATTGAGTTGCGATGATTGTCCCAATCCAACTGCTTCACCTACAACGACGACGACATACACATTGACGATTACGGATGAGGACGGCTGTACCAATTCTGATGCTGTTCAGATAACTGTCAATCCACTGCCGGATGCTTCTTTTGCTTTTTTACCCAACAACGTGTGTGCGAATGTCCCTGTATCTTTTGCTGCCAATTCAGTTGCAGGCGGTAACAGTTACTCCTGGAATTTCGGAAATCCCGCTTCCGGTGCAGGGAATACATCCACTGCTCCCAATGTCATCCGTGAGTTTGTTTCCTACGGAACTTCCAGCGAAACATTCAATGTAGCATTAACCGTAACGGATGCAAACGGTTGCCAGGCAACCACCTCCCAACCGGTCACCATTAACAGTATTCCACAGGCAGCGTTGATTGATCCGCTTGCAGATTACAGAAATTGCGACGGTACTAATTTTAACATGACGGTCTATGATATGACAACTCATCCGGGAACAAATTACCAGATCATCTGGGGGGATGGTTCTCCGAATTTTAACAGTACTTCTCCGCCAACCGGAGGGACAGCACATACCTACACCACAGCCGATATTTTTGACATGTACTATATCGTTAGCACTGCTAACGGGTGTACTGATACTGCCCACTACGTTGTATCCAACATTACCAATCCTGCGATCGGTGCCGCTAATCCGGGAGCAACAACAGGATGCGGTCCGATTACGTTGTGTTTTCCCTTGTCCAACTATTCAACCAATCACCCGTCAACGTATTACATTATTGATTATGGCGACGGTTCTCCTATTGATACCATTCAACATGCGAGTCTTCCTCCTGAAATTTGTCATACCTATACCACCACGTCCTGCGGAAGACCGGGTAACGCATTTACATTCGTCATCCAGGCAGAAAATCCATGTGATCTCTCTGTTGCAAGTATCAATCCGATTCGTGTATATACTTCTCCGCAACCAAATTTCACAGCTCCTCCAAGAGCGTGTGTCAATACAAGTGTCACATTTTCCAACACTTCTACTACCGGATTTAACTCTTCCTGCCAGTCCACTACCTTGTATCAATGGAATTTCGGAGACGGTACAATTACAGGTTTCTCGCCCACTCAGACAAACCCTACACACATTTATACCTCTCCCGGTACTTATACAGTGACACTGACCACTCAAAATGCCTGTGGTTCACATACACTTTCCCGCGTGATTTGTATTGAAGCCGTTCCGAACCCTGAATTTGCAATAAATCCTGCCGTTGCCTGTATTCCGTTTACATCAACGATTACCAACAACAGCGATATTTCCAATATGTGCCAGTACAGTATCAACTGGCAGATGACGAACTACAACACTTCTTGTCCGGCGACTCAAAACTGGGCGTATGCAAACGGGACAAATGCTTCTTCCTGGGAACCGCAACTGACATTCTCTTCTCCCGGAAACTATACCCTGCGATTGCAAATGACCAATACATGTGGTACGTTTTATGAAAGTACTGTGATTCAGGCACAGGATATTCCGCGCATCACACTTCCCGCTGTCGGTCCGATCTGTGAAGGAGAAAGTATCAACCCGACAGTGACTGTTAATGATTGCTACGCACCTGTTACCAACTACAACTGGAGTTTTCCTTCAGGAACCCCGGGAAGTTCAACTACTCAGATCCCGGGAAGTATTCAGTACCCTAATGCAGGAAATTATACCATTTCCGTCGCAGCAACAAATGCGTGCGGAACAGTCAATGCAAACAGACCATTGGTTGTGAATGAACCTCCTGTTGCAAATGCAGGACCGGATGTTGCTTTTTGTTCCGGCGGAAATACCCCCATCGGAAGTGCTCCTGTCGGAGGAGTCAGTTACCAATGGAATCCTGCAACAAATTTATCTGCTTCCAATCAATCAAGCGTAACTGCAAATCCTGTTAATACAGGAACTGCTCCTGTTAATTTTACATATGTACTGACGGCCTCCACTTCCCCAACCTGTCTTTCAAGAGATACGGTCATTGTTACTGTCAACCCGATTCCGGTACTTTCGGTGAACAATCCTGCTATCTGCCTGGGTGAGTCCGTTCAGTTGAATGTAACTGCAACAACTCCCCCGGTTGATTTTGTCTGGACAGCCAATCCGGGACTTTCGTGCACCAACTGCCCGAACCCTGGGGTCAGTCCGACTATCTCTACCACCTATTCTGTTACCGGAACCAATTCATATGGCTGCCCGGCAACTATTTCAAGTACTGTCACAGTAAATCCACTTCCGGTTGTCAATGCAGGACCGGATCAAACAGTCTGTGATCAACCGATTCCATTTAATCTCACAGGAACACCTGCGGGCGGCACCTGGTCCGGAAGTCCGAACGTAACACCGACAGGAACCTTTACACCAAACGGTCCGGAAGTAGCAAACATCGTATACAGTTATACCAATCCTGTAACAGGATGTGAAAATTCAGATACATTGCTGCTTACCGTTACTCCTCCTGTTGTTCCGGTTTTCAATCCTACTCCTTCTGTTTGTATCAATTCAGGTATTGCAAATCTAACGACACTTTTTGCTCCGAATCCGATAGGAGGAACATGGTCGGGAACAGGCGTTTCGGGTGTCAATTTTAATCCCGCAACGGCAGGAGCAGATACACATACTTTGAATTATAATTATGGTTCAGGAACATGTCTGGTTTCATCTACTGTTGATATCATTGTTCATCCGCAACCGGTCATCACCGCTACGGGCGCAACCATCTGTGCAGGGGAAACAGCACTACTTTCTGTGACAGGAGCCGGAACAGGAGGAACATACACATGGACTCCCGCAACCGGATTGTCTTGTACAGATTGTGAAAACCCGGCAGCAAATCCGGCAGTTACAACGACGTATACCATTACCGGAACCAATGAATTCGGATGTTCTTCCACAACTACCGCGACGGTAACCGTAAATCCGATACCAGTTGTGAATGCAGGGGTTGATCAGGTCGTGTGTAATCAACCGATTCCATTTAACCTTACGGGAACACCTGCAGGCGGAACCTGGTCAGGAAGTCTGAATGTAACACCAACGGGAACATTTACTCCGAACGGAGAAGAAGTTGTGTCACTGGCATACACATACTCAAATCCTGCAACGGGTTGTGAAAATGCAGATACGGTTGTCATCACCGTTTCTGCTCCGGTTACACCAACAATCACTCCGCTAGACAGTTTATGTATCAACAATGCACCTGTGGTTCTTGGAACATTCCTGAATGTTTCTCCGACAGGTGGTGTATTTAGTGGAACAGGTGTGAGTGGTACCACATTTAATCCACTCAATGCAGGTATCGGACAGCACGAGATTATTTACACCTATGGAAGCGGTACCTGTACAACAAGTGATACAGCAATAATTGAGGTGAATGCCGTTCCAAACCTGACAACAACAGGAGATGTGATTTGTTTCGGAGAAACAGCATCTATTTCTGTCACAAGTTCAGAAGTGTCTACTTCATATACCTGGTTACCTGCCGGAACATTATCCTGCGACAACTGTGCAACTTCAGATGCCCTGCCAACCTCCACAACGACATACACAGTGACAGGCATCACCCTTTCCGGGTGTCAGAGTACAGCCAGTGCAACTGTAACCGTAAATACACTCCCTGTAATAAATGCGGGAAGCGATCAAAATTTATGTGACCAGCCGATTCCTGTGCAATTAACAGGTACTCCGGCAGGCGGGACATGGTCGGGCAGTCCGAACGTAACTACTTCCGGTTCATTTACACCAAACGGAACTGAAAATGCAGTTCTAGTTTACACATTCACCAACACAGCAACAGGTTGTCAAAATACGGATACGGTACTGATTTCCGTAGCGCCTCCTGTGTTTCCTGTTTTCAATACGGGAATCGAAGTATGTATCAATGAAGGGATTGTAAATCTGAATACATTATTTGCTCCAAATCCGGCAGGTGGAACCTGGTCAGGAACAGGAGTTTCAGGGGCAAATTTCAACCCGGTAACAGCAGGAGTGGCAGCACACACGCTCAACTATACGATCGGGTCAGGAACTTGTCAGACCAGCACACCTGTTACAATTACTGTTCGCCCTGAACCGGTTATTACGGCTTCAAACGACGTTATTTGTTTTGGACAATCCGTTGTCTTAACTGCAAGTGGTGCAGGAACGGGTGGCAATTATGCCTGGAGTCCGGCGACAGGTTTATCATGTGACGATTGTGACAGTCCGACAGCAAATCCTGCAACGACAACAACATACACCATTACAGGAACAAATACATTCGGATGCTCTTCGGCTACTACTGCAACGGTAACTGTGAATCCATTACCTGCCGTGAATGCAGGAAATGACACAACATTATGTAACCAACCGATCGGGGTACAATTTGAAGGAACAATTGCAGGCGGTACCTGGTCAGGAACATCGATTTCAACTACCGGTATTTTCACTCCAAATGCTACAGGGACCTATACTGTAACGTACACTGTTGTTAATGCGACAACAGGTTGTCAGGATTCGGATAATAAAATCGTTACAATTGTAGAACCGGCAACTGCAGATGCAGGAACAAATCTGGAAGCATGTATCGACAATAGTTCTATTCTGGTGATCGGACAACCGGCAACAGGAACATGGTCGGGAATCAATGTAGACCCAAGTGGTAATTTTTCCATTGCAACAGACGGAACTTATGAACTGGTTTATACAAATGGTGCAGGAAACTGTCTCACGCGGGACACTATGTTGTTTACTGTTCATCCATTACCTGTAGTCGATGCCGAAACAGATCATGAATTGTGTATTTCCGAACCGATTCTGAACCTCACAGCAACACCAAACGGGGGAATATTTACCGGAACAGGGATTACAGACGGAACAGCAGGTTTATTTGATCCTGTTGTTGCCGGAGAAGGTACGTTTATAATCACCTACACGTATACCAACCCGATAACCGGTTGTACAAACAACGACGATCTGACAACGATTGTTCGTCCGTTACCAATCCCCGGATTTACGGTTGATCCGATTGTTTGTCTGAATACGAGTGTTCCGTTTACCAATACCAGTACACTCATTAATCAATCTGCATGGAATTTCGGAGACGGGGCGATAGCTACAGACAATCATCCCCTACATGCGTATACGTCGTCGGGAACCTATCCTGTTCAATTGATCATTACTACCGAGTATGGTTGTGTGGATTCGATTACGCAGTCAATTGATGTATATGTTCCTCCGGCTGCTACTTTTTCTGTAACACCTGATTCACTGTGTGGGCCATTAACGGCATCGTTTCAGAATACTTCTACCGGCCCGGATGTAACATACCTGTGGGATTTCGGAAACGGAACGACATCTACGGATCAACATCCCCCTGCTGTTACATATCCCGCAGGAGTACTCGCTGATACGACTTATACCATTACATTAACGGTTACCAATTATTGCGGACAGGTATCCACACAGGAAGATGTTATTGTGATGCCACAGCCAGTTGCTTTGTTCGGAACAGAATTCAATAGTTTTTGTTCTCCCTGGACACCGGTTATTGCCAATACCAGCTATGGACTACCGGATGACTTCTTTTGGGATTTCGGAAACGGAACAACAGGCACAAATACAGACTCCATTTTTCAATTACCTGTTTATACCGCCGATCCGGATACGACAAGTTACACAATTATGCTGGTTGCCAGTAATGAATGCGGCGTAGACACTGCTTATCATACAATTACTGTTGTGCCGAACAATGTCATTCCGTTCTTCAACACAAGTGTTACGCAGGGTTGCGCTCCGCTAACCGTCAATTTTACACAATACACATTGGGAGGAACGAACTACAACTGGGATCTGGGTGATGGAAATTTCACGTCTGCATATAGCCCTTCACACACGTATACCCAACCGGGAACATATCATGTTTCGTTAATGGTCAATAATGGCTGTAGCTATGATACCACAACAGTGACAATTAACGTCTACACAGCTCCGGCGATCGGATTCAGTTATCAGCCGGATTCCGTTTGTGTTTTTTCACCTTTTCAGTTTGTGAATGAGTCTGATCCGATGATGGGATATGTCTGGAATTTCGGGGACGGAAATACCTCCAATCTCTCCAACCCTGTTCATGCTTATTCTAACCCGGGAATGTATACTGTTACATTAAGCGGAACTTCTCCGGATGGATTTTGTTCCACCTCACATACAGAAACCATTCAGGTCAACACACCACCTGTTGCGGCTTTCACGCTCACCCCTCAAACAGGTTGTGTCCCATTACCTGTTCAGTTTACCAACCAAAGTACCGGACATGTATATTCTACATGGGATTTCGGGGATGGAAACAGTTCATCAACCGCCAATCCACAACATACGTATACCTCTTCGGGAATCTTTGTTGTCCGGTTAATTGTTCAGGGATTAAACGGATGTATGGATACAACGACGCAGTATGTCAATGTCAATCCATTCCCTGTAGCAGATTTTTCTTCACAACCTATCCTGCTCTGCGGACCGAATGAAGATGTACAATTCAGCAATTTATCTTCAGGAGCAGTAGGGTACCAATGGGATTTAGGCGATGGCACCACATCTTCACTTGTAAACCCGAATCATACCTACCAGGCAGTCGGAACATACACAGTAGAGTTAATTGCCTCCAATCAATTTGGCTGTACAGATACCATTTCCCGGACAATTATTATTCACCAGTCTCCTGTCCCTGCTTTTACGCTCCCTGCATTATTAGGGTGTGAGAATGCAGATCTGGTGTTCAGTTCAACCAGCCTTTATACCGATTCTGTTATATGGAATTTCGGAGATGGTACAATTGTTTCCGGTGAAACTGTAACCTATCATTACACAACTGCAGGTTCTTACGTTGTCTCAATGACCGTTTACAATAACGCAGGTTGTTCAGCTGTTCTTACTTCTTCCGTACCGATAGATATTCAACCGGCACCTGAAGCCGCTTTTTCATACGTTACGAATGACGAAGACGTCACACTCGCCACTGTGATCTTTACCAATCAATCTCAGGATTACATTTCCTCTCTGTGGGATTTCGGAAATGGTGACAGCTCCACAGAGGACAGTCCGGTATACAATTATCAGCAACACAGTGATTTTTACGTAACGTTGATTGTCACGAATGCAAATGGCTGTACGGATACCGTTACCTCACTGGTTAAAAATCCGATGATCCACAACCTGTTTGTTCCAAATGCAGTTTATCCGGGACATGGCAGCTATGAAGTTTCCCATTTTTTACCAAAAGGAATCGGATTGAAAGAATACCACATTCAGATTTATGACGACTGGGGAAATTTAATCTGGGAATCTACATTACTGGATGCTTATGGTCGTCCGGTGGAAGGATGGGACGGAACTTACAAAGGAGCACCTGTTCAGCAGGATGCTTATGTCTGGAAAATAGCCGCCATCTTCGAAGATGAAAGTGTCTGGGAAGGAAAAGACTATCCAAAAGGAAAAATGAAACGTTCAGGAACAGTAACCGTAATCCGCTAAGAAATGAAACAATTACTCACATCTCTGATCATACTCATTACGGTAGCATCAAATGTAAACGCACAGGATCCGAATTTCTCACAATTCTATAACAATCCTGTTTACTACAATCCCGGAATGATTGCATTAAACAACGGATATTCTGTCAAAGTTCAGGCCCGCAATTTATGGGCCCCTGTACCCGGGAAGTTCAACACCTTTTCTGCTTCGTTTGAAGGGCAGGTTATTCCCAAATTAGCATTTGCGGTCAATGCATACACAGATGTAGCAGGTGAAGCCTTGCTCCGATCATCCGGTGGCTACATGACCTATGCCTACCGGCCGGTAGAAACACGGAACTTCATGCTTCAGGTAGGTGTAAACGGGGGAATTGTCAATAAATACATCGATTGGTCAAAACTACGTTTTTCGGATCATTATCACGAAGTACATGGTGAAGTCGGAACAACACAATTCATTGCTCCGAACTACAACAGTGTTGTTTATGCGGATTTTGGTTCCGGAATTTCAATGCGGTTCAATCATGAATCCAGAAAGCGAGGTGCCTATAAGAAAATGATGACAACAATTGGTTTTTCTGCACTTCACCTGACACAACCCAAAGAAGGATTGATTGTCGGTGATGCGCTGCCAATGAAGTTTGTCGGATATTTTAACACCGCAATTCTACTCAATGAAACCATCATTTCTCCTGCCTTCATCTATGAAAACCAACGTACTTTTCAGACAGCAACTATTGGTTTCTCTGTCATCAAGCGCCCGTTAGTGGTTGGAATCTGGCTGCGCAATGAAGGATTGTTCTACCGTGCCTACCGATTCGATTCATTTATTATGAATTTCGGAGTAAATCTTCCTTCCAAACGCAAGCAAACATTTAAAATCATGTACAGTGTCGATTTTACCGTTTCACAACTGCGTTCCGCTTCGTTCGGATCACATGAAATCTCCCTCATTTACGATTGGGATGACCGTTATATGTTCCAAAAATACCGCTCCAAGAAAAGTAGAATGCGCCGCTACCAATGTCCGAAAGATTTTATGGGAATATGACGACTTTCATCTGATTTTTTCTTACTTTTCGGAGGAAACGCATTAATATTGCTTCATGGATTCAGAAAAAAATCAACCGGATAAGAAAAATTTTAACACCTTTGCACGCTTCTCAACTGTTGGGATCCAGATGGGGGTTATCATTGCAGGTTTCGCCTGGTTGGGTAACTTTCTTGACGACAAGTACAAACTGGAGACACCCTGGTGGACACTCGGATTGACGCTCTTCGGAGTTGCTGCGGGGTTAACATTGGTGATCCGGGAAGCAATGAAAATGAGTAAACGCAACGATGAAAAAAAATAGTTATTTCCTGTACCTGATTAGTGCCGTATCGATTGTTCTTGTAGTATATGGTATTCTACATGCCTTCCACCTGATTCAGCTACCAATGAAATTGTTTGTGCTGGTTAATAGTGTTATCCCTGTTTTGTTTCTCGGCGGAGCAGCCATCATCACAATAGGAAGAAAGAAAAATCCCGAGTCGTTTGCTCAGCGATTTATGTTAATGACCACCTTCCAACTCCTGACAATTCTATCCATAATTGCAGCAGTTTGGTACAAGGAAAATATCCACTTAAAAGCTTTTGGATTACAATTTGTTTCTGTTTTTGTCATCCTGATGATCTTCCATTCATTGCTACTGGTTCGCCTCGGGGCAGAGGAAAAATAAATAATAACCTGAGTTCGATTATTATTTTCGACTCAGACCGCTTAGAAATAGTGAGATACGACTAAAAATGATGAAGCAATAATGGATTATTGCAAGTCGGTTTTAGGAAGTAGATTGCTGTTTATCAGCGGTAATGTTATATAAATACTGAAGGTAAATGGTATAAATTTAAACATTAACCCACTTAATTTCAGTAGATTAAGATAACATGTAATAACTACCGTTATACTGCGTTGTTTCCGCTTAAGTTAGCCCGCTAACTTTTCGCAAAAACGCCTTGTCTAACAGGAGTTATATACATTCTGAGTTCAAAAAGAATAATCGAACTCAGGTTAATATTAAAATATCTGAAAATTTTATTGTTATTCGTATTCCTACTTAAGAAAGTTTCCATACCTTTGCGCCAAATTTTGAAGGCTTTTTTCAAAACGACATTACAATGAGATTATTCAACAAGTTCAACACACTGGTTTTAACTGTTTTTTCAGTTCTTTCAATTAATGCACTGTATGCCGGACACGATGAAGTGGATGGATATGTGGAAAATGACTTCAACATTGGTGAAATGATCATGCACCACATCAAGGATGCACATGAAATTCACCTGTGGGGGGATGCACACAACGGAACATCTATTTACTTACCGATAATCTTAGTAGACGGAGGATTGAAAACATTCTCTTCCAGTCACTTATACCATGGAGAATTAAAAACGACTCTGGATCATACAACACACGAAGAAATTCATTACGTTGCAGGTGTTGGTCCTGCTGAAGGATATGCTATTTTCCACGAGAAAATCTATAAATTGGAAAACGGTGAGTTGCAATTTGAGAACAATCACCCGCACAATGCAAAACCACTTGATTTCTCCATGACAAAAAATGTCATTGTTTTATTATTGACATCATTGATCATTTGTCTTTTCGCAATCGGAACAGCTCGTTATTACAAGAAAAACGGAGCGGTTGCGCCGAAAGGTGTTGCTAAATTCATCGAGCCTTTGGTTGTTTTTGTTCGCGATGACGTGGCAAAGCAAAACATCGGAGAGCATAAATACAAAAAATACGTCCCTTACTTATTAACAATTTTCTTCTTTATTCTGATTGGAAATTTATTGGGATTATTGCCATTGTTGGGGGCAAACTTAACGGGTAACATCACGATTACATGTTTCCTTGCAGCTTGTACATTATTAGCAACCGTCCTTTCAGGAAATAAAAATTACTGGCACCACATTTTCGCAACTCCGGGAGTTCCTGTTCCGCTGTTGATCATCATGATTCCAATCGAAGTAGTTGGTATCTTAACAAAGCCATTTGCATTGATGATTCGTTTGTTTGCAAACATTACGGCAGGTCACGTAATTATCTTAGCATTCATCGGAATTATCTTTATTAATAAAAGTGCAGCTTGGGGAGCATTATCTGTCCCAATGGCGCTTTTCATTTCAATTTTGGAAATCTTGGTTGCGTTCTTACAAGCGTATCTGTTTGCAATGCTATCTGCATTGTTTATTGGTGCAGCAGTAGAAGAACACCACCATTAATTAACGCGTAAATTTTTAACTCAAAAATAAAGTAAAATGACAGGTACAGTAGCAGCAATTGGAGCGGGTCTTGCAGTATTAGGAGCAGGATTGGGTATCGGTAGAATCGGTGGTTCAGCAATGGACGCTATCGCACGTCAACCAGAAGCTTCAGGAAAAATTCAAACGGCTATGATTATCGCAGCGGCATTGATCGAAGGGGTTGCTCTTTTCGGTGTTGTTGTTGGTTTCCTTGGTCTTTAAGAAGCCTTATCGGTTTGCAACGGTTGGTTGCAAACCGATATTTTTGAATCGTTAAAAACAAAACAATATATAAAATGGATTTAATTACACCGGATTTAGGATTATTATTTTGGACAGGGCTTGTTTTCATTGCTTTGTTATTCATTTTGACAAAATTTGCGTGGAAGCCGATTTTAAACATGGTGAACACGCGTGAGCAAAAGATTACTGAAGCATTAGAATTGGCGGAGAAAACAAAAGCAGAAATGCAATTGTTGGCTGCACAAAACGAAGAATTGGTAAAAGAAGCGCGTAGAGAACGTGATGCAATGATCAAAGATGCGAAGGCGACTGCTGATAAAATGGTAGAAGATTCGAAAAATAAAGCAAAAGAAGAAGCTGAAAAAGTATTGGAAAGTGCACGTGTGAGCATCAACGCAGAAAAAGCAGCAGCTGTTGCTGAATTGAAAGCACAAATGGCCGCATTCTCCATTGAAATTGCTGAGAAAGTAGTTCGTGAGAACCTGTCCAGCGATGAGAAACAAAAAGCGTTGGCAGAAAAACTGGCTGGAGAAATTAACTTGAATTAATTGTAATGAAAGGTACGAAAGCGGCATCGAGATACGCAAAAGCACTGTTAGATCTGGCGATCGAAGGAAACCAGGTTGATGCGGTATTGAATGACATGAAATATCTTTCCGTTGTTTCCAACGATTCACGTGAGTTTCAATTGCTTGTTCAGTCTCCGATCATCAATTCGGATAAAAAAATTGCTATCTTTAATGAATTATTCGGTCAGTTTCAACAAATCAGCCGGATGTTCATCGAATTGATTACTAAGAAAGGAAGAGAAGTTATACTTTCAGCAATTGCAGCTTCTTTTGAAGATCAGGTGAACAAGTACAAAGGGATTACTCCTCTGACAATCATTTCAGCCGTTCCGTTGAGTGAAGCAGTGAAGAATACCATTGTAGAAAAAATAAAAGGAACTGTTTCCGGTACTTTGGAAATAACAGAAAAAATTGATCCTGCTTTAATCGGTGGGTTTATTGTTAGAATGGATGATAAGCAAATTGATGCATCCGTTGCTAGCCAATTGAATAATTTAAAACAACGTTTAACAAGATAATCCGTTTAACCACGGCATCAAAGTAAAGCTTACAAACATGGCAGAGGTAAAACCAGCAGAAGTATCTGCAATTTTAAGAGAACAATTATCAGGGTTCCGTTCTGAAGCGGAATTGCAAGAAGTTGGAACTGTACTTCAAATCGGTGACGGTATTGCTCGTATCTACGGTTTGAACGGTGTTCAGTATGGTGAATTAGTTGAATTCAATGGAGGAATCAACGGAATCGCTTTGAACCTGGAAGAAGACAACGTAGGTGTCGTTGTATTGGGTCGTGCTACTGAAGTAAAAGAAGGAGACACAGTAAAACGTACAGGACGTATCGCTTCTGTAAATGTTGGTGAAGGAATGGTTGGTCGCGTTGTTGACACATTAGGAAATCCAATTGATGGTAAAGGACCAATCGCAGGAGAATTGTTTGAAATGCCGATTGAGCGTAAAGCTCCTGGAGTAGTTTTCCGTCAACCGGTAACTGAACCGTTGCAAACAGGAGTAAAAGCTGTTGATGCCATGATTCCGATCGGACGTGGACAACGTGAGTTGGTAATTGGTGACCGTCAGACAGGTAAAACAACTGTTTGTATCGATACAATTATCAATCAAAAAGAATTTTTCGACAGAGGTGAGCCTGTTTACTGTATTTATGTTGCAGTCGGACAAAAAGGTTCTACCGTTGCGGGAATCGTTAAGAAATTAGAAGATGCAGGGGCAATGGCGTATACAACAATCGTTGCAGCGAATGCTTCTGATCCTGCACCAATGCAGTTCTACGCACCGATGACAGGTGCTGCGATCGGAGAATACTTCCGTGATACAGGACGTCCTGCATTGATTATTTATGATGATTTATCAAAACAAGCGGTAGCTTACCGTGAGGTTTCTTTGTTATTACGTCGTCCTCCGGGTCGTGAGGCGTACCCTGGAGACGTATTCTACTTACACTCCCGTTTGTTGGAGCGTGCTGCGAAAATCATTTCTGATGACAGCATCGCTGCACAAATGAATGACTTACCGGAGTCGTTGAAAGGAAAAGTAAAAGGTGGAGGTTCTTTGACAGCATTGCCGATCATTGAAACACAAGCCGGAGACGTTTCTGCATATATCCCTACGAACGT
>DHNG01000020.1:85285-85657 GCA_002409405.1 Flavobacteriales bacterium UBA5422 | reverse complement strand
ACTAAATCTGTATTGGATAAAGGAGCAAGAAACGTTGAGATCCTGAAACAACGTGAAGGAGACCCAATGTCTGTAGAAAAACAAATTGCAATCATCTATGTGGGAACAAAAGGATTGATGCAAAATGTTCCGGTTGCACGTGTGAAAGAATTCGAAAAAGAATACTTGAACTTCCTGGATGCAAAACATGCAGATGTATTGGCTCGCTTGAAAGCAGGTAAATACGAAGATGCAGATACAGATGTATTAGCTACAGTTGCGAAAGAGATCGCTTCAAAATATTAATTAAATTATGCATTGAATAATTATCAACTATCAAGAATCACTTGGTAGTTGATAATTCATAATCAGAGTTATGCCAAATTTAAAGGA
>DHNG01000020.1:84759-85146 GCA_002409405.1 Flavobacteriales bacterium UBA5422 | reverse complement strand
ATGCCAAATTTAAAGGAAATACGTAACAGAATTACATCCGTTGGATCAACGATGCAGATTACCTCTGCAATGAAGATGGTTTCTGCGGCAAAATTAAAGCGTGCACAGGATGCGATTACACAAATGCGCCCGTATGCAGAAAAATTGCAGGAGATCTTAGGAAATCTGAGTGCAACCCTGGATATTTCTGATAACGCGTACGCTGAGAACAGAACTGTAAACAATGTGTTGATCATTGCTGTCACTTCCAACAGAGGATTGTGTGGTGGTTTCAACAACAACGTCATCAAACGGGTAAATCACTTGGTGAATGTTGAATTTGCGGCTGAAAATCCACGTGTACTTTGCTTGGGAAAAAAGATTAAAGATACGTACAAGAAGTCAAAG
>DHNG01000020.1:80506-84661 GCA_002409405.1 Flavobacteriales bacterium UBA5422 | reverse complement strand
AGATACGTACAAGAAGTCAAAGTTCTATTACATCAACGATGAGATTGCTCCCGTTGAAGATATTTTCTCTGCACTTTCTTTTGACAATGCTGCAATCATTGCAAATGATCTGATGAAACGTTTTGTAAACAAAGAGTTCGACAAAGTAGTTGTTGTGTACAACAAATTTGTCAACGCGGCAACACAAGACGTGATCACAGAACAAATCTTACCGATTGTAAAGAACGAGCAAGAAAACAATACTGCAACCGCAGACTACATTTTTGAGCCTTCCAAACAAGAGATTGTAGAAGATTTGATTCCGAAATCATTGAAAATTCAATTGTTCAAAGCGTTATTGGATTCAAATGCTGCTGAACACGGTGCACGTATGACTGCTATGCACAAAGCAACAGACAATGCAAAAGAATTGCAGAAATCGTTGAAATTGTCTTATAACAAGGCACGTCAGGCTGCCATTACAAACGAAATCTTAGAAATCGTTGGCGGTGCTGAAGCACTGAATTCGTAAGAAACATTTTTCTTATATATGTAAATCCCTTCTGATTTCAGGAGGGATTTTTTATTGAATACGATTCGATCAGGAAAAACAGAAGATCAATCATCTGTTTTAATTCTTTGGTCTGTTATGTCTCCTCCTCCCTTCAATCTATGATCTAATTTTAATTCCTGATTTCATTCGGAAACATCATAACAAGAATAGTACAACAACTACCTTTTCTGTCCGACATTAAAGCATATCAATAAACAGAGTGTTTAATTCGTAATTGTATTCTATCATACACTATTAATTTGTCTCGGTGTAAATCAACAGCGGGAATCTTACTTTAGTTCTCTGTCTGATATGCCATTTTCTAATCTAGGATATAGAGTGAAATCAAAGTTTATTCTATTTACTATTGCAGCTATCCGATGATCTTCTGGTTATCGTTTAGTTCAAATCTTAGAAACTAAAAAAGGCTGTCCTTTCAGACAGCCTTTCAATTATTTATTGTGAAAAGAATTATTTGATCACAACTCTTTCTACTTTTTTACCGTTTTGGTTAGCTACTTCAACAAGGTAAATTCCTGTTCCGAAATTTCCTAAGTCGATTGTTGTAGCTGTAGAAGCAACTTTAGTCGCAACAATTTTACCAGCGATATCTGTAACAACGATTGTATTTTCAACATTTGTGTCGTTAGAAACATTGATCACTCCTTCAGATGGATTCGGGTAAACTTTCACACCTTCCATTGCTGTAACATCCGCAACAGACAAAGCAGGGTTAAAATTCATACGAACAACCGGAGTTGTAGACAATCTTGTCCATGTAATTCCTGTATTGTTTTGAACAATCGCCCAAGACTGAGGAGTATCCAAAGCACCTGATCCAGAGAAAACAACACCTCCACCCATGTCAGAAACAGAGATCATATATGTTCCTGCAGTTAAGTTAACCGGGTTAGGGAAAGCAAGTGTATGCATTGTATTTAAAGCTGTTCCTGCATCAATTACAAACATTTCTGTTTCTTGACCTGTAGCTGTCCATAAATCAGCTGCACTTGAAGCACTGGAATTGTATGTATACAACTGTCCATAGAATTCAGATCCAACTGTTGAATTACTGGAAAGGTGTACATCAATACCTTTTAACACTGCAGGTTGGAAAATGTCAAATGAGTTTCCAAGTTCCGTATATGGAATTGTCAAATCAAGGAAGATGTCTTCCAAATTCGGATAATCTGTATATGGTGCACCTTTATCCAACGCGTAGATAAAGTTTGTAACTTCAAAAGTTACATTTGGAAGACCTGAGTTATTTGACGGATCCTCATCTGTTTCATTCAATGTCAATGTCTGAGCAAAATTATATGTTCCCAATGCATTTGGTGTATAAGATACAGTAAGTGTATCTATCTGACCAGCTGTTAATGTAGGAATAGAAGCATTTAACGTTGTTGTTGCTTGCCCTGTTACGTCAACTGTCAATTCAATATTTGTCAAATCATTCACACCATTGTTTGTTACACCTACTTCAAAAGCAGTTTCAGCAACCTGAGCTAGTGGAATTTGAGAGTATTGGTATCCGTCAACGTGATGGTTTGAATATGTTGTTTTCAAATCATAATCCGGTGTGCTGATGATCTTAACATCATCGACCATCCATGCATAATCACACTGTCCGGCATAACGGAAACAGATATAAGCATTTCCGGATCCTCCGATTACCGGTGCAGGAAGTGAAACAATTGCCGGGTTAGTTGTACTTTGATTCGCCGCGATGTTTGTATGCACTTCTACATACGTCCAGTTTATAGCATCTGTTGAAAATCCAACATATACAAACGAATTATTAAATGCTCTGTAATACGATTGAAATTCAACAGAAACATTCGTTTCTGCAGACAAATCAATAGGAGTTGTATTTCTTACAATTGCATTCTGAGTTCCTGAACACAAACGGTCAGAGTCAAACAATGCAAATCCGTTTGCAGCTGTAGTTGATTGAATAGGCCCAATCGCGAATGTACCACTTGGTCCCGCTGTTCCGATGACCCAGTTATCCGGGGCAGTAAGCGCTTGCGTTGTCCAGTCAGCAGGTGTTGAAAAATCATTTGTCCACAACGTTGCTTTCTCCTGATAATTTGCAATTACAGGCTTAGCAGAATGAACTACTGTCGCCTCCTTTTGCTTTAATTGTGTTTGTGCAATGGTCCCTCCAGACACAAACCCGATAACGATTCCTAAGTATACCTTTTTCATAACTTTTTTGTTAATTAGATCGTAAATATAGAACTTCTATTTCATTTTTCAAAAATAGAACGTGTGAAACCTATCAAAGGTTGGCTTAATTTCACATTTTTTTTAACTTAACAAGTTGTCATTTTATGGTAACTTCGCATTTAACAAAACAATCATATATGCCGAAACTTGTTTTAGTGCCGACTCCCATCGGAAATCTGGAAGACATCACACTTCGTTCAATCAGGTTTTTAAAAGAAGCGGATTTTATTCTGGCCGAAGATACACGTGTAACGAAAAAATTGCTCGCACATCTTGAAATCAGTAATACAGTTGTCCCTTTTCACGCGCACAATGAACACAAAACATTGGATAATGTCATTAACAAGATAAGCACCTCTGCTCTTGCTGTTTTAGTGTCCGATGCGGGAACTCCCGGAATATCGGATCCCGGATTTCTATTGGTGCGGGAATGTGTAAAAAATGGAATTGATATCGAATGTCTCCCCGGACCGACAGCATTTGTTCCTGCATTGGTTGCAAGTGGATTTCCTTGCGATAAATTTGTATTTGAAGGATTTCTTCCACATAAAAAAGGGAGACAAACCCGCTTAAAAATATTGGCAGAAGAAGAACGAACAGTCATTTTCTACGAATCGCCACATCGTCTGGTCAAACTACTTGGTCAGATTGAAGAATTCTTTGGCCCCTCCCGTAACGTATGTGTTGTCCGGGAATTATCCAAATTGTTTGAAGAATATAAAAGAGGTGAAGCTGTGGAGGTGAAATCATATTACGAACAGCATCCGCCCAAAGGAGAAATTGTTGTGATTGTAGAAGGTAAGAATTAAATCATGAAGACGGAAGCATTTTTATTGACAAAAAAAGGAAATCCTGAAGAAGCGTTTCAACTTTCGGAAGTAACATTGCCTGCTCTCAAAGCCAATGATGTTTTAATTGAGACGGAAGCATTCGGATTAAACTATGCGGATGTCATGGCACGTCGCGGACTGTACAGAGAAGCACCGGCTTTTCCATGTGTTATCGGGTATGAAGTGGTGGGTACAATTATCCAAACCGGAAGTTCCGTCGATACTACACTTATTGGGAAAAGAGTGGTTGCCTTCACACGATTTGGCGGGTATGCGAAACATGTAATTACAACAAAAGATGCAATTGCAGAAATAGGTAAAATGCCGGTGAATGATGCACTGGCACTGGCTACTCAGGGAGTAACTGCCTACTACATGTCCAACTACATCTCTCCTGTTCGAACAGGTGAGCACGTGTTGATCCATGCTGCTGCCGGAGGGGTCGGAACGTTACTGATCCAATTGGCAAAACAAGCCGGAGCAATTGTCATTGCAAAAGTAAGTTCCAAAGAAAAACAAGAAAAATGTTTGTCCCTGGGTGCTGATCATGCAATTAATTAC
>DHNG01000020.1:77298-80382 GCA_002409405.1 Flavobacteriales bacterium UBA5422 | reverse complement strand
CTGATCATGCAATTAATTACAAGGATGGAAACTATGCCACAGCTATTGAACGGATCATTGGTGTCAAAAAACTGGATGTATCCTTTAATCCTGTGGGGGGAGATACCTTCAAAATGGATAAACAACTGCTAGGGTTTGGCTCCCGGATTTTTTTATTCGGAGGTTCTCAACTCTCTGAAGGAAAGTTAGGCATGCTTTCACAACTCAACTTTCTTCGTAAAATGGGTGTGAGCGTTCCCGTATTTCTGATGATGCAATCCAAAAGCCTGATTGGTGTGAATATGCTGAAAATAGCTGACAGCAAACCACTGGTTCTTCAATTCTGTATGCAGGAGGTTGTCAACCTGTACCACGCCGGGAAACTGACGACTGAAAACGGAGGAGATTTCCCTTACACAGAAATGAACCAGGCACATGCATTGCTGGAATCCGGGAAATCGATCGGAAAAATTGCCGTGCACTGGTAAACAATCTTTTTTTCATTATTTTTACATCAAAATTATTCAGCCGTTTATGTCTTCAAAAAAAGATACCGCCAGTTTCAGCGATAAAACAAAAAAGCGATTGTACCTGTTATTCTGGTTAGGTGGATTGTCTCCTTTTATAGTAATAACGCTGTTGTTGCTTTTTCAGTCTGAAGATGATTTACCATCCGTTGAGATGCTTGATAATCCGCCGGAAATGCTCGCTTCAATTATTTATGCCGACGACTCGAAAACAGAGTTGGGAAGGTATTGGCAAGTGAATCGCACAACGGTTGACTACAAAGAAATTTCTCCGTTCGTTACCAACGCACTTATTGCTACAGAAGACGAGCGGTACATGACACATTCCGGAGTTGACTTCAAAGGACTTACACGTGCTGTTGTGAACCTGGGAAGTAAAGGAGGTGCCTCTACCATTACACAGCAGTTAGCAAAGCTATTGTTTACCTTGCAGAAAAGAGAACGGGAAAAGCAGGCGCGTTTAGCAGGAGAAGAAGTTCCGCGAACAGGTAAATTCGGAAGGATCAATGAAAAAGCACAGGAAAACATTATCGCCGTTCGCCTTGAAAAACGATTTACAAAAGAAGAAATCATCACCATGTACCTGAATCAATTTGATTTTCTGTACAATGCTGTTGGAATTGAGAACGCTGCAAAGGTATATTTCAATAAAAAACCAAATGAATTGACCAAAAGTGAAGCAGCTTGCCTTGTCGGAATGGTAAAGAACCCCTCTCTGTATAATCCTCGTACCTATCAGATTAAAGATTATCGTTCCAAAATTGCTGCAAGTAAAGAAATTCCTGCAGAAAAAGTAGATATCGCAGACATAAGAAAAGCACGGGAAGAAGATAGTTTATTGATTCACCAGCGAAGAAACCAGGTATTGATGCAATGGTTGAAAAACAGTGAAAAGGGGAACGAGGCTATCACCCATAAAATTACGCAGGAAGAATACGACAAACTGAAAAACGAACCGATTATCACCGACTATCAGGTTGTGGACCACAAAGAAGGCGTGGCTCCTTATTTCAGAGAATCTTTGAGAAAGGAATTGACCGAACTTTTCAAATCCAAAGATGAAAACGGAGAGCTGATTTACAAGAAGAAAGATGGTACCGCATATGATTTGTACCAGGATGGATTGCGAATTTACACGACGATTAACATTGATCTGCAACAATATGCAGAAGAAGCACTTGTGCGGCACTTAAAATCGGATTTGCAACCTGAATTTGACAAGAATAACAAACGCAGAAAGCGATTCCCGTTTGCCGATTCCTATAATGGAACTCCTATTTCCGATGAACAGATTGAAAGCATCATGAAGCGGGCACGAAAAGGAAGTGAACGGTATGCCAAAATGAAGGAGGAAGGATTGAGCGAAAAAGAAATCATCGCTTCTTTTAATGTCAAGGTTCCCATGTCTGTTTTTTCATGGAATGGTGTGAAAGATACCATTATGACACCCAATGATTCCATCCGTTATTACAAGGGGTTCCTACATGCCGGACTCATCTCGATTGAACCGCAATCAGGATTTATCAAAGCATGGGTTGGCGGTGCAGACATTACCAGCTTTGCTTACGATCACGTAAAACAAGGAAAGCGACAGGTCGGTTCAACCATCAAACCTTTTGTCTACGGAACTGCTTTGGCAATGGGTGTTGTAAAACCATGTGTGGTATACAAAGACATGCCCTACTGTGTGGATTTGGAAGACGGTCATGGAAGAATTACAGGTAAATGGTGTCCGAGCGGAGATATTCCGGTAGGGAAAACCGTATCCTGGGCCTTGCAAAATTCCAATAACCCCGGAACAGTTGCCGTCATGTCGATGATGGGTGGTTATGCCGGACCGAAAACCATTTCAAAGCTGTTAAAAGACCTGGATATTAACCTGCGACCGGAAGACGAAGTTCCTTCCATGTGTTTGGGAGTTATGGATTTGTCGTTGTTTGAAATAACCGGTGCACAAGCCATGTGGGCCAATAACGGAATCTATAACCGTCCGGTGTCAATCCTGCGTATAGAAGACCGGAATGGAAATGTTATTTACAGTGAAGAAGGATATTCAAAAGAAGTAATGAACGAAAACGTAGCTTACGAAACACTGAAAATGATGAAAGGTGTTGTCAACGGAGGTACGGGAGGTTCGTTGCGTGCAGCATGGAGACCGTGGGGAGGACTCACAGCCCCGATGGCCGGAAAAACAGGAACAACGCAAGGAAACGCGGATGGTTGGTACATGGGACTTACACCGGATCTGGTGACAGGAATATGGGTAGGTGCAGAAGACAAACAGGTGCGTTTTCAATCCATGGAATGGGGACAAGGTGCGCGCATGGCTCTTCCGATCTTCGGATACTACATGCAAAAAGTATACAAAGACACCAAAATTAATCTGACACAGGCAGATTTTGCAGCTCCGGCAACCTATGACCCGAATGCATTCTCCTGTACAGGTGATAATGCCAGTTCGGGAGGGGATTCCGGATTGGATATTTTTAGATAATGAACGTTTGAAAAAAACAGCATGAATAAAGTTGTAAAAAATGTAGAAGAGGCTCTGAAAGGCATTGAAGACGGAATGACATTA
>DHNG01000020.1:71251-77241 GCA_002409405.1 Flavobacteriales bacterium UBA5422 | reverse complement strand
AATTGTGGACGGAATAAACTTTTAGAAATGAACAAAGTTGTAAAGAACGTTGAAGAAGCCTTAGTTGGCATTGAAGATAACATGACCTTGATGGTCGGAGGATTCGGTTTGTGTGGAATTCCGGAAAATTCAATTGCTCAGTTGGTTAAAATGGGAACGAAAAACCTGACGTGTATTTCCAATAATGCAGGTGTGGATGATTTTGGACTCGGATTACTTTTACAAGGAAAACAAGTCAAAAAAATGATTAGTTCTTATGTGGGAGAGAATGCCGAATTTGAGCGGCAAATGCTTTCAGGAGAATTGGAAGTAGATCTGATTCCTCAGGGAACCCTTGCTGAGCGTTGTAGGGCCGGAGGTGCTGGAGTTCCGGCATTTTTTACCCCTGCAGGATATGGAACAGAAGTTGCTGAAGGAAAAGAAGTGCGTATCTTTAATGGAAAACCGCACATCCTGGAAGAAGCTTTATCCGCTGATTTTGCAATTGTAAAAGCATGGAAAGGCGATACGGAAGGAAATCTCATATTTAAAGCAACGGCACGCAATTTTAATCCCATGATGGCAATGGCCGGAAAGATTACAATCGCGGAAGTTGAAGAACTGGTGCCTGCAGGAGAATTAGACCCGAATTTCATTCATACACCGGGCATCTTCGTTCAACGTATTTTTAAAGGAGAAAAATTTGAAAAACGCATTGAACAGCGTACAACACGAAAAAAAGTATAATGCGATCGTTAAGTTTCCAATCTTATATTATCTGGACGCTTTTTGTTGTATTATTTTCATATTTGTTATTAAGAACAATTTACTTGCCGATTCAACACGATGAATCGGCAACGTTTTTTTACTACATTCAAACGGGTTCGTTCCTTCCTCCGAACGTACACTGGGATGCGAATAATCACATCCTGAATTCACTCCTCTCCTACTGCAGTTATAAAGTGCTTGGAAATGAACCCTGGGTTCTCCGGCTTCCCAATTTACTGGCATTCATCCTTTATTTCTGGACGGCATGGGGTGTTGCCATACTAATTAAACAATCGTTTATCAAATGGGGATTCTTTTTATCCGTCGTCATGGCTCATTACTTGTTCGAATATTTCGGACAAACGAGAGGATATGGATTATCCATGGCGTTGTTAATGAGTGCGCTGTTACTGATTATCCATTTTTTCCGACATCCGAAAAAGGGGATACTCATTGGTTTAATTGTTACGCTTTTTCTGGCAACAGCAGCCAATCTGACATTGCTGATCCCTTCCTTTTTAATCCTGTTTTATGCGCTGATTGTTGCGCTGCTATCTGAAAAATCAGCAAAATCTTATTGTATAACGGTTGGTTTATTTATTTTTTCTCTGCTGCTTTTCTATCCGTTAATCTGGTACAGTTTTGAACTGAAGGCACGTGGTGCATTGTACTATGGCGGTACCTCCGGCTTCTGGGAATACACAGGACAATCGCTATCAACCTATTTTATTGGTGGTTACGCTGATTGGATGGCTCTTGTTTATACAATAATTGTTTGTCTCTCGTTAGCAGGACTTCTGTTTCTGATGATTAAAGTCAAAGATTACAGAACGCATTTGTTTCATCGTCCATCCTTCTTTTTTTCGTACCTGTTTGTAGGTTCAATTGCTGCTATTTTTTCCATGCGGTATTTTTTACACGTTAATTTTCCCGAAGACAGAGCTGCTCTCTATCTATTTCCCTTCTTGATGTTCATGCTTACCTTCGTGATCAATGATGCCGTGGAATCGGGAATAAAAAATACATTCTGGTACATCCTGCCGCTATTTTATTTCCCGATTCATTTCATCGTACATGTAAATATCAGTACTACGATTTTTCCGATGAGTGAAAATCCCCCTGCTGCGTTTTTTGATTCCTTTTCGAAAGAAAAAGATTCTTCAGAACTCCCAAGTATCGGAGGATATAAAATGCAACGCTTGTGTTGGGCTTACATGAATCACCAAAGAGGAGGGCATTATTCCCAAATGTTGGTTTCCGATCAGGTAGATACAATTTGCGATTATCAAATTGTTGACATTTCACGTAACTTACCTGCTAATTTCCATACATTATACACACAGGTAAATGCTGTGCCGGATAACAACCTGAACCTGTACCGGAGATCTGTTCCTTTAAAACGGCAATTGGTATATCAGCAGGATACCATCAGTAACTGGAACCATTCCCGTGATGAGTTTTTTGGTTTATTAACGGTTGAATTACCGGATTCTCTTAAAGGAGAACCACTTTTCATTCGTATAACGGCAACTATTGATGCACATGCAGCTCCATTTATTGCTTCTGCGGTTGTTTCCCAAAAAGATAAAACAGGAGCAGAATTAAGTCAGGAAAATATACACCTGGACTGGTTAAAAAAAGAATGGAACAACCAACCAGAAAATATACATCATGGAATTGTTATTCCCCGGACAGACCCCACTGCAAGTCAATTGATTGTTTACCTGTGGAATCAGAAAAAAACGCCTTTTTTACTACATAATGGAAAAGTCGAACTGTTTGTTTTAAAATAATTATTTACTTTGTGTCATGGCTTTAGACAAAGATGGAATTGCAAAACGTATTGCGCAGGAACTGAGAGACGGATGGTATGTTAATCTTGGAATCGGGATTCCTACATTGGTTGCAAACTACATTCCGGAAGGGATTGAAGTAGAATTTCAGTCAGAAAACGGAATTCTTGGAATGGGACCTTTCCCGTTTGAAGGAGAAGAAGATGCAGACCTGATCAATGCGGGAAAACAAACCATTACTGCACTCAAAGGAGCTGTATTCTTCGACTCTGCTACGTCTTTCGGCATGATTCGCGGCCAACACGTACAACTAACTGTTTTGGGAGCAATGGAAGTGTCACAAAACGGAGACATCGCCAATTGGAAAATTCCGGGGAAAATGGTAAAAGGGATGGGTGGAGCAATGGATCTTGTAGCCTCAGCAGAAAATATCATTGTAGCTATGATGCATTCCAATAAAGCCGGAGAATCAAAAATATTGAAAGAATGTACACTTCCGTTAACAGGTGTAGGCTGTGTTAAAAAAGTAGTCACAGAACTTGCTGTACTTGAAATAAAAGAAGGGAAGTTTCATTTAATAGAGCGGGCTCCGGGTGTCAGTGTTGAAGAAATTGTATCTAAAACAGAAGGTGATTTAGTTGTTCCGGATGTCGTTCCGGAAATGAACATTGACTGATCTTTCATTTAAATGCTAAAAAAAATATACCGCTTTCAGTTTTTTAAAGAAATGCTGATTGTAGTTATTCTTCTTATTAGCTACAATAATTTCCTCTATAAAAAAAATCCAGACAAGAAGGAAGTATTTATTAATGCTGACGGTCGCGGATATTATGAATACTTACCTGCTTTATTTATTTATAAGGACCTTCACTTTTCGTATATCGACACGTTAAAAACAGCATATTACGAAATAGAACACAACAAGCTATTATACAAATACCAGGAAAACGGTTTACGGATTAACAAATATTTTGTTGGAACAGCTGTTTTACAAAGTCCGTTTTTCTTAATTGCACATTTTACGACATCAAAAGGTGATCACGTACATCCGGATGACGGATTTTCATTACCGTATCAAAAAGGAGTCTGGTATGCAGCTATCTTCTACATGTTTTTAGGCATGGTGTGTATTCGTTTGCTACTGCAGACTTATGGAATGAGCGGATGGTGGATTTTTTTCATTCAGATTGCAACATTGTTTGCCACTCCTTTGCTGCATTACACAGTTTACGATTCGGCATACAGTCACGTTTATTCTTTTTTTCTGATTAGTTGGTTTATGTATACCGTCAGGAAGTATTTTAGTACCAATCAACCTAAGTACCTCTTTCTTTCTCTGATTGTATTCGGACTCATTATAATCGTTCGCCCGGTCAATATATTGGTGCTGCTCTTTACTCCTTTGCTGGTGGATCATTTACCTGAATTCATCACTAAAATTAAATGTTTATTTACGCAACATTACCGCTCACTACTTTTGGGAATTTTCTGTTGCGGTATGATTGTTTCCATCCAATTTTACATATCGTACCTTCAGACCGGAAATCCGTTTGATTACAGTTACGGAGAAGAGGGTTTTCATTTTAGGAGCCCGCATTTACTTGATTTTTTATTCAGCTATCACAAAGGTTTTTTTCTATGGACTCCCTGGTGGTTGATTGGTTTTATACTTGGATTGAGCTGTTGGATTTATACCAAAAGGTACGACCGGACACTTGTATTTCTATTGGCATTTTTTGTAGTAGTGTATGTCCTGTCATCCTGGCATGCATGGTCATACGGAGGAAGTATCGGTCAGCGACCGATGATTGATTTTTATGGTGCATTTATTCTCGCGCTCATTCCCGTATTTTCAAAGAAATCGCTTCTGAATAAATGGATCCTTGTAATTAGCTTTCCTTTTTTAGTTGCATTGATGCAAATTCAGACATTTCAATATGTAAAAGCAATTATTCTCTGGGACGGAATGAATAAAGAAATCTATTGGAAAGCGTTCCTGATCACAGACGAAAAATATAGCTGGTATTTTTACCGGCCTCAACTTACCGAAAAAGTAGTTGAATCTGAACAGGTAGTAGCCAAAGAAGTCGTTATACATGTTCCGCAACAACAAGCATATGTTCAAACATTTGATATTTCTTCTGCAGATACGCTTGCTCCCTATGGAGAAGTAAAATTGCGTATCAACCGGGAAGCAGATCGGGAGTTTGCTACAATTCAACTCTTAGATTCGACAGCGCAAATTGTGACTGAAAACGCGTACAATATCTTTCACAGTCAATATGGAAACAATGTGTTTTGCAGGTTTAGATTACCGGAGCATCCCCACCATATAAAATATATCCGGCTAACGATCTCCAACGTAAGTCAACCGCTAAAAATTGAGGAAATTACGTTTTCTACATTTTTTAATTAAATTTAGCCTCGTTAATTCAATATTCATGAATATTCAAAAACTGTCAATACTTATTCCTGCATACAATGAAGGAGCTACTATTCATCTAATCTTAAACCGGGTAAAAGAAGTAGAATTGGTCAATGGCATCGAAAAAGAAATCGTAATTGTCAACGATTGTTCCAAAGACGATACCGTTGAAAAGGTAAAGACGTATATGCGGGAAAATCCCGATATGAATATTCAGTTGTTTTCCCAGGAACGCAATCAGGGAAAAGGAGCTGCCATCAACCGGGCAATAAAAGAATGTACCGGAGAATACATGCTGATTCAGGATGCCGACCTGGAATACGATCCTGCTGAATACAATTTACTGTTGAAACCTGTTTTCATGGACAATGCAGATGTGGTGTATGGTTCCCGCTTTGTTGGGCACAATCCACACCGGATTTTATTCTTCTGGCACTCAATCGGGAATAAATTCCTTACATCCCTTTCCAATATGATGACTAATCTGAATTTAACGGACATGGAAACGTGTTACAAATTGATTCGTACATCCATTGCTAAAGACATTCACATCCGTGAAAATCGTTTTGGAATTGAACCGGAAATCACTGCAAAACTTGCACGAATTCCTAAGATCCGTATTTATGAAGTTGGTATTTCTTATTACGGAAGAACGTATGAAGAAGGTAAGAAAATCGGTTGGAAAGACGGATTCAGAGCCATCTATTGTATCTTTAAATACAAGTTTGTAAAAAAATAATCCGACTTTATTTTATTAAACGTTTACCCTATACGGAAGGATCCGTTTAACGCATCAGGTACATTTTTCCGAAGTTCTTTTTAAAGTACTGATCTGCAGCCGATTCTCTGTGGTCGATGTCTTCTCCGTTTATTTTTGCTTTTACTGTATACAGGTAAACACCATTGGCCAACTGATCTCCAAATTCATCACGTCCATCCCATGCATATTCCGTGACGTTTCTTCCAATGTAAATACGACCTAACTGATCTTCCGTGATTTCGCGTATCACTCTTCCGGATACCGT
>DHNG01000020.1:64042-71136 GCA_002409405.1 Flavobacteriales bacterium UBA5422 | reverse complement strand
TTCCGGATACCGTCATAATCTGGATAATGATATCATCCGGGACTTCTGTTCCTGTAAGTGTAAATACAAAGCGTGTACTCGTGGAAAACGGATTCGGGTAGTTCATCATGTGTGTAATACTCGATGCGCGGATGACTTCAAAATCTACTTTGTATTGGAAATCACCTGAAAGGTTTCCGCTCTTATCAGACCCCTGAACCAATAATCGGTATTTCCCATCCATTGTAAAAGCAGCGGGATAAATGATTTTAAATCGTTTGTGTGTGCTTTCAGCAGGAAGCCATTGCATTACTGTATTTCCCATTCCGTCTACAAACGGTATTCTTTTTAAATTCCCGGCAGGATCTGTTAAATAAATTCCGAACAGTGTTGTATCTGAAGGTTCATCCATAATCATATATGGATTTTCATCTTTTAGTGTAATCAGAATCTCTGCATTCGGGTTAACAATATCTCCATTGAGAATATGTCTGCCGTCAAACGTGACATCCAGTAAGGGGTTTTCATTGTCCCCGTTTACATGAAAAGGAATCTGGAGCAGGTTGTTAAAGTGATACTGCTCCGGTTGATCTTTGACGTACAAACTTCCGTTAATATACGGATTCACTTCTACCCACAGGGAGTTAAGGCCTGACAAACCTGTAGAAGAAAAAGTAATTGTATCTCTCAATGTCTGTCCTACTTTCAACGAATCTTGTCGCGGATAGTCAATGAAATGCTTTACATTGTTGTTATCCTGTACCCAATAGTTCACCAGCAACGAATCCATATCAATATCAAAGATATTACGGATATCTGCGGCAAATTTCAGTGATTCCCCCTCGTAAATACTATCATTCAAATGGCTGAAATAATACCCGTTGCTTCCATCTATTGCCGCTTCCGGAGCCAGATCATACAATACGTGCCAGCTATCAACTTGTGCAGGAGTATAATTCGTTGTATCCTTATAATTTGCCCGTAGTCGTATGTAGGGATACTGTTGCGGATTGATTATTCCCTGCAGGTTGATCAATGAATCATTATTACTGAACAGCAGATTTACAGGGGTTCCGGGAACCATATTCCAGGTATATGGTTGAATCAGTAAGCGGGTGGTATCTGTATTGTTGATCAGGTCGATACTTTCTTGTCGCCAGTACACATTTCCCCATTTCATTGCCGGTCCGATCAGCGTAGATATTTCTTGCCCCTGTGTAATAGAAGTCGGCATGTATGCTTCCATGTGAATATATGCATAACCGTTTTCAGCGCCTGATCCGGTTGTCGGGTCGATCACACGTTCAACTACCGTATTCGGATATCCCTTTCTTACAAAAAATGAAAACGGATGATCCGGCCGGCCGGGAATGATACTATCCGAACCCAATGCGGCAAAGGTTTGGTACATATTCGCAGAATCCAATGCGTTCCATGAACTATAATAGCCCATGATTGGTGCATAGATCAATAAATAATGTCCGTCCGGTACTTCATTCAATACCATATTCTGAAACGACTGAAGGTGTGCCGGATTGTCTTGGTTAAAAATAAAAAAATCCTCTACCCGACCCCGACATAGTATATTTCCAAAATCGTGATCAGGATTGGCACCGTTGAAATTGGTACCCCATGGTTCAAATGTGACAGGGTCAAGAACAGCCACATGAAGTGGTGGTGTCCATGTACAAACACCATAATCTATTTGTGTTCCGTTGATATAATATGCATTCTCCAGTGAAACATCCGGGTATACATCAACCGACAGTAAGACAGAATCCGGACTCCATTCTCTCAAACGGTCTGCACGCACATAATTGACATTTGAGAATGTATTTTTCTTAAACTGAAAGAAATGATCTTGCCCCCATCCTGATTTTCCTTCAATGTATTGGAACGAGCTCTCTTTCCACAACGGATTTTGTTCGTCAACAGCTACCCTCCAGAAATATACCACACTATCCTGCAATTGCAACGGACTGTTCCATTGATTCGGTTTCACTTCTTTTACCCCACCCAATCCTGAAACGACTGCATTTTTAAGAAACGGACTGTTGAACAAGTCAGTAGTATCAATCTGGAAACGATACGTATTGTATTCAGCAATCGGGTTAATGGTCGATGCTTTTAATGTAATGGTATCGTGTGGAACAACTGCAAATTCATACGGTACCACCGGAACAATTCCATTCAGGTTCAGAAAGTAATTTTTAATTACCTGGTTGTTGTAGATTTCATCGTATTGCTCCGGAATAAAGCTGGGAATATCAACTTTTACATCGAATACATTTAATCCGGCTGCAATCCCTGGTTGTAATGGAAATTTAATCTTTACCGTATCTACATAATGAAGTTGTGCTCTTTTCACATGGTATATTGAATCAATGTCACTTCCCGGAAAATTCCTGCTGATTTCGATCGTAAATGAATCAATAACAGAGCTCCCCAAATTTTTCAGGGCAATATTCATCTCAATGCTATCCGTATTCAAATCAACATAATCCGGTTTGAAGGAAATGTTTTGTTCCAGTAGTTCAATCTCGGGTCGGTTGTGGTAATTTACCTTTAATCCCGGGTCACCGTTCAATAACATCTGTGTTGCTGTTACCTCCATATACATGTTGGCAGGAGATTCCAGTGCCTGGATTGCATTTGACATGTTCTTAGCAATCGATTCCGAATAAGAAATGCGTGTGAATTGATTATACAATTCGTTACTATAAACCCCTACCATCGGGTGAAATCCCGTACTTACAGAAGAAATATAACCAATTGCTCCCAGTTTAGGGGTATTGACAAAGTATTCGGAAGAAGAACCTAACCCCAATTCAAAAAGATCTCCGTTATAGCACGAATTGGCAATCATCAACGGGTATTTATTTGCATTGTTCCAATTTTGTACCTCATCCAGGTTGATTTCAAAACCGGAATTGGTTGTTCCTTTATGCCCGTAATACGTCATCACCGAAACACCGTTTGCAATACGGGTCATGATGTTCTGCAACTGAGTAGGAGGAATCGGATCGTCTGATTCGCGTTTCAATGTATGAACCTTCCCCCCAAACCGATCTCCCTCTGCTTTGATTTTCATGATTTCCATCTGTGCATTAAAGGATGCCTGTTGGGATAAGTCGGTTCCACCAATCAGGTGAATGATGTGCTTCTGCCAGTCTTTGCTTGGTGTGTCATAGACATCATTCTGATTTTGATTTCCCTCATATGTGGTAATTTTGTCCAGGTAGTTTAAAATTCCTGCTTCTGTATTCACAGAAATTCGTCCGGTTGGAATAAGTGGTTTCCACAACGATGTCCCCGGTAAATTGGAGGTGATCAGTATATCTGAAGCCGGTACTCCGAATGTCGGAACCAGGTTTTGGTTAAATCCATTCCCTCTGGCAATGGTAGGATACAATCCTTTCCCCAATAATAGCAATGCTTCCGGCTTTTGAGTAGACAAATCATATGAATGCAGTGCAAATCTACGGATTCCGTTGATGTGCTGCTTGATTCCTCCTCCGTACTGAAGGTACAATTCTTCTATATTTGCCATCACCACGTTGTTACCTCCTCCAGCGATACTCTGGCGGTACATCCTGTATTGGTTAGAAGCCGGATATAAACTTGGATGGTATACAATGATATATGCCTGTTCATGGCTTATATTGGCATAGTTAGTAAAAAATCCTGTTGCATTAACAGGAGAAAACCCCGTAATTGTTTGTGCACTATTGAGATCATAGGCAACAATTTCCGAATAGCTTCCGCCAGAATTATTGGGAAACAGGATGGCCTGAGATCCGCCATTGGTTTGTGGGTAAATCCGTCGTGGGGAAGATCCGAAACTGAAAATAACAGGGTTTGAAACTCCCAACGCAGTGTAATCCACTCTGTTCTTTACCTGCGAGCCGTTTTCTACACGGATTTTAAAGCGTGCGGCTCCATTGAAATTTGGAATTCTGGGATAATCAATCGACCAGTATGTCAGAGATTGATACATGGTCTCCACTGGTAAATCTCCGACGATTGTCCAGTCTAAATCTGTGGTATGGGTCATTCCCGCCGTAGAAAACGGCAGATCTGCTTTGAACTGTATACAACCAAACCCGGTCTGGTCGTAGACCAATTGTCCATTGATTCTCCATTGAGTGTGGTGATTCGGATCACCGCTCTGAGCTACCGGTGAACTTGCTGTTGTTGTAACCAATCCTTTGAAACGTGCCGCCGGACTTCCCGAAGCGGTATACGGATAAGGTGTCTGGGCTGTCAAATCCAGGTTATAGCCATTGATTCCATTGACCTGTGCCAATCCGTATCCTTCACCTGCTACATAAAACGCACTGGATAAAAGGGATTGTAATCGTTCTCCTTCTAAGTATGAATTTTGATATCCTTGTTCATATTTGTCCCACACGTAGTTTACAGGTGTATAATTTGCATAATCTGCGCTTAATTCATCTGTAAACCGTAAATTATTGACCTGGTTATTCCACGTAAAAAAATAGTAAATGGTGTCATTGAATAAACTAACGGAAGGGTTGGCAGCTTTTGAAGGATCGAGGTATAGCATAGAATCCAGCCATCCGTCATTGCGCTCTGCATAAAACAAAATATAATCTCCCGAATTAAATGTTCCGTCTCCGTTGGTTTCTACCCAGATCGGAATTTCTTTTTGCCGGCCGAATAACTGAATTTGCTGGTGCGAAAACGAACCAACCGGAATTCCTGCATTGTTCAGATCGTCGTAATTAATTCTTTTTAAACCGGTTTGTGCTACAGGAAAACTATAATAACGCTGATTAAAATTGATCCATTCATTCCCGTACGATTGAGCAAATGCCGAATACGGGCACAATAACAGTACCAATAAAACAGTGAAAATAGTGGTGTGTAGCAGTCGAATCATTTCGTCATCGATTTGGGTTTATTCAGTACAACACGCAACGAGACCACATGTGAATACAACGCAACGGAAGCATCCCCGATATCTGTAAATGCGTAATCCAAATATACGCTTTTTAAGTTTAATCCGATCCCGATATTCGGCTGAACATTAAAAGATTTACTATCGTCAAAGTTCTTTACAAACTGCATGTTGGTAATTCCCGCACGTACGGCTACATAATTTCTGAATCCGAATTCGATTCCCATCTTCGGATCAACTGAAAATACACCGGAGCGAATGACTGTATTCCGGCGACCGTCCGTTGTAATATCGGCATTGATTTCACCTGCAAAGTAAATTCCTTTTTTTCCCAACGGATATTTGGCATATGAACCGATGATCAGTCGCGGCATGGTCAATTCCAGTCCGTTTTGAGGAATCTCATTGTTAGTGCGCTCAAATACTTCTTTCGTTGCGTCGTCCAGTGTGAACATCCAGGCATTAAAGGTAGATGTTGCATCGCGAAGTACAGCGCCGAATTTCCAGTGTTGCCCACGTTGGTATTGCAATCCTGCATCCAGTCCGAATCCCCAGCTTTTGGCAAAATCACCCACTTTTCTGTATACTACTTTAAAGCTACCTCCCAAACTGAGTCCTTCCACTTTCAATTTTCGGGCATAAGACAATAAAAAGGCATAATCCGCTGCAGTAAATGTGGTAATCTTATCGTAATCCACATTTCCATTGTTATCAATCAATTGAGTTGTATTGGGAATGTCATCCACACCAAAACGAATGGCTGAAAAGGCAATCGCGCTTTTTTTATCGATTTTATGTGCTAATCCCAGGTAATCGTATTTAGCAATTCCGGCAAAATATTCACTGTGCATCAGTCCGACATCCAGCCACTTATCAACACGGGTCAACCCGGCAGGATTCCAGTAGCCCGACATAACGTTTCCGGTATTGGCAACCACAGCATTTCCCAGCCCAAGTGCATCTGCTCCAACCCCGATGGCTAAAAACTCATTGGAGTATTTTGGTGCAACTGTCTGCGAGTAAGCAGTAGTTGATAATAGGATGATTGCCAAAGCAATGATACGATGAGTCATAAGCATAATTTTCACCTGACTATTAACACTCTTTTTCTCAAAAAATTGTGTTGACAGGTTTATTTATTCAATTTATCGCACAAAAATATATCTATTCGTTGAAAACGACACATCTAAATGTGTATTTTAGCACACGAAATGTTCAATTTACCCAATTTAATGACCGCAGGAAATCTACTCTGCGGTATTTCATCCATCTTCATGGTGTTTTCCGGGCAGCTGGAAATCGCCTGTTACCTTATTTACCTGGCAGCTATTCTGGATTTTCTGGACGGTTTCATTGCACGGAAACTCAATCAAATGAGTGAGTTGGGAAAGCAACTGGATTCATTGGCAGATATGGTTACTTTTGGGGTTGCTCCCGGAATTCTGGTCTGTGTATTACTGATCATCCAAACGCAAGGAGGATTGAGTGGTGGAGATGGAATTTCCTTATCCCAATACGTATCCATGCATGTGACTGACTTTTTCTCCCCGATTGTAGCAGGGAACTGGAGTGCCGTTAATTACCTATGCTTTGCAGGGTTGATTATTCCGTTTTTCTCGTTGTTTCGTCTGGCAAAATTTAACATTGACACCCGTCAATCGGAAAGTTTTATCGGCTTGCCGACACCTGCTAATACCATTTTCTTCACATCCTTTCCATTGTTGATTTCCTATTATTACAATGCAGGAATAGAAAGTAATGTATTGAATCAGGTTTTAACTCCCTGGGTACTGATTGCAATTACGCTGATCATGTCTCTATTGTTGATTGCGGAGCTCCCGCTGTTTTCATTGAAATTTAAGCACTTCAAATGGAAGGGGAATGAAATAAAATTCATCTTTTTGGGGTGTTGTTTGATATTAATTCCGATTTTATTTGCCTGGGCTATTCCAATTATTATAATTTTGTACCTGATTTTATCAGTTATCGAAAATAAACGAAAAAAACACGCAGCATGAGATTTAAAGCAGAAATAGACGTAATGCCGTTGGAAGCATTGTTAGATCCACAAGGAAAAGCAGTTACAAACAGCATGAAGAGTATAGGATTGCCTGAAATCGATGGTGTTCGTATCGGACGTCACATTCGCTTATTTGTTGACGCTGACTCAAAGGAAGTTGCTACTCAAAAAGTA
>DHNG01000020.1:63747-63917 GCA_002409405.1 Flavobacteriales bacterium UBA5422 | reverse complement strand
GAAGTTGCTACTCAAAAAGTAGAAGAGGCATGTAAAAAACTGTTAGCAAACCAAATAATGGAAAGCTATTCATTCGTTGTTGAAGAAGCATAATTTTTTTTAATCATATTTTATCGAAAGGCCCGGCATATTTATATGTCGGGCTTTTTTTTGAAACAATGGTTTACGGA
>DHNG01000020.1:63162-63494 GCA_002409405.1 Flavobacteriales bacterium UBA5422 | reverse complement strand
AAAAGCAAAACAGGCTCTGGCTTTCTTTAAAATCCGATCTAACAACTTATTTATAGAGCCTTAATTTTTATTTTTATGAAAAGAAATGTATTAAAAGGAGCTTTTGTTCTTTTGGGAGGAATGATGCTGTTAACGTCATGTAAAAAGGATTACACGTGCCAATGTACAGGGAAAGGAGATGGAGACAATAATACGTATTACGAAGTAACAGAAACGTACACATTTAACAAAGCAAAAGAAGATGATGTGAAAGAAAGTTGCAGCCAAAATGAATCGACTTTAAGTAAAGATAACGGTAACATTTCCATTAATTGCTCTGTTAGTGAGAGTTA
>DHNG01000020.1:46706-63015 GCA_002409405.1 Flavobacteriales bacterium UBA5422 | reverse complement strand
CTCTGTTAGTGAGAGTTAATACTCGCAGTTAACACCACTTTTGTGTCATCTTATCTTGAATCCCTCCATGTATACCAAAATTTCATGGAGGTATTTTTTTAAATAACCGTCAAATGCTACTATTGTCTACTGCTTTTTATAATTTAGTGTCCAAAAGTTCAGTAGCATAAATTAACTTGGAAGACGATACACTCATACACCTGATTGATTCAATCATGTCTACACATCAATACTCCCGTTATGAAGCTTCCAAGGCGGATAAAACATGGGAGATTATCATCGGGTTCGCGATCCCGATTATTGCGTTTGTTGCATACATCTGGTACAAAAACTGGAAAATACGCATCTGGAGAAAGGGTACTTTTCCGGCTGATTTAACATTCACAACCGGGAATTTAATGGAGGCGTATTCCTGCCTGACCGTTTATCTGATTACCATCGACCGGTATCATCAAATGCAAAAAATTGCCTACTTAAGATCGTTTTTCATTCGACAGTTCAAAGGTTCACCAGATCACTTTGATGATACGATTGACCGCAATTTTCACTATCCGATAGAACCTGTATCCGTTATCACCTGGGTCAACAAACATGCGCGCGAACAGCAAAAGAAACAACTCATTCAATTTTTAGTCGGACTTTGCCACATTGACAAACTGTTAAAACCAAAAGAATATACCGCATTAAAAGTTTTTACAAAACAACTTGAACTGGAAGCATCATTTCTGGATGAATGCATACGATTCTATCGACAAGAAAAAACTACAAATACAAACAATCAGGAGCGCAAACACACCGTATTCGGTTCAACGGGTATTTCACAACGAACAAAATATGCCACGATCCTTGGCATTGGTGAAAATGCAAGTGAAAACGAAATCAAACAGCGTTACCGGCAACTGGTCAAACGTTACCATCCTGACCGGTATGTGAATGAATCCGAAGAACAACAGAAACAGGCAACTCAACGTTTTCTGGAAATCCAGGAAGCATATGAATTCTTACTCTCAGGAAAGTAATCACTTCCCTTTGACACACCTGAATCCAATGTGTGAAAAAGTCATATTTACAGAAGAGCGCATCCGCCGAGTCGGTTCATATCCTTTACAGTAATTTTCGGCACATAAAAAAGAACCTCCGCGAATGACCCGTGTTTCTTCGTGAGGTGATTGCTCATCAAAGTAGTTTGGTACAAGGGGTTGTGAAGAATCAACCTTCCATTTTTTTGCAAATGAATAAGCCTGCTGATGATACGGATCCAAACACCATTCCCATACATTGCCCTGCAGATCGAATACCCCCAATTTCCCGGCAAAAAAACTTCCGGCCGGAGCAGTTCCTTTAAAACCGTCTTCCATGGAATTATTATACGGAAAAGATCCCTGCCATGTGTTTTTGAGTACCTCATCTCCATTTTTCGCTGCTGCATATTCGCGTTCTATCTCTGTCGGAAGTCGCATACCCAACCATTCACAATAATTGCATGCGTCTTCATAGGCAATATGCACAACCGGGTAATTTTCTTTTCCTGCAACAGAGGAACCAATTCCTTCCGGGTGTTGCCAGTTTGCCCCCTGCTCAAACCGCCACCAAGGTGCATCGATTAAAGTCATCGAATCATTTCTCAATGACGGATCAAAAACATAAGATCCTCCGTTTCTTTCCGCACGTGTACTATAACCGGTTTTTGCTATAAAATCAGAAAACTGCACATTTGTTACTTCATAACGCTGCATACGAAAATCAGCTACATGTACATCAAATAGCGGTTGTGCATCCGGTTGTTCCAGGTTTCCGATGGTGATCTTCCCTCCTTTTATGAGAATCAGGTCATTCTGTTGCTGAGCTGAACACGTTGCAGCACAGAGGAAAAGAGAAAATATCAAACGGCCCATCGGTATGTTTTTCCGTTTATTTTGATCTCATAGTTCATGATACGTGGCCAATACAAAGGTGGCATCGTCGCTTTCCAATGCTCCAGTTTTTGGTATAGAAAATGGATTTTTGAATCCTCAGAAAACGGGTTCAATTCTCCCGGGTCATTTTGCAGATCAAAATAATCAACCGTATTACTTTGTGTATTGACCAGCAGTTTTGAATTTCCGATCCGAATAGCGGAATTGTAATCCGAATACCAATACAATTCTCTTTTTTCTTCCAAAATAATACTGTCAGCACTGTTTCCTATCAAGGAAATTCCATCATATATCCGATCACCTGGTAGTTCAAGTCCCACAGCTGCAGCAATTGTGGGGGAAATATCCAATAAGCTGACTGGCTCCTGAATCACGGCAGAAGTTGAGAATAGAGCAGGGCAATGCAAGATAAACGGAACATTAATTCCACCTTCAAACAAGGTCATTTTTCCACCGTTTAATGGTTTGTTATCCACCGTTTCGCTGTACAACGCAGCACCGTTATCACTGGTGAAAATAATCAGTGTATTGTCATATTGCCCGGTTGTTTTCAGAAAATCAATCAACGCCCCTACCGCATTATCCAACGCAACAATCATGGCATAATACACCCGTTTATTGTGTTCGGGAATATGTCCCAACTGATCATAAATGGCTTTCGGAGCCTGATACGGCGTGTGCGGTGCGGTAATTGGTAAATACACAAAGAAAGGTGTTGTTTTCTCTGATCCTATAAATTGTTTTGCCCGGTTGAAAAATGCATACGTAATGTATTCCTGCTCATCAATCTCCGTTTCATTTTCCCGGATGGCACATGCATCTTTTCGTCCTCCTTTCCAAATCACCTTATCGGTAAATTCCTTGATCGGCGCATTGACAATTTCCGGGTCTTTCGGGTCGGCAAACAAAGTATATGCTTCATAACAACCATACCGGTAATCAAAACCGAAATTCACCGGAAGCAATGGTTCCTGGTATCCCAAATGCCACTTCCCGATCCAGGCTGTTCGGTAACCATTGTGTTGCAGTACTTCCGAAATAGCAATTTCCGAAGCAGGTAATCCCATCCTGCTTTCTTGGTTTTTTGGGTACACACCATACTCTTCCGGCACGAGGTAACTGGTATTAATCAGGTGTTTGAATGCCCACAATTCCAGTTTATTTTTCGGGTACCGCGGATGGGGCTGCAAGTGATATCCGAACCGTTGCTGGTACCTGCCAGTCAGAAAACCCGCCCTGGAGGGACTGCAAACAGCTGCCGTTGCATAACCGGTATTGAACCGTACTCCTTCATTGGCCAACCGATCAATGTTGGGCGTTTTGATATACGGGTTCCCGTAAACGGACAAATCGTGCTTTCCCAGGTCATCTGCAACAATCAAAATGACATTCATTTGAGAAGTTTCGTTCTCCGGGGGAGAAGATAAAAATTGTTGTTTTCCGGTATATAGAACGGTATCAAACGGAACAGGTGGATATTGTTTTTTCTGAGAAAATCCCGTTCCAAAAAGCAGGAGCATCAACGATACACATCCTGTCCTTATATATCCCTGTTTCATAATTTCCAAAGATAATGAATTCATAAAAAGTAATTAGAAACCAAGTAACAACCTACCCCCGATCTTCTTCAAAAGGAATTTTGAGTTGCACCATTGCTCCTAGGTCTTCCGGGTATACATCATCTGTATCATTGTTCTTTACCGACAATCCGATCAATCTGATTTTTAGTTCAAGTGGTACGTGATCAAGTAACTCTTTGGCTGTTTGCAATAGCAACGAATAATTGTCCGGTGATGAAGACAGTGTTTTACTGCGCGATATGGTGCTGAAATTGCTGTACTTTATTTTTAGTGTAATGGTTTTTCCTTTGAATGCCGTTCGTTCAATTCTTCGGAACAGGTCGTCTGTAACTTTCTCCAATTCTGCATGTAAAATAATAACATCATCCGTGTCTTCGAGAAATGTCCGCTCCGCTCCGAGTGATTTTCGCACATGATTCGGGTTCACAATCCGGTTGTCAATACCTCGGGCATTGAGGTAGTAGAGTCTTCCGAATTTCCCGAACTGCTGTACCAGGAATTCCTCCGATTTTTGTTTCAGATCGAGCCCGGTATAAATCTGCATGGCATGCATGCGTTCTGCCGTTTTCTTGCCGATTCCGAAAAACCGCTCGATTTTCAGTGTTTCTGTAAAATTTTCAGCTCTTTTGGGCCCGATGACATACAACCCATTGGGTTTGTTGTAATCGGAAGCGATCTTTGCCAGGAATTTATTGATCGAAATCCCGGCGGAAGCCGTCAACTGCGTTTTTTCGAAGATCTTTTGCTTGATTTCTTTTGCCACGTCTATGGCATAGGGAATATTCTTGTGATTGGTGGTAACATCTAAAAATGCTTCGTCCAGTGAAAGCGGTTCCACCAGATCGGTATATTCCAAAAAAATCGAACGAATCTGGTTGGAAACTTCTTTATAGACATGAAACCGAGGTGGTGTAAAAATCAGATGCGGGCATTTTTTCACCGCCAACTGAGAAGACATCGCTGAATGCACTCCGAATTTACGGGCTTCATAACTTGCAGCAGCTACCACACCTCTGGATCCGGAACCACCGACAGCCAACGGCTTTCCCCGGAATGCCTCATTGTCCCGCTGTTCTATCGAGGCAAAAAACGCATCCATATCGACGTGAATGATCTTTCTCATGGCAGTACTGATTCTCTATAAAGCTAGGTATTTATCAGCTCCCAAAACGATTTTTTATCTGCATCAACTTCCTGAACTCCTTCTTTTCTTAAGACATGAACAATTTCCTGCATTCGTGGTTGATCCCATGCAAGTCCTAAACGAGGAGCGACAATTTTATAGACATTCTTCTCAAACAAGAATCCTTTTGAATTATGAAATAAACCATTTATTTCCAGTACACAATACCATTTTTCATAATAAAAGCTGTATGTCGTATAAGATAAATCTAATCGTAGCGTTTTTTCTTTTTTCTTCCAGCGTTCTATATAAATTGATTTCCCATTGTGGTCAATGATCAATTTCTTTGGAACATGTCTCCTGAATATAAACAGTGGAAAACCGTATCTGATTAATATAGGGAAAGTGATCAATACAACAAAAAAGGGATGTGTAAATGATTGTACCATTGACGCAAATAGTGACAAAAACATATTTAGATACATATTTACATCATAAAATTGTTTTTCAGGGTTTTCTTCATCCCATACTATTTCAAAATCATCATCATAATTAAATAAGAAAGAAAGTACTATAAAAATGACGATTAAAATGACCAGCATTAGCAGAATGTCTCTCCGATCACCTTTCCAGACAGTTTGATTTAAATTGTCTGATGTGGTCATATTTTTCATGTAAATATTCTATGGTGTTGTCAACGAAACCGGAATCACTCTTCCGTGCATCCATTGATGGGCTGTCAGTGCAAAATTACAGATGTATGTTGCCATTTGCTCAGACGAAATCTGTGCTTCATATCCGGGAAATGCTTCGTGCAACATTTCTGTTTGAACAGCTCCCAGACACAGGCAGTTCATTTTTATTTCTGTATGTTTGAATTCCTCTGCAAACAGTTCGGTAAAACTCACCAATGCCGCTTTGGAGGTAGAATAAGCCGCCAAACCGGGAAATTTAACAGTTCCCTGAAATCCCCCCATGGAACTGATATTGACGATGTGTGCACCTTGTTCCATTTTTGGAAGCAATGCCTGAACAGTTTGCATTACCCCGATCACATTCACCTGGTAAGAACGTGCAAAATCACGGTGACTTAACTCTTCAAACGGTTTGTTGACCAGGTATCCGGCGTTGTTAATCAACACATCAATTTGTTCTACTTTCGCCAGCAAATGTTCCAGTTGGTCTGCGCAATCATCAACAGCTAAGTCATATGTTTTGCAGTGTACATTGGGATGTGCTACAAATTCTTTCCGCATCTTTTCCTCATCACGCGCCAACGCATAAATAGTAACAGACGGGTCTTTTGCAAATAAATCTACCATCGCTTTCCCGATTCCGCGGGATGCTCCAACCACTACAATTGTCTTACTCATCGTATGAAATAATTAATTCTTCACTGGTCGGATGCGACTGGCAGGTAAGAATATATCCTTGTTCCACTTCTTTATCTGTAAGTGTGTAATTCAGATTCATACGGACGGAGCCTTTCAATACTTTTGCCCGGCAAGTGGAACAAACTCCTCCTCTGCAGGAATATGGCGCATCGATTTCTTCAGAAGAAGCGGCATCCAGAACCGTTTTATTGCTGTTCATAACGAAGTCATGCGCTTCATCATCCAGGATTACTTTTACCTTCGTTGTTCCTTTGAAATCCGTTGCTGCTGCAGGTGTCGGATCTGATTTTGCTGCCGTTGTGAACAATTCGTAATGAATTTTATCTGCCGGAACTCCGAATAATTCAAGCGCTGCTTTTACTCCCTGGATCATTTCTTCCGGTCCGCAGATGTAGAATCCATCTGAGCGGAGAATTCCAAGATCCTCCTTAATAATGCTCATGAATGCATCTTTGGAAATTCTTCCCTGGTTGAATCCTTCCTTCACTTCCTGTGTCAGGAAATAATGCGTTTCTGTTTTTGTAAGTTGACGCAACTGTTCCCGAAACAGAATGTCCTGTTCTGTCTTATTCGCAAATACCAATTTCATGGAAGCAGCATCCGTTTTTTCAATCTCATGCGCCATGCTCATAATCGGTGTTATTCCCGATCCTGCGGCAATTGCAACGACTTTCTTTGCATCATTCAGCAAAAAGCGACCTTCGGGCTTTGAGATGAAAACAGAATCTCCAGCCTTTAACTGTCGGTTAAGGTGAGTGGAAACTTTTCCTTTTTCTACTTCTTTTACAGCGATGGCCAATGCAACTCCTTTTGCACTACAGATCGAATACGACCGGCGTTCTTCCTTTCCGTCAATTTCAATGGAAATCGTCAGGTACTGACCCGGTGTAAATGCAAATGCTCCTTCCAGGTCCTCCGGAATAGAAAACACAATTTCCACCGCGTCTTTTGTCAACCGGTTAACCTGTTGAACAGGAATGTTGTAAAAGCCTCTCGGAATCTTTACTGCTGATTCCTTTTTAAATATTTTTCCTAAAAATCCCATGATTTAATCATCAAATGAAACTACTAATTTTTCAGTAGTAGGACGCGCCTGACACGTTAAAATGTAACCTGCGGCAACCTCATCCGGTTCCAGTGCATAATTAACATCCATTCGTGCCTCACCTTCCAGTACTTTTGCTTTACATGTGCAACAAACTCCTCCTTTGCATGCAAACGGCAAATCTGCACCTGCTTTGTAGGCAGCATCCAAAACCGTTTCACTTGCATCCATTGCCAAATCATATGTATCTCCATCCAAAATCACCTGCACATTGGCATTAACTTTCGGTATGTCAATTGTTTCTTCTTTCTTTTTCGGGGGAGTTGAAGCAGCAAACAATTCAAAAAATATGTTTTCTTTTGCAACACCCAATTTTTCAAAACTATCTTTCACAGCCAGCATCATGACTTCCGGACCGCAAACGTATACTTCGGATATATTCCATCCTTTCAGGAAAGCATGGTACAAGTCTTCACACTTTTGTCTGTCCATCAATCCTTTCTGAATTTTGTTTCCTAAGCTTTCAAGAGACAATACATGAATAACACGCAAACGTGTCATGTACAAATTCTTCAACGCTTCTATTTCCTCTCTGAAGATAATGGACGAAAAGTCCCGATTCCCATAGAAAAATGTTATATCACTCAAAGGCTCATGTGTTAGAATCTCCTTCAAAATTGATAAAATCGGGGTCACTCCCGAACCACCGGCAAATAAAACATATGATTTTTGTGCAATCGGGTTTGCTTCCAACTGGAAATTTCCCATTGGAGTCATCACCTGTAATTCATCACCTGCTCTTAATTCCGTGTTGACAAACGTAGAGAATTTTCCTCCTTCTACCTGTTTTACCGCCACACGCCATTCGTTTTCAAACGGAGCTGAACACAAAGAATAAGATCTGCGAATATCCTCTCCATCTACTACTGTTCTCAACGTAAGATATTGTCCCGGGATAAACGTGTAATCAGCTTGCAACGTTTCTGGCACATCAAATGCAATAGAGACAGCATCTTTCGTTTCTCTCCTGACTTCTTTAACTTTTAGCGTATGAAATTTTGGCGTCATAATTCTTTATTCAACTACATGATTTGACGGCGAATTTAATCATTTACTCCCAAAAAAGATGTAAAATTGCCAACCAAAACCGTTGTTTGTGTTAAGGATGGAACTGAATTGCTGTTTTTAACCACATAGAGGCATAGAAAGCATAAGGCAACAGGCCAAACAGTGGCACATAGTCAATTCATTGTATGAATAGGCTTAAAAACAAATAATCATTTAAAGATAAATCAATTACGAACATATATGTAGCTATTTTTTTTTACCACATAGAGACATAGAAAAAGCATCGCGTATATAGACCGAATAGTGACACATAGTTAATTCATTGTATGAATTGAGGTATAAAAAACAAATAATTGGTGATTTGCCTTGAGGACGAAAGAGCAAACAATAGTAATCCCAAAGCTAACAAAGTGAGCTACTATGTGTCACTATACCTACTCCAAACCTTCACCTATGTAACTATGTGTTCTATGTGGTTGTTCATTTTTCCCTAAAAATTAGGAAGTCAATCTCTTTTTATTTTTTAAACTATTGATTATCTTAACAATAAAAACTAACCATGACCAAAAAACAATTAAATGATCTGACGTATGAAATAATTGGCTGTGCTATTGAAGTTCACAAAGAAATGGGAAGGGGTTTAACTGAAAAAGTTTATCATGAATGCATGAAACATGAATTAACTTCCAGAAATATCAATTATCAGACTGAAATGACAATACCTGTCATATACAAAGAAAAAGAAATGGATATTCACTTCCGATGTGATCTGTTTATTGAAAGAAGTATTGTAATTGAACTAAAATCCATGCAGGATTTAAATGCGATTTCAGAAGCTCAACTACTGACATATATGAAGCTGCTAAAAGCCCCAAAAGGAATTCTGATCAATTTTAACTGCTGTAATATTTTTAAAGACGGGCAAAAAACATACATCAATGAGTTCTTCACAGACTTACCACAATTTTGAACAAGCGTTATAATACAGTTATTTATGTACATTTTTAACCACATAGAGACATAGAAAAGGATAGAGGATTGGTATATAGACTGAATAGTGACACATAGTCAATTCATTGAATGAATTGAGGTATAAAAAACAAATAATTAGTGATTTGCCTTGAGGACGAAAGAGCAAACAATAGTAACCCCAAAAGCTGACAAAGTTAGCTTCTATGTGTCACTATATCTACTTCGAATATTCCCTATGTACCTATGTGCACTATGTGGTTTTAATTTATTCTCTGAACCACATAGAAAAACATAGTTCAACGCCTGACTCAATAAGTAATCTCAACAACTGACGAAGTGAGTTACTTTATGTACTATGTAGTTCATTACCATTTGGCATCCTGCTTTGTTATTAAAATGGTGCACTGTAACTCATCTTTCTACTAACAAACATCAAAATATTACTAACCAAAACCGTTGTTTGTGTTAAGCATAAAACATTTGCTTGTAAAACATACATGAAAATACAACATTTTTCCCTAAATTTGTAGTGTACTCAAAAGGCTATGAAAGAAAATAATATAGAAGAATTGGAGCGTCAGTTTCAGGAGAAAATTGATAACGACATCAAAATCGAACCCCGCGATTGGATGCCGGATGCTTATCGTGATACGCTGATTCGTCAGATTTCACAGCATGCGCATTCTGAAATTGTAGGAATGTTGCCGGAAGGGAACTGGATTACACGGGCTCCCAACCTGAGAAGAAAAGCCGTTTTACTGGCAAAAGTTCAGGACGAAGCAGGTCATGGTTTATACCTGTACAGTGCTGCGGAAACACTGGGAGCGGATCGTGAAGAAACCATTGATGATCTGCACTCCGGAAAAGCAAAATATTCTTCTATTTTTAATTATCCGACATTATCCTGGGCAGACATGGGGGCGATCGGATGGCTGGTAGATGGTGCTGCCATCATGAATCAAGTTCCGCTATGCCGTTGTTCTTACGGTCCTTATGCCCGTGCAATGGTGCGTGTGTGTAAGGAGGAATCATTCCACCAACGTCAGGGATTTGAAATTATGTCGACGCTGGCAAACGGAACTCCCGAGCAAAAAGCAATGGCGCAGGATGCATTGAACCGTTTCTGGTGGCCGGCATTGATGATGTTTGGTCCGAACGACGCAGAATCCAAACATACAGAGCAATCCATGAGATGGAAAATCAAACGTCAGACAAATGATGAATTACGCCAACAATTTGTTGATATTACCGTTCCGCAAGCTGAAATGATTGGACTGACTGTTCCGGATGCTGATCTGAAATTCAACACGGAAACAGGGCATTACGAATCCGGGGAAATCAACTGGGATGAATTCTGGCAAGTTGTGAAAGGAAACGGACCGTGCAACAAAGACCGTGTGGATGCCCGCAGAAAGGCAAAAGAAAACGGAATGTGGGTACGCGAAGCTGCTGCTGCCCATGCAGAAAAACGTGCCAACAGAAGTAAAGAGAAAAGAGCTTAATCGAAAAATAAGAATAGAATATTAATTAGCTATGTCGAATGCAAATTGGCCTCTTTGGGAGGTGTTTATAAGAAGTAAACAAGGGTTGAGCCACAAGCACGTAGGAAGCTTACGTGCTGCAGATGCTCAAATGGCTGTCGAAAATGCACGTGATGTATACACACGTCGTTCGGAAGGAATCAGTATCTGGGTAGTACAATCCAATGATGTGTTCGCTTCCGATCCAAGTGAAGCAGACTCATTGTACGAACCGGCAGATTCTAAGGTATACCGTCACCCTACTTTTTACGATGTTCCGGATGGAATTTCGCACATGTAATCCTTTAGTTATACGAAAATGAACAAGCATTTATTTGAATATTTACTTCGTTTAGGCGATGACAGCCTGATTATCGGACATCGGTTATCTGAATGGTGTGGTCACGGACCAATCCTGGAAGAAGACATTGCGATGACGAATATGGCATTGGATTTCATCGGGCAAGCAACAACAATTCTGGAGTATGCCGCAAAAGTAGAAAATGCCGGAAGAGATGCCGATGCATTGGCGTTTCTTCGCTATGAACGGGAATACAGAAATGTATTGCTGGTTGAACAACCGAACGAGGATTTTGCTGTAACAATGGTGCGTCAATTTTTGTTCGACGCCTTCAGAAAACCATTGTATGAAGCTTTGCAAAACAGTTCAGATGAGCAAATCGCTGCCATTGCAGAGAAATCATTAAAAGAAACAAAATACCACCTGAAACATTCATCCGAGTGGGTGATCCGACTGGGAGACGGAACAGAAGAATCACATGAAAAAGCGCAATATGCGATTGACACCTTGTGGCGTTATACAGATGAATTGTTCTTCGAAAATGAAGTAGATGCTGCACTGCAATCAGAAAACATTGTTCCTTCACTGATTCCAATCCGGGAAGAATGGCAGAAAACAGTAACAGCTGTATTAGCAGAGGCAACATTAACGATTCCTCAAAACGGCTGGAAACAGCAGGGAGGAAGAACAGGACTTCATTCTGAAAATCTGGGATATATTTTGGCAGAATTGCAATACATGCAACGTGCCTACCCGGGAATGAAATGGTAACTATACGATCGTAAGCGAATATTCGCTTCACATAAAGAGACAACTGAAAATCACCTGGTAGTCATGGTATCGGAATTACAAATATGGCAATGGCTGGAAGAAGTTTCAGATCCGGAAATCCCTGTGCTTACAGTCGTGGATCTGGGTGTTGTTCGTTCGGTGAAAACCAATGGAGACCATGTCAAAATTGTGATCACTCCAACGTACTCCGGCTGCCCGGCTATGCAGGTAATTGAAGAAGATATCAAACAGGTTCTAAAATTTAAAGGCATTGATCAGGTGGAAGTAGAGCTAGTACTTTCACCCGCCTGGACAACCGACTGGATTTCTGAAAAAGGACGTATCAAATTAAAAGAATACGGTATTGCACCTCCGGCAGATGAAGTGGACAAAAGTGTATTATTTGCCGACCCTCCGGTGATTGAATGTCCGCTCTGTCATTCCACAGATACCCGTATGATTTCTCAATTTGGAAGTACCGCGTGCAAAGCACATTATCAATGTAATTCCTGCCTGGAACCATTCGATTATTTTAAGTGTCTGAAATAACGATCATTCATTTTTATATTCCATCTTTTTAACGTACTTTCATACACACTAGTTGGTGTGAAAACAGGTAATTCTACGTGCTTGTCTCCCGAACGCTTCTTTTATATTTGTTGGACATAATAACTTCTTACTTAAACTCTGAATATGGCAACACTCGCGCAAGAAAAAATGGAATTGGAACAACTATCGGAACTGATGTTGTTGTCAAAAAAAGCAAAACACGAACAAAAATTGGTTGTGGAAGGTGATTCCTGGTTTGATTATCCGTTAACAAAAGACATTATTGATCATTTACGGAAAATGGGATATGCCATTAAGCGGCACAGCAAACACGGAGACACATTGGAAAACATGGTCTTCGGTAATGAATACTCCATCCGGAAAAATGTTGCCATCAACAACGGAGATAGAAGCTTGCAAGAAGTACTGAACTCTATTCGCATCTACAATCCACGTTTTGTTTTATTCAGTGCCGGAGGAAATGACGTAGTCGGAAGTGAGTTTGAACAGTATTTAAACCATAAGAATTCAGGACTCAACTTATTCAAAGAGAAGAATTACGCCCAGAATCTGACCGTTATGAAAAATGCAATTGAACAGTTTTTAATACGTATTTGGGAAGTCGATCCGGGAATTGACATCCTGATGGATGGATATGATTATGCCAAACCCAACGGAACAACATACCTGGGTATTTCCGGACCGTGGGTGCTTCCCGGATTTGCCAAGAAAAATATTCTGAACCGGGAAATGGAACAGGAACCGATTATCAAAAAACTGGTAGACGGATTCAATGGTATTTTGAGCGAATTAGATGCTACTTACGAACGATTCCACCACATTGATCTACGAGGAATTTTCCCGGATGACAACATGTGGGACAACGAAATTCATCTCAAAAGCCAGGGGTATAAAAAAGTAGCTGACATGTATCATCGAAAGATGGAACAGATTGCAGGTTTTAATCCTGTTGTCTAAGCAGACACTGAATGATTTGAGCCAAGTGTAAACGAACAGTGATATGAACATTGGATTGACCATGTCCGGAGGAGGGTACCGGGCTTCCGCGTACAGTCTGGGTGCATTAAGTTACCTGGAAGCACTGGAATTAGAGCAAACAACACTTTTAAAACATGTAAAAGCGCTTTCTACTGTATCCGGTGGTAGTATCACCAGCCTTTCCTACGCACAATCAGTAAAACGAAGCGAACCTTTTGCTCCTTATTTTCAACGGTTATTCACCTTTCTCACAGAAGAAGACCTGGTCAACGAAGGGATTTCTAATTTTGTCAGTCCGGAATTTAAAAACAGCCTGATTGAAGGATTTGCACGGGTGTATACTGAAAAATTGTTCGATAATGCAACATTTGAATCTATTTTACCGGAGAAAACCAGCACGGGAGTCTACGACACACATCTGGAATTTACCTGCATCAATGCCACGGAATTTAATACAGGAACTCCCTTTCGGTTCATTGCACAGCTTCCCCAGCTACGGCACCGGATCGGAAATCATTACTACAAACTCGATCGTGATCTGATCAAACCCATGCCATTGGGCATTCCTCTGGCAGCATCTTCCTGCTTCCCGGGAGGATTTGAACCCATTAGTATTGACATGGGACCCTATATCAGTTCAACATCTGTGATTCATCGCTATGGCCGGGATAAACTTGTTAGTCTGATGGATGGTGGAATTGTCGATAATCAGGGAATTGATTCTATTTTGCTGTACGATGCCGGTAAAAAAGAGAAGGAAGAACTACTCGACCTCATTATTGTGGCCGATGTAGCATCACCTGATATTTCGGGATATAAACCGACAACAGAAAAACGGATTCCAATCATCGGAAATCTCAAAATGATTTTCATCTACCGGTTTACATGGATCACCAACATACTGCTGGCAATCACACTCTTTATTCCTTTTATTCAGCAAAGCAGAATCGCATTGGGAATTATTTCCGGGTTGTTGGCATTGTTTACACTGGCAACGTTTATCCTCATGTATGCCAAACAATTCATCCGGAAAGCTGCCAACACCAATGAGGTTGGAATCGGAAAAGTCACGAAAATGAACGTGCTCACACCAAATGCAATCGCAGAGTTATTTATCAATCGCGCCAGCTCCGTCAGCCTGATGGTGGGAAGTATCTTTTTAAAACATTTGCGCAACAAACATTACCAGGAATTATTCGGGAACAGGATGTATGTACACAAATGCTTCTCAACTGCTATTTATGATTTAAAACATCCCGATCCGACAGATCAACAAGCCAACATCCGGGGAGTTTCTTTCTTCGATCTGGGTGTAAATGAGCCTACCAAAACCATCCGGGATATCTGTACTGCTGCTTCCGGGATGAAAACAACATTGTGGGTTCCGCTCAACAAGAAAGGAAAACAAAAAATACGCGAAGTCATTGCCGCCGGGCAATTGACAACATGCATCAACTTGATCATTTATTATCACAAAATCTGTAAAAGCTTGCAATCCATTGAGAATCGAAAACAGGCCGGGACATCCGGAGGAAATGATTCCTATCACGAGCCGTTTCTCCGCCGCCAGATTCAACACCTGACACCGATTGATCAACAGGCGCGGGTGCATTGGAAACAGTTTATTGAAAATCCGTACTGGATGGTGGACGGATTAAATGAAAAATAACACAAATAACTATGAAAAAAGAACCTGAAAAAATTAGTACCGAACTGAAAACTCTTCAATCTTCTCAACCAAGTATTATTCGGAATACAATCTTAATATCCATATTACAAGCGTTGAGTATTATCGGTGCATTGGCAACATTCGGATATAGTTTCTATACATACACGTGGAAATGGGACAAGGCTGACCCATCTTCTTTACATCAATCATATTTAATGTCAGTTATAACTGTTTTATTACTTGTTATCTGGAAGTTGACACGAATGGTGAAAAATAGAAATTTTCACATATCAAAAATGAACAGATTTATAGATGGAAATACCTAAGAAATCAGCAATGAATAAGGTTTATATTAACTCCTTTTATCCTCTTTGCTATAACAAAAGAGGGATAAATGCTATAAAACACTATAATCTAAGTCCTTACATCGATGGTTCTTGCAGACGAGAACCAGACTTTGAACACCAACTTCCTTGTATTACAGGATTATGCCGACCTGGATTTGCAGAAAAATTAAAGGAAAAGGATACTGTTATTTACCTCACAAACAAAAAAGGTATTGGAGTAAGGAAGATTGTAGCAATATTAGAAGTTATAATAGTTTGTGCTAATCATCAAGAAGCCGCAAAGTACTATGAACAACAAAACTGGTCTTTACCCAATAATCTAATGGTTGAAAATAACCTCCCAAATCCACTAGAAAAAACGCATTTTTCCAGATCACCTAATATAGGTGAAAGAGATTTCTGGTACAAAGAACGAGCTTGGGCTCCAAATAGTTCTAAGGTTGCAATCTGTAAGGTTTTGTATTTAAATACCGAAAACCCTATTTCTTTCCCAAAATACATCAGTAAAAGAAAATTGACAGCGCAAAACCCTCCTGTATTGATGCCAGAAGAATATGAAAAATTATATCAATATATGAATCTTAACATCTAATGTAAATGAATCAAAAATTTACCCTCGAAAAATTTGATTTTGAAATTATAGAATCGGAAACAGGAACATGTAAAATAAAATTTGCTTCCTCAGAAGGCCTTGCATTTCGGAAAGAACATCGAAAGCTTTACATTGTTCAATCTCTTGAAAAAATTTTTTACGTGGGTGAAGCAAATACCTCTATTAAGACGAGGTTTAGCAGAGGGTGCTCATCTTTCAATTTCTACGTGAACAATAACAGAGAAAAAAGTCGACGAGGATATAAAGGGTACAAATGGTTAGATAAACTAGACAACCCAATTCAAAACTTAATTACTTATGTAATGACGTTTGATTCATCTTTTGATCATGATCGAGAAATCGTTGAAGCAATTGAAGGTGAATTAGTTTATTTAATCAGAAATTCATTCGGTTATTGGCCACTATTTGAAAATGAAATTCATTTTAGTAACGAAAACATCGC
>DHNG01000020.1:38561-46588 GCA_002409405.1 Flavobacteriales bacterium UBA5422 | reverse complement strand
TTCGGTTATTGGCCACTATTTCAAAATGAAATTCATTTTAGAAACGAAAACATCGCCAAAGAAATAGCTGTACAAATTTTAAATGAAATAAATACTGGTTCAAAAAGTAGTACAAGTTAACTCTTTTATATAATCACCTTATTCATTCAAAGATTAATAATGTTCATCGCCTATACCTTCCCTACAATCGCTTCTGATACATTGATAATGTGATCACCGACTTTTTCCAAGGAAGAGAACAAATCATTGTAAATCATTCCCGCTTTGAAGTTCGGATCTTGGTTGGACAAGCTTTCGAGGTAATCCTTGCGCAGTTTGTTGCGGGTTTCATCAATCTTTCGTTCTGCAGCAATGGCACCATCCAGACTAACTTTTTCGTGGTGTGCCGTCAGGTTTTCGCACATGATGATCAATGCTTCGTCTACTGCATCGAACATCGTAGCGATGTTGTTTCGTTGTTCCGGTGTAAACCACAGTTTTTCTGCCGTTTTTCGTTCAATGGTTTTTGACATCTGGTAGAAGATGTCACCGATTCGTTCCAGATCGTTGGCCATACTATTCATTCCCCGGATGCGCATTGCTGTGTGTTCCGTCAAATCTCCTTCGGCAATTTTATTGAGGTATTTTACCACTTCAATTTCAATCTTATCGGTAATGTCTTCGTACTTTTCGATCCGTGTCAGGATTTTCTCAATCTGGTTGGTATTTTTTTCGTACAGCAACGAACGGGTCATTCTGGACATCCGTTGTGTCAGGGTTCCGAATTTGGCAATTTCTTTTTTCGCTTCCAGAATAGATAAATCGGCCGTGCTCAGGATACCCGTTCCGATAAACTCCAGGTGAAACACCTCATCCGATTTGCCTTTTGATTTCACTGTCATTTCGGACCACTTCACGAGTTGCGGAATAAATCCGATCAGTATCAACGTATTGATCAGATTGAATAAGGTATGAAACAGCACTAATCCGGAATTCGCATGCTCAACGGGTGCATTGATCGGGTCACCCCAGCCGACATTCAGCATAAACCACTGAATTCCCTGGATGATAAACGGCAATAACAACAACGCCCAGATAAACCCAATCCCATTGAACAGGGAATGAATCCGAGCCGAGCGCTTCGCATGTACATTTCCGGTGGAAGTCGCCATTTCAACAGAAACAACCGTCCCCAGGTTCGCTCCAAGAATCATTGCGACAGCACCATCAAACGGCAAAATACCTCCGTTAATCAGTACCATTGTCAAGACCATTGTTGCAGATGAAGATTGAACAAGGGCAGTTATCAATACACCGATAAGAACAAACAACAACACACCCAGCACCGGTATTTCTCCATATGCCAACAGTGTTTGCAGAAAAGGGAATTCGGAAATATCCTGAGGCATACATTCAACCATGAATCCCAATCCCATGAATAAGAATACAAATCCGAAAATAGAATTTACCCACGGTTTCCATCGTTTTTTTCCGAAAAACAATAGCGGGGCTACAAAAGCAAGAATAAACAACGCGTAATTGGAAAGATCAATCTCAAAGGCCAGCAGGTTAATGAACCATGCCTTCATTGTTGTACCAATGTTCGCTCCCATGATGACACCGGCAGATTGAATCAGCGTTAAAATCCCGGCATTGACAAACGATGCCGCCATTACAACGGTTACTGTTGAAGATTGAATGATCGAAGAAATACTAAATCCGGCCAAGACACCTCTCAACTGATTGGATGCAATGGAACCGAGCTGGTTGCGCAACCTGGAACCCAATACCTGCTGCAAACCTTCACTCATGACTTTCATTCCATAGATAAACAATCCGAGCGAACCAATCAGGATAATGAATTTAAAAATTCCCCACGATAATTCAGTTCGGGCAGGGTGAGTTTTCGACCACATGATCTCTTGTCCGGTGTTCAAACCGATGGAATACATGTAATCTTCATTCTCATCCAACTTTTCCAGTTTATAATCCGTGCTTTCCAGTGGAATGTCCTTGATTTCTTTCCAACTGGTGGAATCTTTCCTGAACACATCTTTTTGAATGTAGCGAATCGCTATTGTATAATTATGTGCTTTAGCATATTCATAGACATCATAATTAACAGTCCACTTTAATTTTAACGCTTCCGGTTTCGGAACAGCAGTAATGTTAACGATTTTCCGGATAGAATCATCTTCCATGATATTCTGGTTTCCGGGGTGCTCTGCAACAGATGCATATACAACTGGTTGCGCCAGAAACAGCAGCAATACCAATAGATATCTCAACCTTAATTGCAAGTACATATACATGAATTTTGAAACAAAAGTAGACAGCTAAGATTTTTCGTTGTTTGAAAACATGTTAAGTTAACATTAACTTTCAGGGAAATCTTGTAAATACAGGGGGTTCAGAGCGTGTTACCTCTTTAGTAAACCGATTTTGTTAATAGAAACTTTACCTATAAATAAATTATAGAAAACACCTTTCCGAGACAGTTCCCCCAACTTTGCATCAACGAAAAAATGTAAAAAAATGAAAACAACAAAAATGAGAATCGGAACGTTGTTATTAGGTGCAGCACTTACTATGACAGCTGTATCATGTAAAAAAGAAGGTTGTACAGATGCTACAGCTACTAACTATGATGAAAAAGCAAAAAAAGATGATGGATCTTGCCAGTATGCGCAGTCAGAAGATGAAGATGTAATCAATGTATCTTCGAACATCACTTCGAACACAACTTGGGAAACAGGTAAAGTATATGTTTTGACAAGCCGTATCGCTGTTACAAACGGAGCAACATTGACAATTCAACCGGGAGTTATTGTAAAAGGTGAAGCTGGTACAGGTGCAAATGCTACAGCATTGATCATTGCAAGAGGAGCAAAATTGAATGCTTCAGGAACAGCTACTCAACCAATTATATTTACATCAGTTGCTGACGAAATTCAGCCAGGACAAATCGCGAGCCCGAACTTGGATCCAACAATGAACGGATTGTGGGGAGGTGTAATCGTTTTAGGATATGCTCCGATCTCTGCTGATGCTGAAACAGCACAAATCGAAGGAATTCCTGCTTCTGATCCAAACGGATTGTACGGAGGAAACAGCGTTGCTGATAACTCAGGTACTATTAAATACATCTCTATCCGCCACGGTGGTGCAAACATCGGAGAAGGAAACGAAATCAACGGATTGACACTTGGTGGTGTTGGTAACGGAACAGTTATTGAAAATGTTGAAGTTATCGGTAACCAGGATGACGGAATCGAGTGGTTCGGTGGATCTGTTAACGTAAAAAATGCAGTTGTTTGGAATGCAAGTGACGATGCAATCGATACAGATCAGGCTTGGTCAGGAACATTGGATAACTTCGTTGTAATTTGTGTACCTGGATCGAACCCTACAGATCACGCGTTGGAAATCGACGGACCGGAAGGAGCTTATTTAGCTGGTCACACAGTACAAAATGGTACAATCAAAGGAAGTGCTGATTCAGAAATCGGTGATTTCAGAGACGGAGCAAGAGGAACATTTAAAAACATCTATGCATTTGGATTCCCTGACCCGGCAACTGCAGGAAAAGGTGACTTGGCTTTGTCAGGAACAGAAACTCAAACAAACTTCGCAAACGGTGATTTAGTATTTGAAAACTTACAAATCACTCCTGCTTCCGGAGTTGCGTTAAGCGCAATTTTCCTGAACGGAACAGATGCACATGCTACAAGCGTAAGCCAGGGAGCAAATACAGTAGGTGCAACTACATCTGCTTTCTCAGGATGGTCTTGGGCTTCCGTTGCTGGTCAACTAAACTTCTAATGTTAACCGACATAGTATTATAAATAAAAAATAGACCCGGACTCGCAGTAAACGCTGCGAGTTTAGGTCGTTTTAGGAATTTTCTTTTGAAACATCGTGAACAAAAACAGTTATGAAATTTAATTTTATTCTTTCGGTATCTTTCATCCTCACTGCCACTACTGCAGCATTCTCTCAAAATGGTACAATTCGGGGATCTGTTATCGAAGCAGCATCCGGAGAAGCGGCTTCAGGAATTCGAATCATCGTTTCAGGAACATCTACCGGATGTGTGTCTGATCTCGACGGGAAATACGAATTGGCCCTCAACCCGGGAAAACATGAGTTGATCTTCAGTTCCTTTCTATACGACACTCTGAAAATGGGAGATGTAGAAGTAAAGAGCGGAGAAGTAAACGTGTTGCCAATCATCAAAATGGGAGAAGCAGTAACTCAGGTAGACGAGGTAACGATCAGTGCAACAAGAAGAGTGGATACGGATGTGGCTGTTTTGGTACTCAAGCAAAAAGCACCGAATGCCATCGACGGGATTTCGGCTGCAAGTTTCAAAAAGATAGGAGATTCTGATGCTGCAGGAGCAATGACACGTGTTCCCGGAGTATCTGTTTCCAACGGAAAATATGTATTCATTCGCGGAATCGGTGACCGGTATAATAAAACGGTACTGAACGGAATGGATATTCCCGGATTAGACCCGGACAAAAACACCCTGCAAATGGATATTTTCCCGACAAGCATCATTGAAAATATGATTGTCAATAAATCATTCATTGCGGAGCTTCCTGCAGATTTTGCAGGTGGTATAATTGATATTTCACTGAAAAATTTCCCGGACAACCGACAAGGGAATGTTTCTATCAGCATGGGATACAACCCGAATTACCACTTCAATAAAAACTACCTGACTCAAAGCAGGGGAAAAACAGACTTTTTAGGATTTGATGACGGATTGCGTACCATTCCGGCAGAAAACAATATCCCGTTCTATGCAAAAATCATCGGAAACCCGGATGGACCGGATGCAACACGTTACAAGGAAGTATTGAGTCAGTTCAATGCAAACATGGGGGCAATCCAGCAAATGAGTATGATGGACTTCGGACTTGGATTCTCATTCGGAGATCAGAAAAAACTGGCGAAAAGCGCTGTCGGATACAACTTCATGTTATCGTATAACAACAGTACTGAATTTTTCAAAGAGGCAGAGTACGGACGTTATGGTTTGAGTGCTAATCCATCTATTTACGAAATGAACATGCGTGAATTCCAGAAAGGTTCTTTCGGGGTAAACAATGTCATGTTAAGTGCCATGGCTGGTGTAGGAATCAAAACATTGAAATCAAAATATACCTTTAACATTTTACACCTGCAAAACGGAGAATCCAAATCAGGGATTTTCGATTACGAAGGAAACGACCAGGGGTCTGTTTTCTCAGCATATCAGCACAACCTGGAATACAGTCAAAGAGGAATGACGAATGCTCAGTTGATGGGAAAACATGAGATCGGTAAACATTCACGATGGGAAGCAGAATGGAAATTATCTCCTACTTATTCTACCATTGAAGATCCGGATGTACGTTTCACTCGTTACAGAAAACAAACAGTCGGTGTATCCATTGGTACGGAATCTGGTTTCCCGGAGCGTATCTGGAGAGAACTACAGGAAATTAACCTGGCAGGAAAAGCAGATGCTACCTGGAAATTTAATGCATTCGGAAGCAAAGGAGAATTGAAATTCGGAGGAGGTCACACTTACAAAGAGCGTGATTTCAATATCCGAACATTTATGATCAACGTTCGAAACATCCACTTGACAGGAAATCCGGATGAATTGTTTGCTCCTGAAAATTTGTGGCCTTACAACGGTGATATTTCCAAAGGAACAACCATCGAACCAACATTCCTTCCTAACAACCCGAACCAGTTTACTTCCAATGTGAACAATACATCCGGTTTTGTTTCAGCACAAATCAGCCCGTTTAAGCGATTGAAAACAGTGATCGGATTAAGAGCGGAAAACTATGTTCAGCGCTATACAGGTAGAGACCAGCTTGGATACAATGTTCTGAACAATGACATCGTATTGAATGACCTGGGATTGTTTCCGTCATTGAACCTCGTTTTTGCAGCAACAGAAAAACAAAACATCCGATTGGCGTACGGAAAGACAATTGCACGTCCTTCGTTCAAAGAAATGTCATATGCTGAAATCGTTGACCCGCTTACAGGAAGAACATTCATCGGAGGTTTATTTAAAGACGAAGACAACGGATCAGGAACTGTTTACTGGGACGGAAATCTGAGAAGTACAGACATCCACAACTTTGATTTGAGATGGGAGATTTTCCCGTCACTCGACCAAACAATCTCGGTGAGTGCATTCTACAAAAAATTCTTTAACCCGATTGAGATCGTTCAGTATTCTTCACAAGCAGGTTCATTCCAGCCGAGAAACGTAGGTGACGGACAAGTATTGGGAGGAGAATTGGAAGTTCGTCTGGGACTTGGTTTCATTTCTGAAAAAGTAAAAGACTTTTCATTCATCTCCAATGTAACGGTAACTGATTCGAGAATTCAATTCAGTGAAACGGAAAAACAAAGCCGTATTGCCAATGCACGTGAAGGAGAAGAAATCAAGAGTTACAGAAAAATGGCCGGTCAGGCTCCATATGTTGTCAATGCAGGATTCTCTTACAACGGCGGTGAAAACGGATTCTGGAAAGGACTTGAAGTTGGTGTATTCTACAACGTACAAGGATCAACGTTGATCTATGTGGGAATGGTAGACAGACCAGATGTATACACGGTTCCTTTCCACAGTTTAAATTTCAATGCCAACAAGAAATTCGGAAAAAACAACAACTGGAGTGTCGGGTTGAAGATTTCAAACTTACTGAACGACAAAAAAGAGGAAGTGTTTAAATCTTACAATGCACAAGATCAGTATTTTTCACGTTTGACATTGGGAACAACTACTTCATTGAAAGTCGGATATAACTTTTAATTGAAGGTTTTTTAACAATTTTAATATAGGAAAGCTCAAAAAAGTTATCTAATTTAGGGGTGTAACAAACTTGAAAAACTAGAGAAGCTATGTTGGAACTCACAAAAAAAGTCCTTAAAAAGGTAAGTTTTGATGCGTTTTTATTTCAAAAAGAGTTGTACAAAGCTCTAAAATGGATCACAGATGCTGAGGAGGTGAAAAAGTTTAGAGAATGGTGCATTATCGAATTTGGAGCCACGTACCCTATTGTCATCAAAAAGGCATTTGACAGCAAAAAATTAGCATTGGAAAAAAGATAAGCTGATTTTGAGTTTAACAAACATTGAGCACTGCGTCAGAAAAAGTTAATTCTTTTGATTCGCAGTGCTCTTTTTCATTTTATATACTTAATTTTGCTCCTCAAAAATTAAAGCATTATGTTGGAAATTACGCGTATTCGTACAGAGAAAGAAGCCATTATTGAAGGACTGAAAAAAAGACATTTCAACGCTGAATCGATTATCAACGAATTGTTGGAAAAAGATGAGCAGTGGAGAAAAGGAAAAGCAGATCTGGATTCGATTCTCTCGGAGATGAATACGTATGCCAAAAACATTGGCCTGTTAATGAAAGACGGAAAAAAGGAAGAGGCGGAAGCTGCTAAAACAGCTGTTGCTGAACTGAAAAACCGTGAAACAGCGTTAAAAACAACTGTTGATCAGTTGGATAAAGATATTTTGCAGTTGATGTACCAACTTCCGAATGTACCAAATGAATTGGTAAAAGCCGGAAAAAATGAGTTGGACAATGAAACTGTTTTCGAGGCAGGCACAACTCCTGTATACAATTTTGAGGCGCTTCCTCACTGGGATCTTGCTAAAAAATACGACCTGATCGATTTCGAATTGGGTGTGAAAGTGACGGGTGCAGGGTTTCCGTTCTACAAAGGAAAAGGAGCAAAATTGCAACGTGCACTGATCAATTTCTTCCTTTCCGAAGCAGAGAAAGCAGGATATACAGAATACATCGCACCACATGTTGTCAATGAAGCATCCGGGTATGGAACAGGTCAGTTACCAGACAAAGAAGGACAGATGTACCACATTCCGGAAGACGGTTTGTACATGATCCCGACTGCCGAAGTGCCATTGACCAATATTTACAGAGATGTGATTCTCCCGTCTGAAGATTTTTCAATCAAAATGACCGGGTATACTCCATGTTTCCGTCGTGAAGCAGG
>DHNG01000020.1:37398-38370 GCA_002409405.1 Flavobacteriales bacterium UBA5422 | reverse complement strand
CAATTTGATAAAGTAGAAATTGTGCGCATTGAACACCCTTCCAACACGGCAAACGCATTGGAAGAAATGATGGAACACGTGAAAGGATTGCTGGAAAAACTAGGATTACAATTCCGTATTTTACGCTTGTGTGGTGGTGATACAGGTTTTGCCGCTGCAATGACGTACGATTTTGAAGTGTATTCTGCAGCGCAGCAAAAATGGCTGGAGGTTTCTTCTGTATCTCGTTTTGATACATTCCAGGCCAACCGGTTGAAATTGCGTTTCAAAACAGCAGACAAGAAAACGCAATTGGCGCATACCTTGAACGGATCTGCACTGGCATTGCCACGTATCATGGCATCGTTGATGGAAAATCACCAGACAGCAGATGGAATTGCCATTCCGGAAATATTACAACCGTTTACAGGTTTCTCAAAAATCGATTAACGAAAGAACATACGAATTACAAAAGCCGGTTTAATTACCGGCTTTTTTCGTATAGATGTACTCAAATGTTTCTTTAAATACTACGCGTTCAAGTTCCCCTCTTTTTACTTCTTTCACAACATGTACAGGCAGTCCTTTGTTGAGTTCAAAATCGTAATTCGACGAGGCAACAAAATCCCCCATGCTAAACGTTGAATCAATAAATCCGGTGCAGATTCCATCTTTGTCAAACCGGAATGTCCGGTGAATTTTAAACGGATCATCGGTCCAGTCGATGTGTTTGAGCACCCCTTCAACATAGGTAAATTCCCGCACATTACTTTCTTCCACCAAATTCCGCACACTGTATATTTTTTCAGGATGTCGCATGGATCCCCAGGCAATAATATCATCCTTATCAGGGCGACACAACGTATCAATAATCAATGGTTTCCAGTTTTTTTGGTTTGGGACAACAAAGAGCCTTCTGGTGGAAGCCATGCTCTCAAAGCTTACCAGGTTTTTATTTTTCTGCAACTGTTTAAACTCATAATACGGAAAGTC
>DHNG01000020.1:21868-37267 GCA_002409405.1 Flavobacteriales bacterium UBA5422 | reverse complement strand
AACTCATAATACGGAAAGTCTTCTTTTCGGATTTCTTCGTTGAGTTTGACCTTTGCAAATCCCGTTGCCTCCTGGTGATCAGAATAGCTGATGAGAATGGTGCTGATTAATCGATTGTCGTAATAGTTCCCTATTTGCATGGTTTGCAGCAATCCGTCTTTTGTAAATGAATACGTAATTTTCTTGTCCGGCGTAACTCCTGAACCATCTTCTGTTGAATCAGTTGTTTGATAATAAAATGTACGCTCAATTGCTTGGATTCCTCTTCGTTTGATAATCGAATCGTTGAACCATACCGGAAATGAAATGATCTTTTCCCCATCGCTGTACATTGCAGACAAATTCAACACATTCGGTTCTAAATTCTGATGATTGTTTCCATGATGATGTTGGTTCGACTCACCTGAGCAAGCCGTTAACATCAGTAGTAAAAGTATACCGTATACATGTTTCATAAGGTTGAATATACATCAGTTTTTTTAAAATCCAACCCCCTGCAGCGTTTAGTTTCTCATTATAACATTCATCCGGGCATTCAGGTATAGAATTTAAACTTATTTTTACGCAGTAAGAAATAAAAATAAAGCATCGGATTCGAATGATTCAACAGTTAAAGACAGGTATCAGAAAAGAACCCTTTTTATGGATGGCACTTATTGCTGCCACATTCATGTTTGCATTAATTTCTCTCGTCAATCATTATTGTTTCCGGACGTATGCCCTGGATCTGGGTTTGTATACCAATGCATTGTATGATTATGCGCATTTCTCGGGAAATGACAGTTCCGTATTCAAAGAAACAACTGAAAATATCCTTGCCGACCATTTTGACTTATACCTTCCCCTATTCTCTCCTTTGATCTATTTGTTTGGAACGTATACACTGCTGATTGTACAAATTGTCTTTATCCTGATTGGAGCAACAGGAATTTACCGACTGATTGAACATCGTTTCCCCGATTCCGGATTGAAAAATTACGCCCTCACTTATTTTCTTGTCTTTTTTGGTATTTATTCTACTCTTGCATTTGATTATCACAGCAATGTTGTTGCTTCTATGCTCGTTCCATGGTTGTTTCTGGCAGTAGATAAACGGCAACTCTTAAAGGCAGCTCTACTAGCGTTGGCCATTCTTATCGGAAAAGAAAATTTGTCGCTGTGGATGATTTTTATAGGTCTCGGATTATTCATCAAGTATTTTAAAGACGTCCGGCTTCGTTATTTCCTGGTAGGAATTATTCTTTTTTCTGTTATTTATTTTATTGCGATTACCGGTTATGTGATGCCCTCCTTATCAAGCGCCGGAAAATACCCGCACTTTCATTACAGCAAACTAGGACCAAATGCCGGAGAAGCGCTGAAATACCTTATCAGCCACCCGATTGAAAGCCTGCGTTTACTCTTTGTCAATCATATCCCTTCTCCCGAGTTTGACTATGTCAAAGCCGAACTATGGATTTTCCTGATACTTTCCGGATTTCTGTGCTTATTCAGACCTGTTTATTTGCTGATGCTATTGCCAATTATCGGCCAGAAATTATACCACGACAATCCGGCGATGTGGGGCATCAATTATCAGTATTCCATTGAATTTGCTCCTATTTTTGCGATTGGCGTTTTTGAAACCATCGCCGGGTGGAAACAGAAGAGAGTCCGGGTAATTGCATCTCTCGTTAGTATTTTCCTGGCGTTTGTCTGTTCAGTCCGGTCAATGGATCGATCCATCATGTATTCTGAAAAATCCAGGATTCGGGTCTACCAAAGTAATCACTACAAACGTGAGTTTCCGATTGACGAAGCATATCGATTGATCGAAAAAATTCCTGCTGATGCTATCGTTAGCGCTCATTCCTGCTTTCTGCCGCACATGGCCTTGCGACCGACAATCTACCAATTCCCGATTGTCAAGGATGCAGCATATATCTTTCTTTCACCTAAAGAAGGAACATACCCATTGAATCAGGAACAATTCGATGCAGAAGTAGATCGACTGATTCATGCTCCTGAATGGGAGGTAATTGTGCAGAGTGAAAACTTCATTTTACTCAAGAAAAAATCCGGTCAGTAGCACGTTTATAAATTTTCGTATATTTGTTTCAACTTTAGGGGTGTCTGTATGGAAACAGGCTGAGATTTTACCCTTTGAACCTGATTCGGCTCATACCGACGTAGGGAAAAGTGAACGACACACAGGTATGCTCTATACTTTTTCAATGTCATTCCTAAAGTAAATTAAAAACAACCGAAGGAATGAAATTGACCGTCAACAATCAGGAAAAAAAGTATGATCAATCAACACTTTCCGTTCAGGAATTATTGGATTTGGAGTTTCCGCAGCGTCAAAATGGAATTGCAGTTGCTATTGACGATTCCATTGTTCCGAAATCCGGATGGACAAGTACTTTTCTCACAGAAAATGCCGCTGTTTTAATTATCACAGCAACACAAGGAGGGTGACTACCCGGAAACCATCTGAATGATCAAACAAAGTGAATTCAAAAAAAGTCATAACGTCATTTAATCATAAAGTCATAACATCAAAAAAAATAACATCATAAAGCCATAAGATATGAGTACTCATGAGGAACTTTCAACAACACCGTTTCCAAATTCAAAGAAGGTATATTTGGACGGAACCATCCACCCGATCAAGGTAGCCATGCGGGAAATCACACTTCACCCCACAAAATTAAGTAAGGGAGGGATCGAAGAAAACCCACCAATCACTGTATATGATACATCTGGTGCATATACCGATGAAAACATTCAAATTGATGTGCGAAAAGGCCTTCCACGCTTGCGCGAACAATGGATTCTGGATAGAAATGATGTGGATGTACTGGACACCATTTCTTCTGAATATGGGCAACAACGGCTAAATGATGAAAAACTGGACCACCTGCGTTTTCAATACAATCACAAACCGAAATGTGCAAAAGAGGGTGCGAACGTAACACAATTGTACTACGCGAAGCAAGGAATAATCACCCCTGAAATGGAATACATTGCCATCCGTGAAAATCAACGCATCGAACAATTGAACGAAGCAACAAAAGGAATGGACTTCCAACATGAAGGAAACAGCTTCGGTGCCAATACACCGAAGGGAAAAATCACACCTGAATTTGTACGCGACGAAATTGCAGCCGGCCGTGCAATTATTCCGAATAACATTAACCACCCGGAAAGCGAACCGATGATTATCGGGCGTAATTTTTTGGTGAAAATCAATGCAAATATTGGTAACAGTGCTGTTACTTCGAGTATTGAAGAAGAAGTAGAAAAAGCAGTATGGGCTTGTCGCTGGGGAGCAGATACGATCATGGACTTATCAACAGGGAAAAACATTCACGAAACACGTGAGTGGATTATCCGCAATTCCCCGGTTCCGATTGGTACCGTTCCGATTTACCAGGCATTGGAAAAAGTAAAAGGGGTAGCAGAAGACCTAACATGGGAAATTTTTCGCGATACACTCATTGAGCAAGCAGAACAAGGAGTTTCATATTTTACGATCCATGCCGGGGTATTATTGCGCTACATTCACCTGACAGCCAACCGTGTTACAGGAATTGTGTCCCGCGGAGGTTCTATCATGGCAAAATGGTGCTTGTTTCACCACAAAGAAAATTTCCTGTACACCCATTTCGAAGAGATTTGTGAAATCATGAAAAAATACGACGTTGCTTTCTCGCTGGGAGATGGATTACGTCCGGGAGCAATTGCCGATGCCAATGATGCTGCTCAATTTGCTGAATTGGAAACATTGGGAGAATTGACAAAAATTGCATGGAAACACGATGTGCAGGTCATGATTGAAGGACCGGGACACGTTCCGATGCATATGATCAAGGAAAATATGGACAAGCAATTGAAAGAGTGCCACGAAGCTCCTTTCTACACGCTCGGACCACTGACAACAGATATCGCACCGGGTTATGACCATATTACATCTGCCATCGGAGCAGCCATGATCGGTTGGTTCGGTTGCGCGATGCTGTGTTATGTTACACCAAAAGAACACCTGGGATTGCCTAACAAAAAAGATGTAAAGGACGGAGTAATTACCTACAAACTGGCTGCCCATGCCGCTGATTTAGCCAAAGGACACCCGGGAGCACAATACCGTGATAATGTCTTGAGTAAAGCACGTTTTGAATTCCGTTGGGAAGACCAGTTCAACTTATCGCTTGACCCGGATACTGCACGTGAATTCCACGATGAAACACTTCCTGCCGACGGTGCGAAAGTAGCACACTTTTGTTCCATGTGCGGGCCGAAATTCTGTTCAATGAAAATCACACAGGAAATTCGCGACACAGCCGAACAGGGCATGTTGGAAAAATCAGAAGAGTTTATCGAGAAAGGAAAGGAACTTTATTTGTAATAATTCCAGTAATCTTCCCCCTTTGGAGGAATAAAGGGGGAAGATTTCCACGAAGGACAATCGCAGAATGGCACCAATAATTATTTCCAATCCCACTCCGGTTTTAAATGAAGCAGCTATCATCAATCAGTTGCTTGATGAAGGATTGGAATTGTTTCATCTTCGAAAACCGGATTATACAAAGGGAGAATACCGTTCTTTGATTCAACACATCCGAAATGAATACTATGATCGGTTAGTGCTGCATCAATTTCATGAACTGGCGCAAGAATCAGGGATTAACAGGTTGCATTTCTCCGGAAAAAAAAGAAATGAAACAACCAATTGGGAAGCCTATTTATCTTTCCATTTGTCTACTTCCGTTCATTCTATGGAAGAATTCAATGCCCTTCCCAGACAATTCAGTTATGCGTTTCTGAGTCCTGTTTTTCCAAGTATTTCGAAAGAAGGGTACCATTCCGACAAGGATTTGATGAAAGAACTACATAAACGAACTAATTTCAATACGCGCTTGGTGGCATTGGGAGGAATCATGCAGGAAAAGATACAACCTGTCATGGAAAATGGCTTTGATGCTGTTGCGTTATTGGGAACAATCTGGAAGAGTGATCATCCGATAAAAAATTATAGCGAATGCAGGATAAACTACAATACATATCACAAGGAAGCACGTCTGTAGAGCAACTGAAGAACATTCAGCACGCACTGGAAAACGGTTGCAAATGGATTCAACTGCGGTGGAAAAATGTATCCGAAGAGGAATTCATGCCCGTCGCTATGCGCGTAAAAGAACTGTGCAAGCGACATGGAGCAACGTTCATCATCAATGATTACGTGGAATGGGCAAAAACAATTGATGCAGACGGCATTCACCTCGGATTGGATGATGCCCGGATTGCTGAAGCAAGAAAATTGCTGGGGGAAGATAAAATCATCGGGGGAACAGCAAATACTTTTCAGGATGTGTTACAGCGCATTGATGAACAATGTGATTACATCGGATTGGGTCCGTTCCGGTTCACTACAACAAAAGACAACCTGAGCCCTGTTTTGGGATTGGAAGGATACACATACATTTCCGAACAACTAAAGGTTGCAGGGAAACAGGCAAAAATCTATGCGATCGGAGGAATCCGTAAAGAAGATATATCCCCCATCTTAGAAACCGGAATTTACGGAATTGCCGTTTCAGGATTACTAACACATACGAACATACTGGTAAAGGATCTTTTACCGCAATAAAGTAAAGACATGGATACATTCAAATTTGCAGACAAAACATTTCAATCACGCCTGTTTCTGGGTACAGGAAAATTCGGCTCTTCCTATCAGATGGAAGAAGCTGTATTAGCTTCCGGAAGTGAACTGGTAACCGTTGCACTCAAACGCGTAGATCTGACAACAGATACAGATGACTTACTGGCGCATCTAAATCATGATTTTATTCACTTGTTACCCAATACCTCCGGAGCAAGAAACGCAAAAGAAGCTGTTTTTGCAGCAGAATTGGCACGTGAAGCATTGGGAACAAACTGGGTCAAGCTGGAAATTCATCCCGACCCGAAATACTTACTTCCCGACCCGATTGAAACACTGAAAGCGACAGAAGAACTGGCAAAAGCCGGGTTTGTTGTCCTGCCGTACATCCACGCAGACCCTGTCTTGTGCAAACGGTTGGAAGATGTCGGAACAGCAGCAGTTATGCCGTTGGGTGCACCAATTGGCAGCAACAAAGGATTGAGAACAATCGATTTCCTGGAAATTATTATTGAACAAAGCAAGGTTCCGGTTATTGTCGATGCAGGAATCGGAGCTCCTTCGGACGCAGCAAAAGCAATGGAAATGGGTGCCGATGCTGTTTTGGTCAACACAGCAATCGCTGTTGCCGGAAATCCGAGAGAAATGGCAGAAGCATTCAAACTGGCAGTCATTAGCGGTAGAAAAGCGTATGAAGCACAATTGGCTCCGACTGTTGCAGGTGCATCTGCTTCAAGTCCGTTGACCTCTTTTTTAAATGATTAATCTGTATGCAAACAACGTTTCAACAGTTATTCGACACCTACAACTGGGATGAAGTCCGGAACCGCATCTATCAATCAACTGCTGCGGATGTTGAACGGGTACTGGCAAAACGCAAACGCAACATCAATGATTTTGCAGTACTAATTTCTCCGGCAGCAGCTCCGTACCTGGAGCAAATGGCACAGATGAGTCATGCACTCACCAAAAAACGATTCGGAAAGACCATCCAGATGTACGCGCCGATGTACCTCAGCAATGAGTGCAACAATATCTGTACGTATTGCGGTTTTAGCCTGGATAATAAAATTCCCCGGAAGACACTGAATCCGAATGAGATCGCACAAGAAATTGCCGTGATCAAAAAAGAAGGATTTGACCACATTCTATTGGTGACCGGAGAAGCGAATCACACAGTAAACATGCACTATTTTATTAAGTCTATTCAACAAATAAAAGAACACTTTTCTAATATTTCAATTGAAGTACAGCCACTTTTGGAGGAAGAATATAGTCAATTACATGATGCTGGTGTGTATTCCGTTCTGGTTTATCAGGAAACCTATCACCGGGATGTATACAAAGAATACCATCCGAAAGGAAAGAAGTCGAATTTTGATTTTCGCCTCAACACTCCTGACCGCATCGGAAAAGCAGGAATTCACAAAATGGGATTGGGTGTCTTGCTGGGACTGGAAGATTGGCGCACAGACAGCTTTTTCAATGCCCTGCACATTGATTACCTCCAACGTACCTACTGGCAAAGCAAATACTCTGTTTCGTTTCCACGCTTGCGTCCTGCAGAAGGAATCATCGAACCGAATTTCATCATGGAAGACAGTGATTTACTGCAATTGATTTGTGCGTATCGCATCTGGAACGAAGACCTGGAGATTTCGCTTTCTACGCGTGAAAATGAGAAGTTCAGAGACAATGTTATTCCATTGGGAGTAACAACGATGAGTGCCGGCTCAAAAACGAATCCCGGAGGATATTCAACAGAACCGGAATCATTGGAACAATTCGAAGTCAGTGACGAGCGAACAGCTGTCGAAATTGCGAAAATTATCTCGGATCGGGGATATGAACCTGTCTGGAAAGATTGGGACCGGGCCTATTGTGGGGTTACTATTTGAAAGTGGGTTAGTGAAGAGTTGAAAGTGGAGAGTTGAAAGTGAAGAGTTGAAAATTAAAAAGTTAGTTATTTTGTTTCTGAAAATCAAATATTTAATTGTTTTTTAAGTAGATTTTAGTAGTATTGTTATATCATGAGAAATGGTATTTCGGATAAAAGTCTCTCTTTTGCTGTATCAATAATTAGATTGTATCAACAGATTACGAAAGAATACAAAGAGTTTGTACTTTCAAAACAACTATTGAGAAGTGGTACAGCTATCGGGGCATTGGTCAGAGAGGCAGAACATGCACAATCAAAAGCAGACTTCTTAAACAAAATGAATATCTCTCTCAAGGAAGCGAATGAAACGCTCTACTGGCTTATCTTACTAAAAGAAACCGATTACCTTTCTGAAGAAAAATTTTCTTCGTTATATCAGGCAGAAGAAGAATTAGTAAAAATACTTGCATCAATTGTGAAAACAACCAAACAAAAATTAGGTCGTATTTAACGATGTACATCGTAATACTATTACATCCCAACTTTCTCACTGTCTATTCTCACCTAAAATCACTCTCAATTTTCAACTCTTCACTTTCAACTCTCCACTAACCAACTTATTCCCACACTGATTGCAATAAACTGCTTTTGAACTATTTTCCGCGTCACACTGAGGACATTTTTGCTTTCCCTGTTTACTTTCAAGTTCCCGTTGCTTGAACATTTCCACCGAAACAATCCCTGTCGGAACGGCAATGATCGCGTAACCGAGCAACATCATGATAGATGCCAGCGCTTTTCCTCCGTCTGTAAGCGGTGTTATATCTCCGAAACCAACTGTTGTAATGGTTACAATCGCCCAATAAATACTCTCCGGAATGGAGTCGAAGCCGCTTTCTTTTCCTTCTACCATGAACATCAATCCGCCCATAATGATTGCCAGCATCACCACAAAAAACATAAACACCGCAATCTTGTATACACTGGCAATGAGTGAATTATACAATGAATAGGCTTCTCGGGTAAACTGGTTGATCCGGAAAATCCGGAAGATACGAATCAAACGAAGGATACGGATGATCCGGAAATAAATAACGGAATCGGTAAAGGCTAGCAACAACACCGGAAGGATGGACAACAAATCGATGATTCCCCACGCGCTCAATACATACTGCATCGGCTTGGGAGAAACATAAATCCGCAACAGGTATTCGGCAACAAAAATGATGGACAAAACCCATTCAAGAATGTAAAAAATCAATCCCGTTGTCGGTGAAAGATTCGGAAGACTCTCAATCATCAGAATAAACAGTGAGAAGATGATCATTGCCAACAGCAACAGATCAAATTTCTTTCCCTGTGGAGTTGACGTTTCGAACAGGATGGAATGCACCTTCTTCTTGAACGCTTCCCGTGCTGCTTCTTTCTGTGATTTAGCCGTCTCCTTAGACATGTGGTTTATTCTGCCTTTTTACTGCGTTTAAATACCGGAACCGTTGAGCAAGGTTCTCCGAACATGATTGATTTTGCGGCTTTTTGAAAGTGAGCAACAAATTCTGACATTGCAAATTCGATGGAATGAATGTCGGAGCAGCCTTTCACAATCATCATCGCATCCTGGTATTGACTCAGGTCTTCCTGCTCGATTGCTTTTTTAATAAGCATTTTCTCCAAATCCTGCTTGCTTCCAACAATGGAAGGAATTTCCCGTTCAGTTAGTTTTGAAACAATCAGCATGAATGCCCACGCCGGAACAATCGCTTCTGAACTACAATGAATCCAGACAGCACCGTTATCATATACTGACCAGTCATGCTCTTTCAACCATGCCCTGTAATCCTTTTCTTTCAGAATCAATCCCTGCCACAGCTGTTCAGCGATATCAATTTCGTAAAACGGCATGCGTGGTTTATACACTGCCAGGTCTTTCTGAAGAAGTCCGCTGTTTTTTACTTTATTGACTATTTCTTCCATTGTATTCTCTCTGCTTGAATAACAAAATTACAACTTCCTGTAATGAAATCGAACAAACCGACCGGATATTTTATTTCACTAACCGGGTTTTCTATTCAGGAAATAGATACTTCCATGTAAGGAACAAATTGTACCTTTGTACTATGGCATCAATTCGACAAAATAAAATTGAAGGGGTAATTCAGGAAGAATTATCGACATTTTTCCAACGCAATGCACGAGAGGTTTGCCTGGGTGCGATGGTATCCGTAACACAAGTACGTATTACCTCTGATTTGTCATTGGCACGTTGCTACCTGAGCATTTTTGCAGGTCCCGACAAAAAAGAAGTGTTGGCAAATATTCAGCTCCACTCCAGTACCATTCGCGGAGAATTGGGGAAGCGCCTGAAAAACATGCGCAAAATTCCTGAATTTGCATACTTCATTGACGATTCACTGGACTACGCCATGACAATCGAAGACCTCTTGAAAAAGTAAGTTTATCAACGTATCTTTCTACATAGCAAGAAGGTATCTCTCTTCCAAACGGAAGAAAAACGTAATCAACATCATTACGCGCATTTCTGTTGTAGGAATTACCATTATCACGGCATCGCTTGTCATCCTGCTTTCCGCTTTCAACGGAATTGAAAAGATGATTGAAAAATTGTACTCGGACTTTGACGCACCGATTACAATTCGTTCTTCTCAGACAAAAACGTTTTTTGAAAATGAGATCAACTTTCAGCAGTTACGATCAACAGCGGGAGTAAAACAATACACAAAAGCCACAGAAGAGATTGTTGTCATTAAACACGAAGACAAATGGGCCAATGCCAGTCTTTTTGGTGTCGATTCCACCTTCTTAACGATGTCCAGGATGTCCTCCCACATGGTGGACGGATTCCCGGCTCTTTATGAAAATCAGGAACCCGTAGGTATCATCGGAGCGTCCCTGCTGGATAAATTGGGAGGGTACATTCCTCAGGCATTCGGCAGAGAATCCGTTATGATTTACGGTCCGAAGCGGGACATGAAAATGAGTGTGGGGAAAAATCCGTTTCAAACACGTATTGTACCGATTGTCGGAAGAATGAACTTCAACCGCGAAGTAAATGCAGAATCAATGGTGGTTCCGATTGAACTATCACGGGAATTGTTGGGTTACGCTGAAAATGAGTTGAGTGCAATCTACCTCGATGTGACAGACCCGTCTAAGAAACATGCGATCAAAACGACTATTCAAGAACAATTGGGCAACCAGTTTACAGTAAAAACCAACGATGAAAAGAATGAATTGATCTTCCAGACCAGTAAAACCGAGCGATTGATTGTCATCGTGATTCTGGTCTTTATTTTTATTCTTGCTTCGTTCAACCTCGTTGCTTCGTTGACGATGTTGTTTGTGGAGAAAAAAGAAGACATTCACATTCTCAAGAGTATGGGGGCGGATGGTAAACTTATTTTCCGTATTTTCTTTTACGAGGGTTTATTAATTGCCGCAAAAGGAATTGTCTTCGGACTCATCCTGGGATACGGTGTCTGTTTCCTTCAGCTACAGTTCGGGTTACTGGAAATGCCCAACTCATTCGGAGAAGTATTTCCCATCATGTTGACAGTCAAAGATGCATTGCTAATCTTATTCCTGGTAAGTTCACTCAGTTTTCTTGCAAGTTATTTCCCTGTAAAAATGTTGTTAAAACGAAACGCAATCGTTTAAAGAATCACTATTTTTGCACCAAATTCCCAACCGATGAAAGCACGTACCGCAAAAGAAACCCTGTCTGTCACTACAAAAATTGTTCTTCCCAACGATACCAATACCCTTGGAAATCTATTCGGTGGTCAGTTACTGGCGTGGATGGACGTTATTGCAAGCGTTTCCGCGCACCGTCATTGTCGTCGGGTAGTAGTAACGGCATCTGTGAACAATGTTTCGTTCAATCAACCCATCCAGCATGCATCCATCATCACATTGGAAGCCAAGGTTTCAAGAGCTTTTTCCTCTTCAATGGAAGTATTTGTCGATGTGTTTGTAGAAGATCACGTGACCGGAAAACGTATCAAAAGCAACGAAGCGATCTACACATTTGTTGCCGTGGATCAAAATGGCGGTCCGATCCAGGTTCCAGAGTTGGTTCCTGAAACAGAAGAAGAAAAACACCGGTTTGAAGGTGCATTGCGAAGAAAAGAGCTCAGTCTGATTCTTGCAGGAAAAATGAACCCGAAGGATGCGGTTAATCTGAAACGTTTGTTTGCGGAAGAGTAATATTCGGCGTATTGATTCCGGATAACACACAATTTCCCCGTTATTTTTTCCACAAAAAAAGCCCGATTATTTCTAATCAGGCTTCACTATATCTTTGTCTCAGAAGATTATTCTTCGTCGTTGTCTTCAAAAATTCGTTTCGGACGCAATTTTTCTCTGATTCCTAGTGTAATCCAAAGCGGAACGATGAATCCCAATGTGAATAACAGCAACCAAAATGCCATTCCTCCGAAAATCAAAAACAATACAATACCAAAAACGCTCATATTCGTGTTATTTTGAGTAATAATTGGCGTAAAAGTATATAAATAATCCGATCCGGCAAAGAATTTCACTACTTTCTTGGAAATGCCATTAATTTATACTGATTTTAAATTTCTCAGCCTTGCAACACGACCCTTGCAAACTGTTGATTTTGAATTTCAGAAGAAAATTTCGGATTGGACACAAGCTGCTGTTTCAATTCCTGGTGATCTGATAAAAAAGTAGAAAATTGTCCCGGAAAATTGGTCAAATTATAAAAGGCAACTCCCGACTGAAAGTCTTCCCAATCCTGATAATGCTCGTGGATCATCATTGGAATCTTGTATGAAAATGCGATATTGATTGCTCCTGAAATCTGTCGTGAAAAGTATTCATCAGCACTCGGTGTTCCGGGATGAACCAACGGAAAAATGGCATCTGTTTGTTGAAGACAGGCATCAAATGATTCTTCCGATACAAACTCGTGAAACAACTGCACCCGATCGGTTAACTGCAGCTCTTCTAATCGTTGTTCAAACAACTTCACCTCATCCGATCCGGGATTACTTTTGCCCAGGAAACAAAACTGAACATGCTTCGGAGTTGTTTGAGCCATGGCTAAAAAACCATCCAGGTCTTTGCGTCTGTTCTCCACTCCCCCGATGATTGCTACCCGAAATTCTCCCGCTGACTTCGCTTCCTGTTGGTCAAAATGCGGATAACTCAACGGATAAAATGAATGAACCTGTATGCCCGACTTTTCTTTAACGCGTTTTTTGAGTGTATCATTCAATACAAAATACTGGTTGATTTTCCGGGAAATCAGCGATTGTGTAAAACTTCCGTTCAACATTTTTATCGTGTGAATGATCCCGAAGAATTTCACCTTTGAGGATGCTGTCAGGCATAAATTCCGGATGTGTCCCCCTTGTGCCGTATTGGCAATCACCATATCAATGGCATTGGCTACAAACCATTTATTCAGGCGAACCATTGCAAAAAAATCTCCGAACGTGGAGCGGGGTAATGTCACTTCATGAAATGCATCAATATACTGCTCAAACTGACTATTTTTCTCAAGCATTTCACGCGTGCTGCAAAAAACAATCCAGCAATCGGCTGCTTTTAATCCAATCAATTGAGAGAGAATACACTCATCGTGACTTCCTCCGATTTCTAATATGGCAACTCGCTTCTGCATACAAAGGACAAATATAAAACAATTCATTTTCTCAGATTCCTATCCGGTTTTTTGATTATTTTTATCCCAATATTCAGATTAATGTCATGGCAGGATTGAAATTTAGAGTTTTATTAGATTCCAAAGAAAATACGGAAATATTCAGAGATATCATTATCCCTGATTCGGCAAGTTTCGAAGATTTATATAAAATCACCATTCAGGCTTTTGGATTTAAAGGCGATCAGATGGCCTCGTTTTACATGTCTAATGACGAGTGGGACAAAGGTGAGGAAATCACATTGGAGGACATGAGTTTCGGAGATGAAGAGAATGCGACGCCTGTTATGGCAAAAACATTTGTGCGCGATTTAATTGAAGCACCTGACCAGAAAATCATTCTGGTATATGATTTTATTAAAATGTGGATTTTTCTCCTGGAATTAGTCGGTTATGAAAAAGAAACTCCTGCCAGCCCGCTTGTAGCACTGGCGGTAGGTGATGCGCCAAGAGAAGATTCCCGCTCAGGGGATGATAACGATAGCATGTTTGCCGGAGAGTTTGATGAATTTGGTGAAGATGAAGAAAGCGATGAATTTGGCTTCAACGATTTTGATGACGATTACAACGATGAAGATTTCTCTTCATTCAATGAGTACGACGATTATTAATCCATGAATGCAAAGAATGATCCGATCGGAGCAGCGATTCTTGATTTTGCAGCAACCGGAAAATCACAGAATATAGTTGTTGCTTCCGATCTGTGTGAAGATGATGTGATTGCATCGGGCTATTTGTTTCGCTCGTTAAAAGAAATGCCCCCTCTTGAGAAAAAAGCACTTGGAAGATGTTCCGGGAAAGTATTGGACATCGGTGCAGGAGCGGGTTCTCATGCAAAAATCCTGAAAGAAAAAGGACTGGATGTTACCGCATTGGAACCTTCCGAAGGAGCCGTTCAATACATGAATTCGATCGGACTCACAACCATTCAGGAAACCATCCAGCAACATACAAATGCTACCTATGACACCCTTTTATTATTGATGAATGGTGTTGGACTGGCGGGAAAACTGGAGCACCTGGAATCCTTTTTGGAGCACGCGAAATCATTGCTCAATCCAGGCGGGAAAATTGTTTGCGACTCCACAGATATTCAATACCTGTATGAAGAGGAAGATGGTTCGATGTGGATGGATCTGAATGCGGAATACTACGGCAATTTCAAATTTCAGATGACTTACAACAATCACCAAACGGAATGGTTTGACTGGCTGTATGTCGATTTCGAACGATTAAAAACCGCAGCAGAAAAAACCGGCTTCGCTATCGAGCTCTTGTATGAAAAAGATGACCATTACCTGGTTGAATTAACACACATCTAATCATGAACAACAGACAATCAATACTACTGATCCTTTTAATCGGACTGTTTTCTGGTTTTGTATCCGGACAGTACCTCGATTCTTTTCCGACAAAATCCAATGCATTGTTGTGGAAAATTGAAGGGAAGAAAGTCAAAAAAGACAGCTACATTTTCGGTACGGTCCACCTGATTTACAAAGAAAAATTCTATTTCCCCGATCAATTGGTCAACCTTGTAAAAAACAGCGACCAGGTAGTATTGGAAATCGGAAATGTCAATCAAATGGAAGTCATGCAACATTTACTGTTGGAAAAAGGAACCATTTTCGATTTTTTCACACCGGAACAGGCTGATTCTGTTATCGTGTGGGCTGCAGCCAAATTAGAAATGGAACCAGAACAGTTTAAACTGGCATTTAGCAAAATGAAACCGTTTGCATTGGTACAGATGGCTTCGCAAAAAGAAATCATCACTGAAATTGAGTCTTATGACCTGACCATTCAGGCAATCGCCAACGGGCAAAAAATACCTGTTGTGGGATTGGAAACCGTTGCCCAGCAAATCGCCTTGTTCGACAATATGGATTCATTGCAGCAACGCGACATGGTGATGGACATGGTCCGAAATGAGAACACAGACACCAGCTCTTTTGATACACTGTTCGAATATTACCTCAAGCAGAATGTCGATGAAATGTATCAGTACATTGTAAATGAGGGTGGAAGCCTGATGGAATCTCCGGAAGAATTGTTAGACAAACGCAACCACAACTGGATTCCCCAGATTGAAGCACTCATTAAAAAGAAAAAGACCTTTATTGCCGTTGGAGCAGGGCATTTGGGAGGAAAAGAAGGTGTATTGCGGTT
>DHNG01000020.1:8511-21786 GCA_002409405.1 Flavobacteriales bacterium UBA5422 | reverse complement strand
TGCGGTTACTGGAAAAACAAGGATATATTCTGACACCTGTACAGTTCTGATCTTTTCAGTACAACAAATCTTCCGGATCATTATCTTTGTAACCGAAAATAAAAAACATGAAGAATATACTTTGGATATTGCTGGTTGGTCTCACCCTTTTTTCTTGTGGGAGATACAATGATGATGAACTGAAAACATTTGACGATAAGATTGCCGCATACGTTAAAAAAAACAACCTGGAGATGACGCGCTCCGAGTCCGGACTGTACTACACCATTCAGAGCGAAGGAGAGGGAGATCCCATCAAAGCAAATGCTGTGATTTCCGCTATTTACAAAGGGAAATTACTAAACGGAAAAGTATTTGACGAACAAAAAGAGCCGACAGAACTGACCTTAAAAAACCTGGTTCACGGATGGCGGGAAATTGCTTATTACCTCAAACCCGGAGGAAAAGCAACCATTATTTGTCCCCCACAATTGGGATACGGGCAGCAGGCAATCGGTGAAATTCCCGAAGATGCTGTTCTGATCTTTGACATTGAAATTGTTGATGCATACTAATTTTTATGATAAAAAACATGATACAACCTACACAAAAAATCACGGCGTCACTTGCACTGTTTGCATTGACCGCAGGACTGGCTTTAACAAGCGGAAATTCATTTGCGCAACAAAAAGTAAAGCAAACAAAGAAATACTATAAAGTTTCCAAATCAGATTACATGCTGCTGGAAGATGGGTCACTCTACCCGAATTACGCCACAGAAGCGGAATATATGCCGGATTATGAATACCTGACTGATTACAATTATTATACGGATATCGAAACGCGAAAACTAGCGGATACGTATACAACGGATGATTATACGATCACACTCACTCCGGGTGACAGCTTTCCTGTTAATCCTGACTATTCCAATATTCGTTACGGTATTTTTGATGCTTCATCAGTAACGGCTGTCGAAAAAAAGTACCAGGAATATTTTTCTAAGAATGACACCTCCCTGACTGTGAATTTAGCCAACGGAAGAACGAAATCGTACTTTTCTTCTAATTATTTTGAAACAATGAGTCCGATGATGGCTTATCTTGCGGGTTACCAGTCAAAAGGAAGATCACATCAGTTCCAGGGATATCTGAAAACAATCGATGCTTACCTGATCTATTGGGAAGATGCACCGTCAGAATTAGAATATTCGTATGAACAGACAACAGGATACATGCTGGTAAGCCGAAAAAACGGAACGGAGATCAGTTGGGAGTCGTATTCTTATAGCGAAGCCCTTACAGAAGGAATCCCTGTACTTTCTCCGGATTACAAAAAAATACTCCTGCTCACTAGTAACAAATTGCGCCTGTACTCCATTTCAGAAAACGGTTTCTCTGAAGAGTTCAACATACCGCTCTTTGAGGATGTTGCCTATGGTGATTACATGATCACAGACCTGATCAATGGTATCAAGTGGAAAAATGAAAACACGGTTCTTCTCAACGTATATAGCCTTGACAAAGAAGCTGGCGCATACACTGACGTATTCAAAGAACTTACCTTCCTGAAAAAATAGACGTTTACGGGCTTGTTCATTCATCCGGGCTGTTTTGCAAAAAAATCGTTAAATCACTACAAAAGTGTGACAAATTGGCAGAGTGATGTGGATTATTACTATTTTTGCACACTAGTTTGATTGTAGAATGGATTTTGAACAAAATAAAGTAATTGACGAAGGTCGTCAGGGAGAAGCAACGGTTGTAGAATCAGTTGTTCCGGCTACTAACGGAAAACGGCTATATGTGGAAAGCTACGGTTGTCAGATGAACTTTTCTGACAGTGAAGTTGTTGCTTCCATTATGACCAACGAAGGATATATCACTACCCGTAATATTGAAGAGGCAGATGTTGTGTTGATCAATACCTGCTCCATCCGCGAAAATGCGGAAACGCGTGTGCGAAACCGTCTGACTGAATTTAAAAAACGAAAATCAGACCAACCCGAGTTGGTTGTCGGTATTTTGGGTTGTATGGCTGAGCGACTGAAAAAATCATTACTGGAAGAAGAGCAATTGGTGGATTTAGTAGCAGGACCTGATGCGTACCGTGATCTTCCGAATCTTGTAGAAGAAGTAGGCTCCGGACAACGTGCCGTGAATGTATTGCTTTCCCGTGAAGAAACTTATGCTGATATTTCTCCTGTACGAATGGACACCGGTGGAGTAAGTGCGTTTGTTACGATCATGCGCGGATGCGACAATATGTGTTCGTTCTGTGTGGTTCCGTTCACACGTGGACGTGAGCGCTCCCGTGATCCGCACACCATTGTACAGGAATGCAGGGATTTATTTGAGAAAGGATACCGCGAAGTCACATTATTGGGGCAAAATGTAGATAGTTACCGTTGGAATTTAACATCCAAAGGAGAGATCAAAGAAGAAGGAAAACCAACCACGAATTTTGCACAGCTGATGGAAATGGTGGCATTGGTATCTCCGGATTTACGTGTTCGTTTCTCAACATCCCACCCAAAAGATATGACGGATGACGTACTGGAAATCATGGCTAAGTATGAAAATATTTGTGAATACATCCATTTACCTGTTCAATCCGGTAATACGGAAGTCTTGGGACGCATGAACAGAGGTTATTCACGTGAATGGTACCTGGAGCGAACAGAGGCGATCCGTCGCATTGTACCTGATTGTGCCATTTCAACGGATATCATTACCGGGTTCTGTGGCGAAACAGACGAAGAACACCAGGATACGGTTGACCTCATGAAAGAGGTGCAGTATGAATTTGCATACATGTTTAAGTATTCCGAGCGACCAAAAACATTGGCCGAGCGTCGTTTTAAAGACGATGTTCCGGAAGATGTAAAAGGAAAACGCCTCAATGAAATTATTGAATTGCAATTGGCTTCTTCGCTTCACTGGCACAAGCAACAGATCGGAAAAGTAAAAAAAGTATTGGTAGAAGGAAAATCCAAGCGGTCAGATGAAGAATGGTGTGGCCGTGACGGAAGAAATTCCATGGTCATTTTTCCAAAGGGAGCTTTTGACAAAGGACAGTACATTTTTGTTAAAATTACCGATTGTACATCTGCAACACTGAGAGGAGAAGTAGTTTCTGTATGTGAACCTGCTGGTCTTGTGCCGACTCAATCAGCTGAGAATTTATGACCTTCTAACCTAAAATTATGACGCTGCAACAAGTAAAACAACGCTTTGGAATCATTGGAAACGCTCCGATGCTCAATCGCGCGTTGGAAGTAGCTATACAAGTTGCTCCGACTGACATTTCAGTATTGGTAACGGGAGAAAGCGGAACCGGAAAGGAAATCATTCCCCAGGTAATCCACAACCTGAGTGCACGCAAACACAAAGAATACATCGCTGTCAACTGTGGAGCGATCCCGGAAGGAACGATTGATTCGGAACTCTTCGGACACGAAAAAGGTTCATTTACAGGAGCAGCAGGAAACCGGCAGGGATATTTTGAAGTAGCAGACGGCGGAACTATTTTCCTGGATGAAGTGGCGGAATTGCCAATGCAAACACAAGTCCGGTTATTGCGTGTCCTGGAAACAGGAGAATTTCTTCGCGTCGGATCATCCAAAGTGCTGAAAACAAATGTCCGGGTTGTCGCTGCGACCAATGAAAATATGCAAAATGCAATTGCTTCCGGAAAATTCCGCGAAGATTTGTATTACCGGTTAAGTACCGTTCCTGTCTCCTTACCTCCTCTGAGAGAACGTGGTGAAGATATTCATTTACTATTTCGCAAATTTGCAAGTGATTTTGCGGACAAATACCGTATGCCGACGATTCGTCTCACAAGCGATGCTGTTACAATGGTCAACCATTATTCATGGCCGGGAAATATTCGCCAGCTCAAAAATGTGGTGGAACAAATTTCCGTTATTGAAACAGAACGGGAACTTGACACGCGCACATTACAACAATACCTGCCTTCGATCCAGCCAAAATCTACAATGTTGGCGCAACGGGAATCAGAAGAAAGTATCAGTGAACGTGAATTGATGTACAAGTTTCTGTTCGACATGAAAAAAGACTTGACAGAATTAAAAAAACTGGTTGCAGAGATTATCAACAAAGGAGGAAACTTTACCGTAAGCGGAGATCAGGCAGAATTGATCAACCGGTTGTACGCCGATGTGGAAACAGCTCCGTATGAGACCGCAAAATTAATTGCTCCTGCAGTTGTTGAAAAACCGGTTGTCCAAGAAGTTCCTTATGGACATCATCATGTGGAAGAAGAAGATGAAGCATACGAAGTACATGAAGTAGTAGAAGAATCTCTTTCGCTGGAAGACCAGGAGAAAGATCTGATTCGAAAGGCACTGGAAAAACACCGGGGAAAACGCAAATATGCGGCACAGGAATTGGGTATTTCTGAACGGACATTGTACCGGAAAATTAAAGAATATAACTTGGGAGAATGAGGATTCTGAGCATCATAGCACTTCTTTTTACTGCCGGTCTGACTTCTTGTTGGCCAACGAGTGTCTCGTTTAATGACACCGGTTCGCTCCATGCCTGCTTGAAGCATTTTCAAATGGACCCGCTTGAAAATGCAGCACCAAATGCACCGATCAACTACCCGATTGATCTGACAGAAGCCATTAAATCCGGAATCCAGAACAATACACGCTTACTGCTTTCCGGCGAGAATAACAAACCTCAGGTAACCATCACTGGCAGGATTACCAATTACGTCGTTAGCCCGATTGCATTGCAGGAAGGAGATAATGCTGCTCAAAACCGACTGACAGTATCCGCGACGATGGACATCTATTTTGATTGTCCGAATGACAATTACACCCATGAAATGAAAGTAGTCAGCACACGCTTTGCCGATTACAATTCCAGTCAGGATATTTCTTCCGTTGAATCGCAACTGCTGTCAGAAATCAATACACAGATTGTACAGGATGTAATTAATCAAATTCTATCCAACTGGTGATGCTGAATCTGAACGAAATAGCAGCACGTATCAAGCAACCGCATCTTTGCGTTGCCCAGGATGTTGATTCACTCAAAACACTTTGTGAAACGTATCCGTATTCACAGGTATTTCCACTTCTCTATTTAAAGACACTGGCTCAAACCAATGATGTGCGACTGGATAGTGAATTACAGAAGTTTGCCTACCGCATTTCAGACCGGGCGGTTTTGTTCGAATTGCTTCATGCCTCTCAGGAAACAGTCATAATACCTACACAGGAACGTATTCCCGACGAAGAACAGCACGCAGCTGTTCCATCAGCAGTAATCATTCCTCAACAGGAGGAAACGACGCCTTTGGTGACAGAAAATGTAATTGTATCTCCTGTCGTTGTGCCAGAGGAAAAGGTTGACCTGCAACAAGCAGATGAGCGGGAAAACTCAGCGATGGAGGAAGCGACGGATGCAAACGATGTTATTCCGGAGAAAGAGACACCAGTTACCGACAACATACCTGAAGAATCTCCTGCAGTGGAATTTCCTTCACTACCCGATGAACTTCTGACATCACTCAACATTGGCGCAGAAATGTATTCATTGGAAGCAGAAGAAGCTAAACGCCAACAATCAGAAGAGGATGCGTTAGAAGTGGAACGTCAAAAGTTAATTGCCGCGCTTTCTCAAACCAAACCCCTTTCTCAAAAAGTAGCAGAAGAGCAAGAGGAACAAACCCGAAGCTTTACATCCTGGTTAAAGAGCAATGTTTCACATGCGGAACAGCCTGAAGAAAAACCAGATCCAAAAGCGTTGATTGACCAGTTTATTGTCAAAGAACCTAAAATTTCTGCTCCGAGCGAAAAATTATTTGAGGACAGAACGGACAGGAACGAACTGTTCAATCCGACAAAGAAAGCAAAGGAAAGCCTAGATGAATCACAGCTTCCTGTAAGCGAAACACTCGCTAAAATTTTTGCTGTTCAGGGCAATTATCCGAAAGCAATTTATGCTTATCAACAATTAATGTTGATTTTTCCAGAAAAAAAGGTTTTCTTTGCAACCCAAATTGAAGAATTAAATAAAAAGTTAAATACATAATACCATGAATGACTTAATAACTATACTGATCATTATCGCAAGTGTTTTGCTGATCGTTATCGTCTTTATTCAAAACCCGAAAGGAGGAGGATTGAGTTCGGACTTCGGAGCGGCTCAACAAATCGGAGGTGTTCAGAAAACAAATGACTTTATTGACAGAGCAACGTGGTCGTTGGCTGGATTGATTGCTGTATTGAGTATCATTATGACATTGAGAACAAAGTCCTTTACTCAAGCTCCTCCGGCTGAAACAAACCAAACGGAGCAACCTGCAAACGGAGCACAACCAAACGCTCAGCAAGGACAGCAAGGTCAACAAACAGGAGGAACTCAAGGACAGTAATCCTATCATACATTTGCCCCATAACAATACATTTGTTATGGGGTTTTTTATTTTTATCTGCTCCTGTCCGGAACAGATAAATACAGTGAATTGTAAATAAAACCAAATAGGGGTTGCATACGAATTTCTTATTCAGTAATTTTGCCCCCTCTGTTAAAAAAATGAAGAAATAGGTAATATGTGGCAGTTACTTGCTAATATCATTTTAAGAAATAAATTCCTGATCATTGGAATCATTACTTTATTGACTGTATTTTTCGGTTACGAAGCGGCTACAGGATTAAAGTTAGATAACAAGTATGGTTTTATTCTTCCCAAAGAATCTCCTGCAAAAATTGACTATGTTAAATTTAAGGAGCAATTTGGTGAAGACGGCGGTGCATTGGTTTTAGCCATTCAAACAGATTCACTCTATACGGAAGACCGTTTATTGAAGTGGAAAAAACTGGGAGATTCCATTTTAACGTTTGACGGTGTAGAAGGAGTGATTTCAGAAGCGACGCTCTATTCCGTAGAAAACAACATTGAAAAACAGGAATTTGAGGTCAGAAAGATCTTTTCAGACACCCGTTTTCAGGAGAAATCTGTTCAACAGATAGAAGATGAAGTCAAGCGTATTCCTATTTATAACGGAATTTTATACAACGACAGTACACATGTCTCCCTGATGATGATCAATGTTCAGGAAGACTTTCTTTCTGATCAGAAAAAAGCAAATGTTATCCTGGAAATTGAAGAACTCGCACAATCGTACGAAAAAGATTTCGGGCAAATACGTTTTGCAGGACTTCCCCATATTCGTGTTGTAATCAGTAAACGGATCATTACAGAAATGTACCTGTTTATCGGTCTGGCGATCTTTGCAACCTCCCTGTTAACTTATTTAATCTTCCGATCACTTAGGGTTGTACTGATCTGTAATATTGTTATTTCCGTTGCCGTTGTCTGGTCGCTGGGAAGTATTGCTTTATTCGGATTCCATATTTCCGTTCTGATGGCTTTGATTCCTCCGTTGATGATTGTCATCGGAATGCCGAATTGTGTGTTCCTGATGACTAAGTTTCACCAGGAAATAAAATCACACGGAAATAAAATTAAAGCCCTGACACGCGTTATCGGGAAAGTTGGTACCGCAACCTTCATTACCAATGTGATCACTGCACTTGGATTTTTCACGCTGGTATTTACCAATTCCGACAAATTAATGGAGTTCGGTTTGATCGCGGCGCTGAATATCATGGTGTTATTCGTCTTGTCGATCTGTATTCTGCCGATTGTATCTACATTGACGCAAAAACCAAGCAATAAACACCTGCGTCACCTGGATCGGGGATTAGCTGTAAAGTTTCTCAACGGAATGGTTTACCTTGTTGAAAAGCAAAGAAAGTGGGTATATATCGTCACAGCAGCTGTATTGGTATTTAGTCTTTGGGGGATGCTAAAAGTACGGGCGACCGGGAACATTACCGGCGACTTGTCCAAAGATCACCAGATTTTAAAAGATATTCTGTTCATTGAAGACAACTTTGGAGGATCCATTCCGTTCGAAGTAATGGTCAACTACAAAGCGCAAAATCGCTTGTTCAAAAAGTCGACACTGGAGAAAGTAGAAGCCATTCAGCAAAAGTATGCGGATGACACATTATTTTCCAAGAGTATTTCAATGGTTGATTTCATCAAAGTCATTAACATGGCTTACTATGGCAACAACCCCGATAAATATGAAATCTTCAACAACCGGGATAAGGTACGACTCAAAACATACATCGATAATTTTGATCTGACGAATCTGAACAGTTCATTAAAAATGAAAGAATTGTTGGACACAACCAATACTACGTTGCGGATTCGTGCCCAAATCAAGGACTTGGGATCGTATGAACTTAGTGACAAAGCGGAGTTAGTTAAGAAGGAAATTGATCAGATATTAAATCCGAATAAGGCTGAGATAGAAAAATATTATTCCAAAATAGTAGCGGGAAATCAGGTATATATTGACAGCCTGTTAGAATCATACCCGGAGATTTACAATACCTTAACGACAATTATTTCAAAAGGAGATGATGAATTACAGTACGCATTCGATTCTGATTTTGATAAAATAAAGGAATATTATAAGAAAGATAAGTTTAATCAGCAACTCCGTGAGGCAATTGACTATGAGTACATGGATGCTACGGTAACCGGTACAGCAGTTGTTGCAGCAGAAGGAACAAAATACCTGGTTGACAGCTTACTTGGAGGGATTGTTTTTGCAATCATTACCGTAGGATTGTTAATGGCCTTGTTATTCCGTTCATGGGGAATGGTATTTGTATCACTTGTTCCCAATTTAATTCCACTTGTTATTACCGGAGGAATTATGGGTTGGTTGGGCATTCCTCTAAAGCCTTCTACATTATTGGTGTTCAACATTTCTTTTGGAATTACTGCAGACGATTCCATCCACTTCCTGGCCAAATATCGCCAGGAACTCAAGAGCAATAAACACGATTTGAAAGGTAGTGTCATTGAATCACTTCGTGAAGCAGGTTTAGGGATGTTCTATACCTCCATTATTCTTTTCTTCGGATTTTCCGTTTTCACGTTCTCGGAATTCGGAGGAACACAAGCATTGGGATTACTCGTTTCCATGACGTTGCTAATCGCTATCAGTACCAACCTGATTTTGGTTCCTTCTGTATTGTTGAGTTTGGAGAAACGATTGTCTACAAAAACATTCCAGGAACCATTCTTTGACGTCTACGATGACGATGATGATGTTGACTGGAGTAGTTTAGAGATTGACGATAAAGAAGTAGAGCATTTTTCACTGGACAGATCAGAATCAGAAGATCAGGAAGACAGTGAAAGCACAAACGAAGAGGACAAAACTCCTCCGGCTGTTTAATAACTGTTCGGTATTACATCCCACACATATTTGTTTCTGTTTATATACCTCACTGGGTTTAAAGTATATATATTCTGTTGGTACATACATTGCCGGGTTCGTTCTTATTCCTTACAACTTTACCGTTAACTGTTTTAGAACGTTACTGATTACATAAAAAATAAAAACCCCGGAATCTATTATTTCCGGGGTTTTCTTATTGTGTGCTTTAACTAGTCGCTTAATTGTTTTTGATCAACTTTATTACTGATCTGTCATTTACTTTTACGAAGTAAACACCTGACAATTCATGTTGTAAATCAATGGTAAGACTGTTACCTGTTATTGCTGCATTGGTATATATCACTGTCCCTACAATTGAATAAACTTGTACCACTGTATTTTCCAATCCACTTTCAGAAGAGATTGTAAACACACCGTTATTCGGGTTCGGGTAAATGCTGAAAGTATCGTGCTCTAATCCTTCCAATCCCACGACACTAATCATTGTACACACGGAAGTTGCTGTACAACCATTTGCTGTAACTTCTACGGCATAATCTCCCGTAATGGTAGCTGTAAATGATTGTGATGTTTCTCCGGAAATAGGTGTATTTGAATTACAATCAATCCACTGATATGTTGCGCCTGCCTGGTTTGCAGTGATTGTAGCTCCGCTCACAGAAACAGTATTATCTGTTCCACATGCCCGTTCATAAATGTATACTGAACCTGCCTGATTCAATGGGCTTCCTCCGGTTGCATTTTCAGAATCTCTTGCAGCTCCGACCAGCACAAAGTCATCTGTAGCTGCTACATCAAATCCATAATAATCATCTGCTGTTCTGTCAGCCGCAACGATCTTTTGTTCTTGTTGCCAAACGCCGGATTCATTTTTAAAGACATACGCCGACCCCGCCATGAACAAGCTATCCTGCCCCTGTGCATCTTCTGTTTCCGAGTAAGCTCCCACAACAATATAGCTATTCGAAAGATCAACTGAAGCTCCAAAGTAATCCATTGCATCCCGGTCGCTTGCGACTATTTTTTGAGTTTGTGACCAGGTTCCTGATTGGTAATCGAACACATAAGCGGATCCGGAATTCTGCATGGTATTTCCTCCGGTTGCATCTTCCGATTCTTTAAATGCTCCTACAACAACCGTTGTATTGTTGATTGCTACCGAGTAACCGAAATTATCGTCAAACCCTCTGTCAGCTGCTACAATTTTTTGTTGTTCCGTCCAGGTTCCTGCGTTGTCTACAAAAATGTATGCCGAACCTGCACCTTGTAATGCATTTCCTCCCGTTGCATCGTGATCTTCTGTATAGGCTCCGACAATCAGTTTATCTTTAGAAATACTTACGGAGTAACCAAACTGGTCATCTGCAGCTCTGTCTGATGCTACAATTTTTTGAACCTGTGACCAGGTGCCTGAGTTATTTTTAAAGATGTACGCCGAGCCAGACTTTGACATATTTGATACACCTGCAACATTGTGGTCTTCTCCGTATGCTCCGACAAGGATATAATCGTCATCAATGGATACGGAATAGCCAAAGAAATCATCTGCTGCTCTGTCTGATGCTACAATTTTCTGAACCTGTGACCATGTACCTCCGTTATTGTGAAAAATGTAAGCAGAACCTGCTCTGTTTTGCAAATTTCCGCCTGTTGCATCGTGGGATTCCATGTTTGCACCCACTACAATGTAATCATCATCAATGGCAACAGATCCGCCAAAGAAATCGTATTGAGCACGGTCTGATGCTACAATTTTCTGAACAACGGACCAGGTTCCTGAATTATTATGTAAAATATAAGCTGCACCTGCCTGATCCTGGAAATTACCGCCATTCTCATCATTTCCACTAAATGGAGCTCCTACAACCGCATAATCTCCTGAAATATCAACACTGTGGCCAAAGCGGGACATGGCTGCTCTGTCACCTGCTGTTAATTTGACCAGTTGATCCCAGTTTTGAGCATTAACACTTGTTGTAAGGCAAAAAACACCAGTAAAAAAAGTAAGTTTTGAATTCAAAACGATTGCCTTGAATTTCCTGTGAAGTTCCCATTTTTTCATAATTTCCTGAAAGTTTTAGTTATAAAATTCGCCTTGGCAATGGACCTGTCAAAAAGTAGTATTTTCTACATTGCCTGCAAGCAAATATAACACATTCTTGTTTTTCTCATTAAATCGAGGTGTTTTTTAACATGTTTATTGTCTCCTGTATATTGATTGATACATCGCTCATTTGAAAAAAAATGCGTTACTTTGGTTATTGAACAAAACAAACATTCATGAAGGGGATTATTCTTGCAGGTGGCTCCGGAACCCGCTTGCATCCGTTAACATTGGCAGTCAGTAAACAACTCATGCCCGTATATGACAAACCAATGATTTACTATCCGCTTTCTATCCTGATGGATGCAGGAATACGGGACATATTAATCATTTCTACACCACACGATTTACCTCATTTTCAACGATTATTGGGAGATGGCTCCTCTCTGGGATGTAAGTTTCAGTATAAAGTACAGGAAAAGCCCAACGGTTTGGCACAAGCGTTTGTAATCGGGGAAGAATTCATCGGAAATGAAAAAGTTGCCCTCATTTTGGGAGATAATATTTTCTATGGTGTTGGAATGGATGAATTACTCAAAGAAAATAATGATCCGTCCGGTGGTGTTGTTTATGCCTATCATGTGAGCGACCCAAAACGATATGGAGTGGTAGAATTTGATGCGCACATGCATGCCATTTCGATAGAAGAAAAACCGGAAGTTCCCAAATCCAATTATGCTGTTCCCGGATTATATTTTTATGATAATACTGTTGTAGAAATAGCAAAGAACTTACAACCTTCGGCAAGAGGTGAATATGAAATAACGGATGTGAATGCTGAATATTTAAGAAGAAATCAATTAAAAGTTGCGGTTTTGAGTAGAGGGACGGCCTGGTTAGATACGGGTACATTTGCTTCACTCATGCAGGCAGGGCAGTTTGTACAGGTAATTGAAGAACGGCAGGGATTAAAAATCGGTTGTATTGAAGAAGTAGCATTCCGAAACGGATACATCAATGAAGATCAACTCCGGAAAATTGCACAACCTCTTATAAAGAGTGGGTATGGTGAATATTTACTCAATTTAATCAACAAAAATTAATGGAATTTATCTCTGCTTATACCACCTATATCGAGCGTGAACTAAAAAAAATAAGCATCCCTGACCTCCCTTTAACGCTATACGATCCGATTCGGTATTTTCTGCAAATCGGGGGAAAACGTATGCGACCTGTTTTAACGCTGCTGGGTGCAGAATTATTTGGACTGGAAAAAGAAAAAGCAATTCATGCAGCTTTAGCAGTTGAGATCTTTCATAATTTCACATTGATTCACGACGATATAATGGACGCTGCTCCTTTAAGAAGAGGATATACCACCGTCCACATAAAATGGAATTCCAATACGGCCATCTTATCCGGAGATATGCTGATGATAAAGGCATATCAACTCCTTGAAAAACAAGAAGGGAATCTGCGTTTGCTGCTGGAGACATTTAACAAAGCATCGGTTGAAATTTGTGAAGGCCAGCAAATGGATATGGATTACCAGGAAAGGGAAGATATCAGTATCGATGATTACATTGAGATGATCCGGTTAAAAACATCTGTGTTGCTGGGATGCGCGTTGGAACTTTCAGCAATTGTTGCAAATGCTTCTGAGAATGATCGGAAACATATTTATAATTTTGGTGTGTATGTCGGTCTGGCATTTCAAATTCAGGATGATATTCTCGACTTGTATGCAGATCCCGGTAAATTCGGAAAGCAAACAGGAGGAGATGTAATTGCAAATAAAAAAACAATTTTATATCTTTTAGCCAGAGAAAATGCCAATGATGAGCAATTAAACAGATTAAATGCACTATCAGTTGAACAAAACAGGCAACTAAAAATATATGAAACCACACAACTATTTGATGAAATAAAGCACAGGCAGTGGCAGCGC
>DHNG01000020.1:0-8426 GCA_002409405.1 Flavobacteriales bacterium UBA5422 | reverse complement strand
TATTTGATGAAATAGGGGTGAAAAACAAAAGTGTCGATGTGATGAACCATTACTTTTTTCTGGCTCAACAGGAAATGCATCAGGTAAGTGTTCCGGAAAAAAATAAATTACTATTAAATCAAATCAGTGAATACCTTTTAAGACGAGACGTTTAAGTTAACTTATAAACCATCAATACTTACTACCAATGAACAGAAATAGAATTGTTATTAATTCTGTGGACAGGATTGATATGATTAGTTACGCGGAGATTATGTACATCCAATCAAGTGGGAAGTATACAACGTTTGTTACATCTAATAAGCGGAGAGTAACCAGTTCTTCCAATATCGGAAGCCATTATCTTCCTGACCATCTGTTTATACGGGTACACAATTCCTATGTTGTGAATATCAATTTTATACTCTACATTCAAAAAGGAGAAAATTGGAATATCATTCTCATGGACAGTACATCCATCCCTGTTTCCAGAAGAAAACGTGATGAACTGACAGCATTTATTATGAACTCCTAACGTTCAATAGAACAAACCAAAAATTACATCAACACTACCAATTATTAAATGTATCAGGTTTGAAACCTACCTGGTTGATATTTTAACGTATTAGTTATAGGGAACTTTGATAATAATACTATTTTTAACACTCATTAATACTTTTACTATGGCTACTAACTACAAGGTCAATAAAGTGGGGAAGCTTAACTTTTTGTTGAGTATAATTCTTGCAGTTTTTGCAATGAATTTTTCGTTTTCTCAGGAGCACGTCCATACGGCTTCATGTGTATCCAGTCATGAAGTAAGTTGTACAAAGGATGTTAAAGCTGCGTTTGAGAAACTTGAAAAGAATACGGCATTCAAAACGGATTTCAGAAATCGTTTTCAAATTGATTTTTCAGCGTTCATGCAGCTAAATTCATATGAAAAACAAAAGTTCATTAATTACCTGGTGAATGAAGTATGTTTCAAAAACAGAAGCACAAATGAACTGGGTACGATTTTCATTGAACTGATTGCAAAAACAAAGGACAATTATTGGTTTGAAAAGCCTGTAATTACTGACAATTCTAAAATGGAGCAAGTTAGTAAAGGTATTTTCATTCCTAAGAAAGAACCGAATGCTGATAACGCTCCTAAAACAGCTGCATGTCTGAACGCAGATTTTGAAATGGGAGATTATACAGGATGGACCGCATTTTGTGGAACTGTAACCGGGGCAACGATGGGTGGTACTACCAGTGAAGGAACAGCCTGTGGTGGTCAACATGCTATTGTATCTGGAGGAACCGATGCATATACCGGATCTCCAAGAGTTTTCCAGGGAGGTAATTCCGCAATGCTGGGAGATGGTACAGGAACAGGTTCAAGATATGCCCGGTTGCGGAAAACATTTGTTGTAGCAGCCAGTAATCCTGCAATTACCTATAGCTATATGGCCGTTTTACAAGATCCGGGAACAGGACACACGAATCCGCAAAGACCATTTTTCAGTGCACGTGTCTTTGTTGGAGGATCGGAAGTTTCCTGTGCTCAATACTTTTCATACTTTGGAGACGGAGCCCCGGGATGGGTTACCGGCGGTGGAGTTGCTTACCGTGACTGGACTTCCGTTTTTGTTCCGTTGGAATCTTATATCGGTCAAACAATTACGCTTGAGATTACTGTAGGAGACTGTTCACAATCAGGACACTGGGGTTATGCTTATGTAGATGTAACTTGTGAGAACATGGAGGTTGAACAATTCTGTGAAGGATCATCCACTGTTTTGTCTGCTCCGTCTGAAGGGATTCAGGCATATCAATGGAGTACAGGAGAAACCACTCAACAGATTACCATTACAACTCCGGGAACTTATACGGTGAACATTTTACCTATCGGATCAATCTGTTCTGCAACATTAACCTACAATGCATCTATCTATCCTGCACCTACAGCTTCTTTTACAACAGACTACAATTCAATTTGTGTTGGTGGAAGTGTGAACTTTACGAACACATCGGTTGTCGATCCCGGTGGTACAATAACCGGATATCAATGGAATTTTGGTGATGGGGTCGTCACCCCTTCCTCGACGGGGACGATATCGGGCGTCCCGCAAACAACCGGAACATATACAGACCCGAATCACGTATACAATGCTGTTGGTAGCGGGAATGTAATCCTCACCATTCAGACTGCAGATGGATGCTCTGCAACTGCCCAGGTTCCTATTTCTGTTATACAAGGACCTGAAGCAACTATCGGAGGAAACGATGTTGTCTGTTCCGGAGATACTCCTCCTGAAATCACCTTTACAGGGAGCCAGACTCCTCCGCCATTTACATTTACTTATAACATAAACGGAGGTGCTGCTCAGACAGTAACCACATCTTCCGGAAACTCCGTAACAGTTCCTGTACCTACGGCTACTCCTGGTAGCTACACGTACAACCTGACTCATGTCTCTTCATCCAGTTCAGCGATGTGTGAGCAAGATCAGACAGGATCGGTTACAATCGTAGTAAATCCGATACCAAATGCAACAATTGCAACAGATGCAACTGTTTGTCAAAATGCTGCTGCTCCTGTAATTACATTCACAGGATCTAACGGAACTTCCAATTATCAATTCACCTATTCGTTAAACGGAGGTGCCAGTCAAACGATTTCTACCAGCGGTACAAACACAGCAACAATTAATGTGCCTACTGCAACTCCCGGCACGTTCCAATACACGTTATTAGCTGTTGAAGACATTTCTACCGGATGTTCGCAGACATTTACTGGTTCGGGACACTCTTCTACGGTTATTGTGAATCCATTGCCGGATGCTGATATTGCCGGAACAGTAGTAGTTTGTCAAAACGATGCACAGCCGGTCATTACATTTACAGGGACAGGCAGTAGCGGAAATTATACATTCTCATACAACATCAACGGAGGAACTTCACAAACAATTACAACAACAGGGGGAAGTAATCAAGCGACTGTAAATGCCCCTACGAATGTTCCGGGAACTTATATTTACGAACTTTTGAATGTTTCTGATCCAGCTACAGGTTGTAATCAAAACATTAATGAAACACAGACAATCACTGTCAATCCATTGCCGGCAGCAACGATCTATGGATCCACAACTGTTTGTCAATATTCAGCACAACCTCAAATCACATTTACCGGTGATTATGGAACTTCCGACTATGAATTTACCTACTCCATTAACGGAGGTGTTAATCAAACAGTAATGACTTCCGGATCTCCAAGCGTAACGGTTAATGTTCCGACAAGTGTGGGAGGAACATATGTATACCAATTGATCTCTGTCATGGATGTAACAACCGGATGTTTTCAGGCACAAACCGGTACTGCAACCGTTGTTGTGAATTTAATGCCAACTGCAACAATAGCTGGTACTGTTACTGTTTGTCAGGATGCAACAGCACCTGTGATTACATTTACAGGTCAGAACAGTTCGGATGAATATGCGTTTAGTTACAACATTAACGGGGGGCCGACACAAACCGTTACAACTTCAGGTTCTAACATCGCAACCGTTACCCAATCAACAGCTGTTCCAGGAACATATGTGTATACGTTAACCAATGTAATGGATCCTGCAAGTTTGTGTAATCAGGATTTGAATTTAACCGAAACAATTACTGTCAATCCACTTCCTGTTGCATCTATTTCTGCTCCTGTTGAAGCATGTCACATGGACGCCGTTCTTCCGGAGGTTGTGTTTACAGGTTCTGTTGGTACTGCTCCGTATACATTTGCTTATAATATTAATGGCGGGGCAACACAATTTGCTACTTCTACCGGTTCAACTGTTACATTCCCTGTTTCCACAGGAACTACAGGTACATTCATTTATACAATTACCAATATTCAGGAAGGAAGTACATTAGGTTGTCAGCAAACACAAAATGTGTCTACGATTGCAACCATTCATGCTTTGCCAAACGTTTCCGCAGGGAATGATTTCTCTGTGTGTGCAGCTGTTCCGATCGTATTAACAGGTTCAGGAGCTCAAACATATCAGTGGGACAATGGAGTCGTAAATGGTGTTCCATTCACACCTACAGACACAACAACGTATACGGTAATCGGAACGGATCACAATGGATGTCGTAACACAGATCAGATTACTGTAAGTGTTGTGCCGATTCCGGTAATGGATATCGATGGCATCAACTTATATGGTTGTAATCCCGTTATACCAACCTTTACGAATAATTCTACCGGAAACCTGACAAATTGCACATGGTATTTAGGGAATGGTGAAGTATTACAAGGATGTGGATCTGTTTCTTCTGTATTCAATGTGCCGGGTTGTTTTGATGTAACATTAGTTGTTAGTACTCCGGAAGGATGTACCAATAGCTTAACCATCAATAATTATGTATGTGTTGAAGCGAATCCTGTTGCTGACTTCTACCCTAAACCGGCAGAGTTAACAACCTATGACTGGGAAACGCAGATGATCAATGAATCGTCCGGTGCAACTTCTTATTACTGGGATTTTGGAGACGGAACGGCACCTAGCTATGAACATTCACCATACCATGAATACCCGAATGATTTTGCAGGTGTTTATCAGGTAATGTTAGTTGCATCAACTCCTGCAGGATGTGTGGATACTGCATACGCAACTGTAACCCTTAAAGAAGAGTTATTGTTTTACGTACCGAATACATTTACACCGGATGGAGATGATTACAATGAAACGTTCAAACCAATCTTCACGACAGGATTTGATCCATACAATTATACGTTACTTATCTTTAACCGATGGGGAGAAGTTATTTTCGAATCACATGATACGAATGTGGGGTGGAACGGCAAATATGGTGTTGATGGCAAATTATGTCAGGACGGGACGTACACATGGAAAATTGATGTGAAAGGACGAACGTCAAGCCAACAGTCGCAATTTACCGGTCATGTGAACTTAATCAGGTAAATCAGTATTAACAATAAGTACAAGGGGACAATATGTCCCCTTTTTTGTTTGATATCACCGCGGTATGATGAACAAAAAATAACTATTTTAGCCAACGGATTAAATCCGGAATACGTTTAAATTATGAAAACTTGTATCATCTGTCATTTGAATAAGTAGTTTTCATGTAAAATAATTTGTTAACCGTTGAATACAACCCTTTTGAGAATAGATATGATGATGCGTTCGCTTGTTGGCTTTATCTTTTTATTTTTTGTTCTGTTTTCCTCGACAGCACAAAATTTTTTACCCCTTAATTACGATACATTACAGCGAAAGCACGAAATCAATTTGATTGGATCCGGGGAATTTGCAACATCATCTGTTTCAAATAAGCTGACAAATTATTTCGTTTTCGGAGGAGAAATTCCAGCTGATCTCATCACGAAAGTAGATGGAAAGCAACGGTCATTGAACAGAATCGGATTTTATGCGGAACCGACGTTGGAATACATTAACTATAATGCCAAACCGTTTAAAACCAAGAATTGGGGAATTGTGGTAAAAGCAGGTCTGTTTTCCAGTGGTGCCGCACGATACAGAGATGGCTTATTCGGATTAATGTTCCGCGGAAATGAGCCCTATCTAGGTTCAGAAGTCGACTTGTCGAATATGGTGGTGGGACTAACCACTGCGCATAAAATCGGCTTCGGGTTCATTGATGGAAAAAGCAAATCAAGTATCTCACTCAATGTGTATGGAATCACGAATTATATTGGAGCTTACCTCAATGATGCTTCGTTTCAACAGGATGAAACTGGTTTTGATGCTGAATTACGTTTAAATGGTCGTGCTGACATTACTTCAATGGGACCTTATTATAAAGGAATCGGCGTTGGAATAGATGCCAATTTCTTTTTCAAGGTGGGTCCCGACGAAAAACCTTCTTTCCTGCAATTCTCAGTTCAGAATTTAGGTGTCGGGTTTATCAATAAGAATATTTCCCGTTATTCAATGGATACGCTTATTCAATATGATGGATACACTATTTCAAATTTAACTAACGGTGAAACGGTTTTTGGAGAAGGAAAAAATGTAGCAGATGAATTGGGACTCCGACGAGATACCGTTTCCAAGACAATTGCGCTTCCTTTTACCGTTCAAATCGGAAAGATCATTGATGAACACAACACTAAAATGTTTCAGTTTTTCTACGGAGGTAGGGTCTATGTTCAAAATGGATCTATTCCTATGTTATATGCCGGTGCGCATTACAGAAGTAAAAAATGGTTCCGGATGGGAGTTGGTGTGTCGTATGGTGGATACACAGGTCTTCGGGCAAATTTATACGCACAAGCTGTATGGAAAAGCTTCAACATTGGTATAGCGACAAGTGATGTTGTTGGAACAATTGGTGTTGGAAAAGGATATGGATGCTCACTGAACCTGAGCTATCGTTTTAATAACTAAAAAATGAGACAATGAAATTATCAGCGCTGTTAATCATTTTACTGCTTTCCGGATTGGGATACAGTCAATCCAATTTTTATAAGCAATATTCAAGTGACGGGTATGATTTCGGGCAGGGAATCGTTGAACTACCGGATTCCAGTTATGTCATTACCGGTGCCTCTTCTGGTTTTTTGGATGGTCCCTCTCAAATGTTTCTACTAAAAGTCGATAGTCTGGGTGACTACGTCTGGTCACACCATTATGGAGGAGTTGAAACTGATTGGGGAATAAGGGTAAAACACATAGCAAATGATGGCTTTTTTGTCGGAGGATATACCAATTCATCCGGAAACGGTGCCTATGATTTTGCCGTATGGAAAATTAGTGAGAATGGAACAGAAGAATGGTTTAAGACATATGGAACAAGTAGTTGGGAACGGATGCACGATATGGCTTTAACAGCTGATAACGGGCTGATTCTTGTTGGAGAAACCAATAATACTTCTGATGGATTAACTGACATTTACATCGTAAGGACAGATTATAACGGAACTGTCCTTTGGGAAGAACAGATTGACAATCCGGGGAATGATAATGCTTTAACTATAAAAACTTTTGACGATTCTACATTTATTATCGGAGGCTATTTCTATAATAATCTCACGAATTTCAAACAGGCCTGGTTAACCAGGATGCAAGACAATGGTACACAATTATGGAATCATATATCTGGGGATAACAGTCACTATGAAATAGCAGATCTTGACATCGACTTATCCAATCAAAAAATTTATGGTGTCGGAGGAAAAATAAATGCTTCTCTTGATCAATCTCAATTATACGTATTAATCACAGACGGATCGGGTGTTATTATTAACACAACAACTCAAAACAGCAATAAAGAAGCAGGTGTTGGTATTACTTCGCACAATTCCTCCGGGCGTTTTGCCGTTTGCACGTCTAATAGCGATGAATTTTCTTATGGAAAAGAAGACTTATTCTTCTTTTCGTTTACCTATAACGGAGATTACTTTTCAACATTAGGTACCGTACAATACGCATCTACTCAAGTCTTGGGAGAAATAATCACAACATACAATCACGGAGCGATTGCCGTTGGATACAATGAAGATATTGGTCCCGGCGGATCAAGTATTTTTGTTATCCGAATTGGTAAGGATCAGCCGTACATCAGTTCCAATGATGATTTTAGTACAAATCCATTGGTTTCAATTGAAACAGTGGGAAACAATCAGGAAATCGTTGTATACCCCAATCCTGCCAGTGACCAGCTGACAATATCTTCTTCCATTGGTGCTTCTTCTGACGTTAAAATTTCTCTGTTTAATTTACTTGGAAAAGAAGTCTTGACAACGAAAGCCAGTAACTTGCAAGAAACACATGTTGATATCAACTCTGTTTCGAAGGGAATTTATTTATTAGTGATCAAAAATAGTGCGCAAGAAATAATTTATAATCAAAAAATAGAAGTTAAATAAAGTTGCTATTCTAACACTGTTTAGATATACAGGGTTGTAATTTGGGGGAATTCACACGTTCTTTTTAGCCTACGGAAGACCACATTCTGCTAATAGTTAATAAGTAAGTATTTATTTTACCGCAGAGGCGCAAAGTTGCATTGCTTTTATCGCAGAGGCCGCAGAGTTCTACGTTTGAAGGAGTTATTCAGTTATAAGCTACATTTATCGGTTCTTGAGTAAGACTAGTGAGTTATTCGTTTCATTCTTTCAACAAATTCGGATTCATTTGATCAATATGGGTTGGGGTTTTCAAACAAGGAAGTATTTCTTTTTACCGCAGAGGCGCAAAGTTGCATTTCTTTTATCGCAGAGGCCGCAAAGTCAACATGGGGTTGGGGTTTTCAAGCAAGTAGTTCTTTTACTTCGGAAGGGGAAAAGTTGCGTTTGAAGGAGCCTTTATTGTATCAGAGAGTGTTATCAGTGAAGCAATATAAAACAAAAAAGTGGCATCGACTTACTCTCCCACCAGAACAAGCGTAGCTTGTGAAGAGGAAGAATAGGCGATCTTGCGCCG
>DHNG01000039.1:117954-118093 GCA_002409405.1 Flavobacteriales bacterium UBA5422 | reverse complement strand
GAATGCGGTTGTACGTTTGCCCATGTAGCACCGAATAATTGACACAACCGATCAATTGCCAGTTGCTCTACTTTGTCGACCACTTCACAACCTCCGTAATACCGTTTTCCCGGAAGCCCTTCAGCATATTTATTTGTCA
>DHNG01000039.1:117411-117812 GCA_002409405.1 Flavobacteriales bacterium UBA5422 | reverse complement strand
CTTCAGCATATTTATTTGTCAATACACTTCCCATCGCCTGCATTACCTCTTCGCTGACAAAATTTTCAGAAGCAATCAACTCAATTCCGTTGATCTGACGTTGCTTTTCTTCTTCGATTAATTTAAAAATCTCCGTATCTCTAGCCATTTTCTATTATTTGTAATTTAATGCGTATATTTTTTCCAACCCTTCTTTCAGTGAGGTGTCAGGTTTGTAATTGGTCAAAGCTAATAATTTATCTGAACTTCCGACCCGGCGCTCTACTTCATAATCGTATCGTTTCTTTGGAGCTTCAATATAATTGATCTCGGAATCAGACTTGGTAATGTCTTTAATTTCAGTTGCTAAATCTTCGATGCACCATTCTTTTTCATTGGCAATATTCACAATGTGAAATCCT
>DHNG01000039.1:114936-117265 GCA_002409405.1 Flavobacteriales bacterium UBA5422 | reverse complement strand
TTACATCCATCAATCTTACACATGCTTCAACAGTATCGTCAATGTAGGTGAAATCCCGCGTTTGTTTACCACTGCCAAATACCGTAATCGGTTCATTGTTGGTTGCCTGCTCAAAAAAGCGAGGAATTACCATCCTGTTATCTTGATTGTATCCGTAAACATTGAAAAAGCGTACTGCAATTGCATCAATTCCTTTTTCTTCGTGGTGAGAAGCCAGGTAAATTTCGTTGTAGCGCTTTGCCATCGCATAAGATGTTCTGGGATCGACCAATACTTCTTCAGTAAGTGCATTACCAATAGCAGAATGCCCATAAATTCCGCTTGTAGAAGCGTACATAATCTTTTTCACGTTATTAATCTGGGCTGCCAGTACAACATTCCTGGTTCCGATAACTTCTACATCCATTGTTTCAACAGGATTGTCCGCAACAATGTCAACGCCTAATACAGCAGCAAAATGAATAATGATGTCGCACGATTTACTTGCTTCCAGAACAGTTTCAAAATCACGAACATCTCCTTTTATGAAGGTTATTTTTTCAAATGATTCCGTATCAATTTTATTTCCTCTCAGCAAATTATCCAAAACGACTACTGTGTGATTTTCTTCAATCAATCGCTTTGTCAGGTTACTACCAATAAATCCCGCTCCTCCGGTTATGAGTACACGCATGGTTCTATAAATTTCGGCAAAGATACAATTATTCATGGATGAATTCATGAAAATAAACGCAATGCAGGGAAAACATATCAGGCAAAATCAGACTGGTCCAGAATTCATTGCAGGTGTGCGGTCTTGCCAATAAAACACTATATTTGTAAGGCTTAAAATTAACAAAGACTTTATTTTAATAATACTATGGAAAAGTTATCCAATTTCGTTAATGGAGTATCAGCAGCTCCTGTTGACGGGAACTATATTGATAATTATGAGCCTGCAACAGGCGCTATATATTCACTCATTCCGAATTCAAATGAAAAGGATGTTGAGAATGCTGTTGCTGCCGCGAAAAAAGCGTTTCCTGCATGGTCCTCACTTTCCATTGAAGAGAGAGGGAATTGCCTGATGCGGATTGCTGATGGAATTCGTCGCCGGATGGATGAATTTGTAGCAGCTGAATCCAGGGATAATGGAAAGCCTTTATCACTGGCAGCTCACGTTGATATTCCACGTGCCATTTCTAATTTTGAGTTCTTCGCAACAGGAATTCAGCATTTTGCAAGCGAGTCGCATTACATGGAAGGAGTAGGGGTAAACTACACCATACGCAAACCAGTCGGAATTGTCGGTTGTATTTCCCCATGGAACCTCCCATTGTACCTGTTTTCCTGGAAAATAGCACCTGCATTGGCTGCTGGAAATTGTGTGATCGCAAAACCATCGGAAGTGACACCTTACACCGCGTATTTATTGGGAGAAATTATCAAGGAATCCGGCATGCCTGATGGTGTTCTAAATATATTACATGGTCTGGGAGGAACGGTAGGTGATGCGATTGTTAAGCATCCTGAAATCAAAGCGATTTCATTTACAGGAGGAACGTCAACCGGTGAGTATATTGCACGCACTGCCGCTCCGATGTTTAAAAAATTAAGTCTGGAACTGGGAGGGAAAAATCCAAACATTATTTTCGCTGACTGTGATTTTGAGGAAATGTTGAAAGTAACACTACGTTCTTCGTTCGCCAATCAGGGACAGATTTGTTTGTGTGGTTCACGGATCTTTATTGAACGTCCTATTTATGAAAAATTCAAAACGGCTTTTGTTGATAAGGTCAGTAAGATGAAGGTTTCGTTTCCTTCTGATCCGGATGCGCGGATGGGAGCATTGGTTTCAAAGTCGCACCTGGAGAAAGTTCTTTCCTATGTTGAATTAGCAAAGCAGGAGGGGGGTGCCGTATTGACAGGTGGCGAAAAAGAAGTCCTTGCTGAACCATACACCAATGGGTATTACATGCGTCCTACGGTAATTGAAGGATTGGCCTATGATTGCAGAACCAACCAGGAAGAAATTTTCGGTCCTGTTGTTACGATTACTCCTTTTGACACGGAAGAAGAGGTATTGATGATGGCCAACTCAGTAAAGTACGGATTGAGTGCAACTTTATGGACATCTAATCTTCAACGTGCACATCGTGTAGCTGATAAAGTAGATGCCGGAATTGTATGGATCAATGAATGGTTGGTGCGCGATCTTCGTACTCCTTTCGGTGGTGTAAAAGCTTCCGGAGTGGGAAGAGAAGGTGGATGGGAAGCCCTGCGATTCTTTACAGAGCCGAAGAATGTATTTATCAAGTATTGATGTTGGTTTGATTTTTGTTGTCCCGGT
>DHNG01000039.1:112532-114825 GCA_002409405.1 Flavobacteriales bacterium UBA5422 | reverse complement strand
TGATTTTTGTTGTCCCGGTATAAAACCATTCCATGAAGTATTTTTTTGCCCTTGTCTGTTTATTTTCGTCTTATGTGATGCATGCGCAATTGGAGATGCGAAACTCTTCGTTGTCGGACCCCAGTCAGCCTGTTGTTTACCGGAATTTTTATAACCTGTTGGAATTTCAGTCATCCACCAATGATTCCATTCTATGTGTACTTATTGAAAATGATACCGTTGAACGATATCTGAACACATTTTATATTGTTCCTGACGAATCGCACTCATCCATTGTTATTGATGTAGTAACAGCAGCAAGCGATACGACTCAATTTGAATTAGAAGCACGGGATATCCCCGTTCCTGAACTGTTTTTGGGAGAACTTCCGAACGGACCTCTCAGTAAAACATACTTATTGAACAATCCGGGATTAATGCTTGAATACCCGGATCAGTCATTGCTTCCGTTTATGTACGTGATTAAATGTGAATTGGCTATCATTTCCTCAAAAGGGAAGGAAACAGTATTAAAAGTATTTGGAAACGCTTTTTCTGAAAAGCAACTCAAAAAATTGAGCAAGCTACATCCCGGTGACACCTTGTGGTTTAAAAATGTACAAATTTCGTGTACAACCTGCATGGATAACCGAATCAGTACGGAATTAAAACTTGTTTTAACAGACTGATCGGTTGCTGTTATTAAAAAAGCATTGTTTAAAATAATTTACAGGAAAAAACGTTGTTTAACGAAATATCTCTAAATTCAACAACTGTTAAAACTCTTGAAACCATGCGCACCCTTATTTCTCTTTCCTTAATCGGCACGATTGCATTTTCTGCTTGCGGTCAACCCTCTTCGTATGATCACGAAAAAATAGATGTTATAAAAGACAACAATTCCAGTGTATTGATGGATGCCGCGATGTTGTACCAGGACAAATGGAGCGAACTGGCACAGCCTCAGTTCTGGAAAAAAATCATGCGGCTCTCTCCCGATTCATGTATTATTAATGTTGCGTCAACACGGCAAATTATTGCTGTTACTTCTTTTGCTAAATGGAGAAGTCAGACAGAGGAACAAAAAGAACGGTATAAAGATTCGATCAAACTTGCATACAACCTGGATACAACCGAGCGCATTTATGTAACGACAGGGAAAAATGATTTTTACCGTTTCTCTGATGTTTATCCAAGTTTATCAAAAGGCGTGGAAGCATTTGAACGCTATAATGTCGATCCGTGGTATGCACAGGCTATTTTACTCATCGAATCTCCCGGGCAACTCAAAAAATCATCTGCAGGTGCATATGGTGCATTTCAGCTAATGCCGGCTGTAGCTCGAAATCAGGGATTGGTTGTGAACAAAACAGTCGATGAACGAAAAGATTTTGACCGGTCTGCCTATGCTGCATCTCGTTTAATTCGTACCATCTGTATTCCTGAAGCACGTAAAATTGTTCAAAAACATCAGTTGAGTTACAATGAGCAGGATTTGTGGTTTCGGTTACTGGTATTACATGTTTATCACGCGGGAGCATTGAATGTCGCTGCTGCTGTAGATAAAATTGCACCTAAGAAAGGTGGACAGGAATTAATTACGGCTTTGTGGCAAACGACAGCTGCTAATTTCGGTAATAACTCACAAAATTACACACAGTTAGCATTGGCTTCTCAGCTAATCTTGCATGAATTGGTGCACGAAAGCAGTGATTATGTTCATGGATGTATGACCAATAAAGAATAAGGGGAATTAAATCAGATGCTGTGTTGCTTTTTTCCAGCTATATCGCTCGCTGACAAATTGTTTTCCTGCACTTCCTATTTTTTCTCTCAGTTCAGGATGTTGAATCAACTCTTTTAACTGTAAAATCATCTGTTGATGTGTATCACAGACAATAATTGATTCATTGTGAACGGCCCCAATTGCATTATTGGCCAGCGATGTTGTAACACAAGGTACTCCAAGTGCCATTGCTTCCAGTAACTTATTTTGCATTCCTGTACCTGTTTTCATCGGAGCAAAGAAGATTTCCGCACTCGCATAAGCTGTCCGGATGTCATCGATCCACCCGGAAATAACTACATTCGTGTTGTCTTTCGCTAGTTTTACCAATTTCGGATGTGGCGTTGCCCCGGCTACCAGCAATTTTGCATTGGGAAATGCCGGTAATATTTCATTAACGATAAACACTACCGCTTCTACATTCGGAGGATAATTCATATTCCCTACAAATGCAAAGTCGTACTTTTTTTCAACGTGAACAGGTTCCAAAAAATGGGTATCAATACCATTGGGAACGCAAACAATCTG
>DHNG01000039.1:98808-112418 GCA_002409405.1 Flavobacteriales bacterium UBA5422 | reverse complement strand
AATCTGTTCCCGTTCCGGATGAAAAATATACCGTTTGTCCTGCTCTGAAATAATTGTTTTTTTGTCAAAGTAGTCGAACATAATTCGCTCGTAAATCAACAACCGCTTATATTCCGTTTTAAAGAACCATTTTTTATACCAGGGGGCACGTTCAATTCGACGCTCCATTCCTTTGGATAATGCATCCATGTAATCCAGTGTTTTCGGACAGTGGTGGTAGTTTTTTGTATATTCTGTTGTCCGAATTAATTGCGACAAAATATGATCCGGTCGAATGGTGTTCAGGCTGGTATTGATCTTTTTATGAATGGCATAATTAAAAAAATAGCCCACCTGAATTGGTTTTTTACCAATAAGTGCAATGAAAGAATTGAACAAAATCGATAATTTACTTAACCTATGAACTGTAACAGAATCGCAGTACTTTTTTAGTTCCTGAATACTGTTTTCCTCAACAGGTGTATCGCTTAAAGCAATCAAATGAATTGAAAACCGATCGGATAATTCCTTGATCTGATAATAGGATCGCAGTTTATCTCCTTTTTCCAGAGGAAACGGAAAGCGGGACAAAACAATTACTAATTTCTTTTTACCGTCCATTTTTATTGCTCCCGATCTTCTCTGATCTGGTCATATAATTTAATCACTTTGCCTATTACCTGTTTGTTTTCAAATTCACGGCAGACCAATTCCTGCGCGTTTCGTTCGATCGTATTTCGTTTTTCTTTATCTTCTGTCAATAAAATAATGGCATCTACCCATTCATCAACTGTATCAGCAATCACAATGTTTTCTCCATGAGAATAGGGGATTCCTTCAGCACCTACAGATGTACTCACAACGCATTTTCCGGATGCAAATCCTTCAATTATTTTCACACGCATTCCGCTTCCTGAAAGCAATGGCACAATCATTAGCTGCCAGGAATTCATAAATGCAACAGAATCATCTACAAACCCATGTACAATGATGTTTTTCTGATTCAATTCTTTTAACCATTGAGGCGTTGCCTTTCCGGCAATGTGCAATTCCAATTCCGGTTTAGCAACTGCTACCTTAGGCCACACATGTTTCAGAAACCATTTTAACCCTTCAATATTCGGCATCCAGTCCAACGAACTAATGCTGAATATTGTGTTTAACTTTCCTTTATCTCCTTTGTATTGCAAGTATTTATCTAAGATAATTCCTGCAGGAACGACTGCAATAGGGGAGGTGATTCCCATTTCCAACATTCTCAATCGATCATCATGTGTAATGGACGCAATTCCATCCGCCTTGTTGTAATAACTTGTTTCAAATTTCTTCAGGCGTTTAGATAAATGTTTGAAGAACCACTTTTTGACCGGGTTTTTCTCATGTACAGCCAACCGTTCCCAAATCATGTATTCAATATTGTGCGTCCGGATAATGACAGGAACATCAGTATACTTCCTTATCTCATCCATGTACAATGCTGTGAATGCACTTTCCAATTGAATAAAATCATATGGATGCGCTTGCAATAACGTTTTCAATTGAGTTGTTACTGCTTCAGAATAAAACCGCTCTACATTATAAGGAATAGTTCCCAACAACACATTTTTCATTAGTTTGAATGCAGAAATTTTGGTATCCACAAACACATTGTATTGATTATATAACGTGTTTTGTGTTGTTTCCGATTGTTTGTGTTTGGGGGTATTGATCGCTACAACATCCAATGTACATCCATTCTGACTCAATCCAATAATCATATTGGAAATAGCAATTGATCCGCCATCATTGGCAGGAAAAGGAACACGATACGTAAGGTGTAAAACTCTCATGTGTTAGTTAGCAGCGTATTTTTTTGTTCGTTTTAAGCGTAAAAAACCAAACATACTTTTCCAGGTTTCTTTTTCAAATAGTGGTGAATCATTTGCAGCTGCATACATGAGTATAAATGCAATAGGAGTGAGGACAATTGAGGAGAACCACATTCCCCAAAACGGGCTCACAGCTTCAGATTCGACAAGGCTTTCCCCAATCGTAATCAATACAAAATAGAGCATAAACAACAATGCGGCAATGACAACCGGCGCTCCGAATCCTCCTTTTCGAATAATTGCTCCCAACGGCGCACCGACGAAAAATAGCACAATAATAGCATAGGTGAGGGCGAATTTCCTGTAAAATTCGACCCAATATTTATTCGAGTTTCTGGTCACCGCATTCATGTACTCAATCTGTGTATCTAACGTAGCGATACGAGAGTCGATCTTCTGAATCGCATTTGCCATGAAATTATTCTTTTCTGACCCCGTCATTTTATTGATGTCTAAATGCCGTGTAATGGTATCATTGCTTTTTACGTGGAGAGAATCTACCAATTTCCGGTAATTAATTCCCTGGAAATATTCATGTGTGTTCTTAATGGTAGACACAAAGCCACCTTGTGTAGAATTGACTTTCTTTTTCACGGAGTCAATTGCTGCACTGATTTGAAAAACGGTCAACATTTCATAATCATCCTTGAAACTTTCATCATCCCCGCGACTCATTGTAAAGCCGACCAAATCAATTTTATAGGTTGCCTGATCGAATGTAGATCTCCGTGTTTCCCGCTTATATGTATTATTTAACTGTCTGACTCCATTTGCATCATAAACAGGAGGTTGAATTGCCATTTCTTCAATGATTACTCCGTTCTTTAAGTTAAAAAACAGGTATTTGCCATTTTCAGACTTAAACAATGTTCCTTTTTCTGCTTTTACGGTTTTGAGTTCGTTTGGAGCTGTTTTATCGTGAATTGTAATTCCCTCAAACGATCCGTCTTCATTTTTTGTATTTGCTTTAATGGCATATCCCTCCAGCTCTTTGGTATACACTCCCGGGACAATAATCGATGCAATTTTTGTATTCTGGAAGTCATAAATCAAGGAGTGCCATTTATAATTAGCTACCGGAATCACGTAATTGGCAAATAAAAATGTAGCCAGGGAAATCACCAATACAATCACCGTCAGCGGGCGCATAATCCGATACAGTGATAAACCGCTTGCTTTCAGGGCTGTTAACTCATTATTTTCTGCTAAATTTCCCATTGTCATAATCGACGACAACAGCATGGCCAAGGGCAACGCCAAAGGAATTAAACTCGCCGAAACATAAAACAACAATTCCAGGATGTAAATCGTTTCAATTCCTTTTCCCATCAAATCATCAATGTATTTCCAGAAGAACTGCATGATGAGAATAAACATAGAAATGGCGAAGGTTACCAGAAAGGGACCTGTAAAGGAACGAATACTAAAAACGGACAGTCGTTTCAAAAGTTCAATTTTCAGCCAAAGTTAGTGAATACAATTCAAACGGGGAGGATTCAAGGGGATTGTATTTTGAAGGAAGGTTTTTGTTACTGTTTTTATTTAACATAATATTAATTATAGGACAACGAAAAATACTATGGGAAAAGTGATTTTAGTAGCTTGTGAGGAATCACAGGCAGTAACAATTGAATTTAGGAAATTGGGGTTTGATGCATTTAGTTGTGACATTCTTACATGTTCAGGCGGACATCCTGAATGGCATTATCAGATGGATATATTTGAAGCGCACAAGATATTAAATCCGGATATTGTTATTTCATTTCCTCCATGCACTGATTTAACTGTATCTGGTGCTAGATGGTTTAAAGAAAAAAGGGAAAAAGGAGATCAGGAAAGATCAATAAGATTTTTCTTTGATGTATGGAAAATATCAAATTGTTGTGAGAATCCCATTGGAATTTTAAATGGAGGTGATTACATAAATAAATGGTTTCCTGAATTGTATAAGGAAATGATGGATTATGGATTTCCATTTAAACCTAGTCAGACGATACAGCCTTGGCAATTCGGTCATGGCGAAACAAAGGCTACGTGTTTATGGTTACGAAAATTACCGGAATTAATACCAACTGAAATTGTTGAAGGCAGGGAGCAAAAAATGTGGAAGCTCCCTCCTAGTCCAAACAGAGCTAGTTTAAGAAGTAAAACATATCCAGGGATAGCCAAAGCTATGGCTGAACAATGGGGATCTTTTATAGTGAATAAGGACAAATAAAAATGACACAAAAAAGCCGGACTTAAGTTTATCCGGCTAAAATAGAATACTATTTTTTAACCACTCCGGTGAGCGGTTTTGTTGGGTATGAAGGGTGCATACGTAATTGATTTAAGTTAAACAATAAACCAACTTCAAGCCGTGGTTAATCAGCAATAGCCTAGATATTGAGGATCTAGGCTATTTTTTTATTCAAAAATAACTTAAATTATGGTAATATAATACCAGTTTATTTATATATTTGCATTGAACAATTAATCCTGGTATAGCCAAAAGGATGACGGTTATGATTACTGGGATTCAATTTAGGTATATTCCGGATGTATACATTCGGGATTAATTGGGGATATGGTATAAGTATAAAATTGTAGTTTAGGTTAGAATGCCACATGAACCAAAAAAATAGCGACAAACCCGGATATTTAAAGTGTCTGGGTTTGTTGTTTTAATTAGAGATAAGAGGCTACTACAATACCCCTAAATATCGTAGTAGCTTAGGTTAATTACGCTACATCAACCCAGAAAGCGAATACACGCCCTTTTGGATGATATATACGTTTACCGTTTTTCTTAATGGACTTACAAAAAACAAGTTTTTGAGTTTTTCCATCTTTTTGTCTAAATTTCATACGGAAATGTATATTACCAGGTGTTTTTATAGGTCATGGAATCGCCTAAATTCCGACCTGTTTCACCCATGCGTCCGTGTTTCGGACATAAAAAAACCCAGTTCGTTAGGGCTCACCGGGTTTTATTCTTAAATGTTTTACCTAATAATCAAATAATTTGGTAATTACATTTCTTTTGAAATTTAGATAGGACAAATATAAACTAATTGTGGTAAAATTTTCCCAATACTATAATACCATGGAATTGAAATAGGTATTAAACACGTATAAATACCTATGGAATAAATACATGTTTATGTATATCAGAGTTTAAATTCATTCTGTTTTGAATCCACCCATATTAGAAAGTAACACACCTGATTTAGTTATAGAATAATATCCATCTTTTTCTTCTGCCACTTTATGAGTTACCAGGACATCAAGAAGGGATTTAGCATAGATTAGGGATAGTTCCCCATCCCCTATGTTTTCAAAATGTTGTATCAGGTGTTGCGGTAAAAATCCTTTTGGGAAATCATGCATTTCTTCATGCATAAAATCCAGTGCGATATTCAAATATGGTATTATGTCTTTTTCCTCCATGATTGAAGATTAAGAAATGATGCGATAAATGTATAATTCATTCCGAAAAAAACAAAACACGTTTGATATCATTTTTTTGATAGATACTCCCCTACTCTTTTATGGCATTACCACATATGACTGTACATGTCATCTGCATATTTTATTTCTGTTACATGGTTTCCGGTTTTATCAACATAGTTTTTTATATATTCAATTACTTGATCCCGATCATAAGACATGCATGGATATGTTGAATGGTGTACTTCTATTCCGGATGTTGGAGATGATACAATAAAATGATCACCACTATTTACAACGAAAGATTGAGCGATTGTTTGAACACCATTTAATGAAACTACCAGGCTATCCCCTGTTTTGTGTTTTAAAGTCAATAGGAAGTGTTTTTCAATTTCTTGATAGGTTTCTGCTGGGTTTTGGTAAAAGGTTTCTTTTTGACAACTATGCATAAGGAATGCAGCCATTATTAAAGTAGATATCATTTTGATCATTTGTTGGTTTATTTAATGGTAGTATTCTACCCCTTTTCAGAGCAAATTTACAAAACTGGTACTATAGTATTACAAGGGCGCAGTAAAATATTTTGAATTTTCCATCATGGATAAGGAAAAATTCAACAAAATAATGGGTGAAACCATACGTGATTCAAGGATTGAAAAGGATTTAACCCAAAATGAAGTAGCTGCATTAATTGGAATGGATGCACAGAATTTTTCCAAATACGAAAGAGGTTTGATATCCCCTACTGTTTTTTGGACGATCAAATATTGTGAAGCGATAAAATATGATTTTGGGACATTTATGAATAAACTTAATAGACAGATATAATAACACTTGTCCACAATGTTAAAACGTTAAACATTTGAAATTTCCCAAATATTTAACATTTGGGTATGCAAATTTTACCATAAATAGTTTATATTTGCCTCATGATATCGCCAAAATAGGCTATATTAGTATGCATAAATCTAACAAATTACATATCTATATCATGGGAATACTTGTAAATAAATGTGTAGTTAGCAACAACAAAATGAGTAAAGCTATCAATTCTAATAAACCATCAACAAACACCTCTAAAGAGTTTAAAAAGGTCATAAGTTCAATTAGAATAGAACCTATGACACGCGAGGAGGTAGATAGTTTTCGAATGAAAGCTTATAAAGCTGTATATTAATTAAATACGGTAATAATAATATTTAGGACTGTTTTAACAGTCCTTTTTTTTTATAATGGAATTTGACTACTTTCAATACGGGAATCCGATATATCATAAATCCGATAGAGATACAGATTTTTCATTTTATGGAGACCTGGAATTAAAAGAAAGAAAGATATACAAGGTAAAAGTAAGACCGAAAATGATCTATTTGATCGAGTTATTTTATTATGAAGAACTAACATTCATAAAATTCTATCCTAAAATACACGAGAATAATCCAAATAGATACAAGGTATGTGATATAGGTTTATCAAATTCAGAAAAAAGAAAATTATTAAATACTTGTTGCAGCATCGTACATGATGAAATTGAAAAAGACAAAGAAAGACTATTTGCATTCGTTGCTCAAATATATGACAGAGACAATGAAAAGAAAAGAGAAATATCCGTAAGGTTTTCAATTTATAGAAAACAGGTAACGACATTCTTTAAATTAGAAAATTACAGCCATTTAATGATAAAAGATTTTAATTTCTATTGTATGGCGAAAGCAAGTAATAAATCATTCTCAAAAAAAATAGAAGCATTCATAACGAAGGCAAAAAAACAAGAATCATTAGTGATGGAATTTATAACAGACAGAGGAAGAGAAAACATAATAAATAGAAACATATACTAAATAATACCCCCTACCCCATATCAAAAAAATACACCCAAAAAAAATACCACCAAAACACTTTTTAATTACCTTTGAAAATAATAACTAAAAATAGTACTATAGTATTACTCTGTTTAACGGAATATTAATTATAGGACAAAATGATTTGCCGCTATAATGATTATTATGTCTGCGCTACGTTGCACTTCGCTTGCCCTGCGGGTAAATAAAGGCTCACGTCTTCGATATCCAGTAAATAAAGTTCCGGCTTCGCATTTTGTCCTATAATTAGTCGTTATGTGTAAATAGCCGCACGGCCAACGCAATTTGCTTGCAAAATTTTGAATGTGTTTTTTAGCAAAAATCTACACATTAAATTTTGCTGCACAAAGCCACCGCACAGCCTCTGCATTTAATTTTTTTTGCCCACGCACAAGAGAAAGAAAATTTTTATTTCGTGGCGTTCGCTGGCATACAAAAAATGCGAATGTGCCTTACCAGGCTTTTTTCCGCATTTTTCTATACTGGCGCTCACAAGCTTGTTTTATTTATTCTTTTGCCTTGATGCAAAAGAACCAAAAAATCAAGGCAAAAATATGCTGCCACGCGCTCTGTGCAAATGCAAGTACTTCTATTAAAGTAGTTCCTCCGCTAAGGCGGAGGAAAACGTAAACGCCTTTAATGAATTACTAAGCATTTGCCCATTCACAGCCAGCACCGACCCGCATTTTTGCCCCGCCAACGCCCCCCCCAATCCCAACTTAATCCTTCTTCCTATTTAACATAATCTTTTCAAACCAGTATTTCTCTGCCAGTATTGGAATTGTGTTTTTTGAAATATTGATGCCCCAGGACGGTTTATTCCGGGAATAATCGGTGCTATCGGTAAACAATTCATCCGGTGTGCGCCACACAATAGACGGAATCAGGTAAAAAACAGGTTCGTGTTCATCCATAAACAGCACCAACGCCACATACAAATTCTCCCGGAGTTCTTTATCCCAGTAATATTTAGGAATGGCTACATAATTTGTCTTGCCGATATAAACTGTGGCTAAATAAATATCCACGTACTGACCTTTTTCATTTTTTACAACGAAATCCACTCCCCTACTCCCTCCTGCATCTTCATAAATAGCACAATTGGCAGCGATGAAATTCATCTTTACATAATGTGCTGCATATTTTTGGAACTGGAGCGTGGTAAATGCCGACCAATCATTTTTCATTTGTTATACGAATGGATTTACATCCTTAAAATTAGTTGTTTTTTCAAATTACCTGTTACCGCGTTTCATTTTTATGCGCCGGAGATATGGTAATGGTGAGTTTACGGGCTTCGGTGGAAACTTCGATTTCCTGCCCGGGATGGAATCCGCATTCCGCTAGCCACCGTCCCATCAATCGGATTTCGGGAAAGGTTACATTATATCTTTCAAACTGATAGTTTTCTCTTCGCTGAAGGGTCTTGTCATATACTTTCATCCGGCGTATTCTGATACTTTTCATAACGTTGTGTTTTTTGTTTCGGTAAAGGTTGCCCAACCAGAATTTGTATCCCACTTACAGGAAATGTATCTTACAAAAAGGAGCCTGTTTTTTACATGTCGTTATACCGGCGATTGTTTTTTATTTTTGTAAAGTAGCCGATGTCAATAAACAAATGACTATCTTGTTTTTAAACATTTGCAACGAGTACCTTTTATAATCTATAGAAATTGCTATTTTTGAACTATGACACATACCACCAACAACCCGAAAATACACCAGGGCCGCAATGTAAAACGTTTTCGTGAGATGCTCGGTATCAAGCAGGACGCACTGGCTTATGAGCTGGGCGATGACTGGAATCAGCAGAAAATTTCTCTGTTGGAACAAAAGGAAACGATTGAAGCTAACCTCTTGCGCCAAATCTCTGATGCATTGAAAATCCCTGTGGAAGCGATTGAGAATTTTGACGAGGAACAGGCGGTGAATATAATCTCCAATACATTCAATACGCACGACCAATCTAGTGGTGTAAGTATACATCCAATAACGAATGTCAACCCTATTGAAAAATGGTTGGAGGCTTTGGACGAAATCAAAAGATTGAATGCTGAATTGCTAAAAGTAAAAGACGAGCAAATTAAACTACTGCAACACTTGGTGGAGAATAAATAAAATCTTTCATTTTTTGTAGTTCTTGATAAGTGAAATTTTCAAGCCTATTCTTTTGCCCAACAAAGAATATTTTCTTATTACATTTAAATTTTTAAAATTAATTAAAAATATGCTTTACACTGAATATAGGACAGCAGCTGATAAGCATTTAAAAACTTGCATTGCAATACTAGATGCTATTGACAGACTTGATCAATTAGATAATAGTTCATTGATTATTAATAAGTACAAACAAGAATGCATTCATAATCTATATTATTTATCGGGTTATATCTTGGAAGCAATTAGCACATATAGCGTTTATAAACATTATTCGTGGACGCCGAATAGGAGTGTAAAAAATAAGGACACGAGTTTTAGTAATAGGACGGGGTTTTCCTTTTCATCAAGACATGGGTATTCCTATTTTGTTGAAAGGCATGGTTTCCAAACTAATCAATTTGAAGTATTGAGATTGTGTTTTAGCAATTCCAGAATACCATTTATCGATTCTTCTATTACAGTCAGTCCCCAATGTCAGACACTCTTCCGTTTATGGAAAGCTGAGTTAAGATATCATGCAGCTAATAATCATGCGTCTGTAAATGAAAATGCGGTAAGGGAATTCGTGTCGGTAACAAATCAGGTTTATAATTCATTACTTCAAATTGTAGGATAGTATGATAAAAATTTTAGAAATATCAAATCAACTTGTTGAAACGTTAGATTCATTAAAGTCAAAACAGATTATTGATTATAAAATAATCGTTCGGTTAAATTTAGAGTTAGATGTTCTTATCGTTTCTGAGGACGAAAGTATCTTGGAACAATTCAAACAAGAATATCCTGACTACAAGATAAATTTCAAGATTGTGTCAAATGAAGATGTTGAAGAACAACTATATCTGAAAAACACATTCCAAAGTAAAGAATCAATAATATTAGGATTGAAATATCGATTTAATTCGCTACTTAACAACAGGCATGGTAAGTTATTTAAATCAGAGAAAACAATAAAAACGCCGATCGTAACTTTCTATTCATATAAAGGAGGCATGGGAAGGACAACTACCTTGACGTCATACGCTATGGATTTAGCCATAAATCATAATAAGAAAGTTTGTTTGATAGACTGTGATTTTGAAGCTCCCGGGTATATTAACTTCTTCAACTTAGCAAATAACGAAATACTCAGGTCAGGGTTTAAAAATGGAATCGTTGAATATTTGGTTGATTATAACTTCCAAAAGACTACAGAAATAAAAGATTATGTCATTACACATGAGGAATTTCAACTTCCTGAATTAAAAAACTTGTATGTAATCCCTGCCGGAAATTTAAGTGATAGTTCGATTGATACTGCATCTGATTATATCACTCACAGAGACCACTACTTAGAAGCTTTATCAAGAATTGATTTGTCTAATGAAGCCGCTATTCTAAATGGTTTTGAATCTCTGTTTGAAGAAATAGAAAAACATATAAATCCTGATATTATCCTCATTGATTCCAGAACAGGTTTTAACGATATTTTTGGTATAACAGCCTTAAGGTTATCAGATTGTATTATTGGCTTCTTTGGAAGCAGTGAACAAACTAAACCTGGCTTAAGATTCATTCTGGATAGATTTTATGATCTCAAATTATCTGGAGAATCAAAGACGGAATTAATATTGGTTAACTCAATTCTTCCAGATGATGAAACCCTAAGCAATGAGTTTCATGAGGCGTTTATCAATGAAGTTGGTAGATATGCAGACTTTATTCAGGAGATAAAACAAGAGAAATCAGCAAATGACGTTCCTTCTTTACCAAAATTTTATAAGTTAAGAAGAAATACAATTTTAGAAAAAATAGGAATAAAGGAAAGTGCGGAAGATGCAGAAGATTTTAAGAATCATTTAAAATTAATTACAGAAAAGACATTTCCTGATTATGTGTCAATTTTCTCAGGTTTAAACGAAACAGAAAAGATTTCAGAAATCTTCAAAATAGAGGAGAGTACACTTCCGTCTAATGCCAAAACAATAGAACTGAAAAATACCATACTTAGAAAATTAAAGCAGGAACTACGGAACGAGGATGGGAAACCAAAACTATTCGCTGAGGATGCTGAAGTGCGAGCGGAGACTTTTTTTTATCGCGAGTCAATGAAAGAACTTTTCGTAAAAGAAAAATTCATCATTCAAGGGTTTAAGGGAACTGGTAAAACATATATATATAAAGCGTTAAGAAACCCTGAACTAAAGGAAATAAAGCAAACACTTTTGAAGATCGCCAAAGTAGAGGATCAAAGAGATATAAGATTCATTGATATTATCTCTTTAAAGGGAAAAGGAGAGCCTAAATCATTTGACTTTAAAAGAATTCGTTCAAGTGAGATAAAAGATAAGAGACATTATTTTACAAACTTCTGGATTGTTTATACATGGAATTCTATCTTTTTGGACGCAAAAGAAAAGTTAAATTTTACATATGGATCAGAGTTGTCAGAATTAATTAAACCAATTACCCCAGACACAGAAACGAAAAAACGGTTTGATGATATTATTAATAATGATAGTCTTATAATTCAAGTAGAAAGTGATTTAAAAGCGTTGGACCAGTATTTAAATAGTCATAATATGACCTTATTCGTCCTCTACGACCAACTCGACAATTTAATAGAGCCTCATGAATGGGGAGATGCCGTTTCTCCTTTAGTTGATTATTGGTGGGACAATCTAAATCAATTTAAAAATATAAGTCCGAAAATATTTATAAGAACGGATTTATATAAACGTCTAAAAGGTACAAACACCAGTCGTCTTGAAAACAATAAAATAAAAATTGAATGGTCCAGAGAGGAAGTTTATTCGTTTTTTTTCAAACTTGTATTTTCAGATAAGGAATCATTTAATGCAATGTTTGAAATTATATCGAGAACAAAAAGATATAATGATTTCTTTAGTGAAAAGACAAAAAAGTACCTTAAAAAAAATCACAACCAACTTCCTTTATACAGAAATGAAATAGAACCATTTATGTCAGTATTTTTCGGTAAAGAAGTAAGAAGTGCTCAGGGGTCATTGGGAAAGACGTTTGACTGGTTCTATTTCAATTTAACTAACGCAGATCAAAAATCAATAAGTCTGAGACCGTTTATAAATTTAGTTGATGGAGCTATTGATGGAGCTCTCCAAGATCCAGAAAGACGCCCCCAACAAATAATCAATCAAAAATATTATGCTACACGTGAAAATAGAGATAATGCAGTTAGACAGCATTTTGATGATTTAGTTAGAGAAGATTTCAATAAAGATTTATCCATAATTTTTAATCATTTAAAAGAGAAAGGTGAAAAATACAAACAAATATTTCTATATAAAAGTGAGCTTTATGAGTTCTTAGAAAGCGTGTTTAGAGAGAATGAAAAAATCCTTGACTCTAAATCTGTGGATGAACTAAAAGAGATTTTGGTTTCTAATGGTATTATACATGAGAATATAAAACCCGATGAGAATATTTTCTATTTTGCCCAACTTTATAAATACTGGTTGGGGCTTCAAAGTAGAAAATATGAATTCAAGCATGGAAAAAAACATTACCCAAAATGAACGACAAAATAGAAACCAACCCTTCATTTCAGGAATTTGATAATGTTTTAGTCATACTTGATAATGGCAGTTGGAATAATTATAATTTTGGAAATCTTTTCTTAGAAACAGGCTCACCAAGCGTATTAGATAGAACTCAAAAGATATTTTATGTTTGTTGCACAAGAGCTATAGAAAATTTAGCAGTTTTCTTTCACAATCCAGATATGCAAGTTATAACAAAGGCTAAAGAATGGTTTGGAGATGCCAATGTGATTTCTATAGAGTAAAAGGGAGCTGGCTCGCAATCTGTTTAGATAGCTATCAGTCTGTTATTATAGACATAGTGGGCGTACAAAAATAAAATCATTAGTTGAGAATAAAATTGAAAAAACGGAAATAAACAATTAAAATCCACTTTAAATATCACTATGACCCAACAACAACTCATTGAACGCCTGGCAGAGTGTACCCAAACCACCAAAGCCGAAACCAAAAGAAACCTAGAAGCACTTACAACCATTATTGCCGAAGCACTCCAAAACGGAGAACGCATCCAACTCCCCCACCTCGGCAGTTTTGAAGTACAGGAATCCGCTCCCCGGATGGGGCGCAATCCCCGCACCGGAGAACCGTTACAAATTGCAGCCAAAAAGAAAATCCGATTCAAAGCCGGTTCCGAATTGGCAGGAAACGTCAGTAAGAAGTAAGGCACATTCAGAATAATAAGGACGTGTCCCCTGCCCTATTTTTAAATTGATATTGGCTGGGCAGGGGTCGGGCTATCCGCTATATCT
>DHNG01000039.1:88842-98679 GCA_002409405.1 Flavobacteriales bacterium UBA5422 | reverse complement strand
GGGCTATCCGCTATATCTTTTGCTCGAAGCTCAAAAAAGGATGCCGCTCCTATCCCTCACGCACTCAAAATAAGTAAAGCCACCTACCCTGCAAAGTCCGCGCACAGGCTTTACCTATTTCTCGTAGAAAACAGAGAGCTGCAATCAGTATCATCAAAACAGGAGTCTCCACACCATATTTATACCTGGTATTTTCAAGAAAGCAAGAAGAAGTACGCGTATCTGAGATCCGGTATTTCCTCTCTGAAATAACACGTAAAACAACAGCAACTTTGTAATGGCCAAGGTAAAACTGAATTTCAGAACCGTAACCTGTCCGGTATAAACACAGGAGGAGCTAGCTGAAAATCCATAAGAGTAAGAAAAACTAAAATTGAAAACTATGTCGAATACCATTAAAGTTACAGCATGTGACAATGAACTGATTATTATTGCGTATCAATGGGGTGCGAGCTTTGAACTGATGCGCATCCTAAGCGGAAACTACAACAGTGTTAATGTTACCATTAACATTCAACCCGGACAATACACAGGGCCGATTGTTATCAACGGTGTAAACAGCCCGCTCTCAGGAAGCTACGATGTCTACCTCGCAAACGGAGATTACAGCGTAGTATTCCTTGGCCTTGACTGGGGCGGTCCACAAGGGTTCAAAGTGAAATTTAATGGAAATGCATACAATAGTGTTCCATCAGAAAGCGGAGAAGGATTGGTTTGGAACACCCCTCCTATTGCATTAACCGTTTAATCGCCACAGAAACAAAAGCACCCCGTATGCAAATCGTATATGGGGTTTTGTTATCTGTCAAAATGAGCGTCTTTTTATGGTTTCAGTTAAGTAGAATCAGCACCTACTCCCCCACAGTCAAATATTCTATTTCATTGGCTTCTGTCAATACCGCAATTAATTTTCCGGCTTTACCCAGCGCAGCACGATACCGTTGATTGCTAATCGGAGTCAGGGATTCGTCAACCAATTCAAACAAGTCACTTTTCGGGTCTCGGAACAATGCAAAAATAAGGTACTTATCATTCACAGGACGGATACTACAGTTGTCACAGATTTGCTTGAAATTACTGTTATAGATGGCACTCTTCCCATCTGTATGGGCTACAATTAAAAAATGATTTGTCTTCAATTCGGTGGCAGAAACAGTCCCTTTTCCCAATTCCAATATACTTTCTCCATCTCGTGTTTCAAAACTTTGTTCACCATCACTCCCGGAATAATGAACCGCATTTGCTGTAAACACACGTACATCCCGCTCGGCTTTGCGAAATGGCACCCAATGCAACTGATCTGCTTCCGGAGTGTAAATTGCCAGCTCAACACCTGCTGAATCTGTTTGTCTGAGCACTTCTATCGCTTTCTTATCAATACTCAAATGCATTTGATATGAACCGTCTTTCGTTCTATCTAAAATTTTCCCTGAAGACGATAGCAAAATAGATTCAACCGGTACTTCTTTTTGAGTTCGCCAATGAATAACGATCAACTCATTTGACAACGAATGGTCATCAAAAAACGCATCTATCCCGACGTACGTCTTTTTTATCATCGGAAACGAATAAATAATACGGCCGTCATACAACAGGAAAAATTGTTTCTCATCGGGAGAATAATACAAACGATAATTTCCCGACTGATCATATAGGATAACATTTTTCAGAAGAGTAGTTCCATCTATCGGTGAATAAATGGTATATAAAGCGTAGGGATGTCTCCGTGACGCTACTTGTACGGTTTCCTCTATGATGTGAAAATAAGGGTCAAAATCAAGTCTGTTTTCAGCCTTGCGGGTGCTAATCGGTGTAGCCGTATGAAGTAACTGCCCTTTTGTATCGTAGACAGAAATGCGTTCAGTGCCCCCATCATGGGTATAATTATATTTGTATAGAAACAATTGCCCATTTTTAAAAAAACTACCAAAACTATACCTATAATACGTCGCAATTGAATCAGGAGGAAGAATGATTTTTTCTGTTCGCTCATTGATAATCATTTTCTTGTTTGTCTCATAGTCCCGGTATTCTACCAACGATTCTCCATGATAATTTTCGGGAACCATTCCTGGTCTGTTACGCATAAATGCCTCGCCTTTTATGGGGAAAAATTTCACCTGTCCTTCTGCATACAAAATTTTCCAATAAGGTTCTTCCGGTCCGTAGGTCGCGTACATCAATCCATACCATTGAGAAGTTGCTTCAGGAAATAAATTTGCATTGTCAATGGAATTCGTTTTATAATCGTATGTATCGTACTGCGGAGGATAATATGGGGCTGGTGTGCTTTTCAGATTCCAATCATCCGTGCTGCTAGTGGTATATTCATACAAAAAGTCGTTGAAAGAACGAGCAGTCATGACAAATGTGTTCGTTTCCGGATCATACCGTTTTTCAACAGAACGAATGGGCTGATAAAACAATGATTTCAGATTTCTGTCCAGCAAGGTGTAGACCGTATCCTGCTTCGCTACACAAAAATCTTTCCCGAACTTGAAGAGTGTATCGTAAACCGGATCAGTTATTCGATGGTGTTTGTACTGAAAACCATATTTTCCGTTTTCTGAATAGCTGTGAATGCCATTTTCAAAGAAAAAAGCATTGTCTACCAGGTAATTCAAAGGATCGGTGCTTGCTTGCTGTCCCTGGCAATTGGATAGTGAACAGATGAAAATAATTGCGGTATAGATATAATTTGAGAACATCTTTGTTTTAATACAATCAAATATACTTCTATTTTACTGATTCCAAAAGTGTAAAATTTAACAAAATAGTTGTTTTATATGTTCATACAAGCAAGTAGTTCTACCTAAAATTGCCATTTTACTTTAAAAAGTAAGGGAATTATTTTATTGTTACCGTCGAATATACTAACTTTTCATAATCAACTATTTAAAATGTAAATACTATGAAAAAATTAATTTATGGAGGATTATTCCTCGCAGTGATGGCAATCAGCTTAAACGGTTGCAAGAAAGAATATAGTACAGTCGAATCTGATGCTATTTCTGTCTTACAAATGGAACCACGTTTGTCTGTATCTGAAGTACAAGAAGTAATCAACGAACTAAATTCTACTGAAAAGGCCCCTCCAAAATGGTGGGCTAAAATTAAAAAGTGGTTTCATGATCATACCGGGACTCATTTATTTCCAAATTGCCAAGGTTCTAATCCATGTGGACCTTGCCCGGGATTATGCTTGAGAGCTGGAATAATTAGCGGTAACGAAAATGACGGAGATGTTGCTTCCCAAGAAGACTATAATAATGGATTAAGAGTATTTGGATTACATCTTATTGAAAACCGTGAAACAGGAGCAGAAGCAATTATGTTCGTTTTTAATGAAGATGTAAATGACTTCACCTCGAACAGTATTTTATATATTGAGAGAGATCTCCTCACGAATGATGTTATAAAAAATGCTCTCGGAAAAGAGAGTATCAAATTCATAAAAGGTAGATACAATGTTGTTTATGATTCAAAAGAAGGGTATTATTATGCTATCGTAGACGCAAGAATGAACTAAATTTGGTGTCAACTAAAACAGTTGCAGGGTTGCTTAACTCTGCAACTATTCTTTGTAACCCTTAGAAAATGAAACTTAATCGGTACATCGTTATTTCTTTCGTCTGCATGATACAATCATGCAGTTTTATTCATTTCATGGGAACAAAAGACCCTGTAGATAAAAGTGAATCCGAAATTGCTAATTACCTTCAACAGGAAGGATTTGAATTTCATGATTATTCCTTCCAACTACCAAAAGAGAATATCGATTCTCTCGGTGTCAAAAACCATGTTTTAGATGTGTGGAAATTTGAACGAGGAACCGAGCAGTCGACGATACAACTTCGAATTTATGACTCAACCGGGCATCTCATCAATGGCTATGCTCAATGTTACGGTGAAATGAATCGGATAAATATTCTGTCAGAAAAGGAATTTAAAAAATTCACACAGTTCCCGAATAATTATGCTCTTGTTTTTTCCGATGAGCCCAAAATATGGAACCTTTCCTTCGCTCAGCAACAAATAATTCAAAACAAAAGTGCTGAAAAAAAATATACGTTTGTGATCTACTGGAATATTTGGTCAAACCATTATTCCAAAGTAATTTTTAAAAACTTGAAGAAATATCTGAACAAGTATGATATGAGAGAAAATTCGTTAATCATTTTTGTCAATACAGATAATATACCTCATTCCGATCTCCAACAATAATTTTCTTATTTAACATAACATTCCCTTTCAGAATCCCCTATTTCCACCCACCCTGATCACATTGGTTGAAATTTTCAATTCTCAAAGAGAACGCATTTTCTCACTTCTATGTTTAGTTAGACTCAACTAAAAATCAAACACATAAACGCATATTCATCACATTGGCCAACTGAGGATATCGTTCTTCATATTCTTCAATTAGTTTCATGGATATTTCCTGCTCCAGTTCGATACTGTTTTGATAAACAAATAATTTAAAGCAATAATACCGCTTTTTAGCCGTCTTCCACTCTGATTTTTTACACTCAAAATCAGTAAGTTGTTGATCATAAAAATAGAAATACCGGGGATCCTCTTCGGGATCAGCAATCAGGAAAGCGTTTGTTTTTTCAGCAAAATCAGATTCCAGGTAATTTAAGTAGTCTCCAAAAGTCTTCATAATTTCCAGCATGGTAAAGTATACAGCGTGAAAAATGGTTAAGCAGTTGGGTTACGCTCGTAGAAGTTAGCAATTTTTACAAATGAACTATTTTTTTTGACTGAAAGATCATTTTTAATGTACTATTTTCCGTTTAACATAAAAATCAGGTATTTATACGCATTTCTATGCGTATCAGAGGTAAATAAAATCAATTCCTAAATCGTCTCCTCATTCGTTTTTTATGATGTGTATAATGTGTTTGTTGGTTGTGATCCAATGAAATAACACTGATATTTCCATCCACCTCCAAAACTGCCAGTTTTACTTCTTCGATACGTTCTACCCCATGCTCCCGGACAACTTCCAATACTTCTTCCGGCGTAATTTCCACCTTATGAAGCATGTGCAGATCTGGCTTCCCATCCTTTATTAATATATGTGGTTCGTCCTCTATCCAGTTTCTGATATGTGTATTTCTGAATAGCAGTCGTTTCAACGCAAAATTAGCAACAAACAATGCTAAAGCTGCTGTCAATCCTCCTTGTAAAGTTGTATTTTCACCAACCATCGCATTCTGAACGGCGTTGGAAATGAGCAATAATAAAATCACATCACCGGCATTCAACTGCGACAACTGATTTTTTCCAAACAACCTCAGACACAGCAGCATGAAAGCATAAACAGCAAGACTTCTCAATGTAACATCTAGCAACGGATCCATACGTATTATTTTTTACGATAATAAAGAAAAAATCAATAATCGGCACAATTTATTACAAGTAAAAAGCAATAAAACCCATTCCTTTAAAATAGTTCATCTTCAATCTTTTTCGATTGGTACTCTACTCCCATTTGCTTCAATGTTGTGGAAAAGCGTTTCCAATTACTACGATTTTTTTCAGAAATGGAGCAATTATCGGTTGAGAAACAGCCCCCAGACATTACCCAGTTTTTAAAACTAAATGGCAATTGACTATTCACTAATTCGTCCTCATTTATTGCTATGAATGCCGTTTCTTCGCAATCAGGTAACATACAAAATTCATATTCGTAATGAATCAAAGAGAAAAAAGAGTCTTCTGTATTGAATTTAAAGGTATAACATTCTTTATAGAATTCATCGTGTCCGTATGCGCTACTTACAAAACAAGCAAAAAGCGTATCGCTACTCAAACGAACCGTTTCAAATGGCTCGTCTATTTTTCCTGACATTGTTGCGATGGGGAGCAAATCATCAAATAAAATGACCCTCTGTTCTTTCTTTTTTTTGTTTCCTAAAATAAGCACGCATCTGCTTGCCAGTCTATTTTCTTTTGATTCAGTATCCGGGTGTAATATGTAAAAATAGTCTGTTAACTGATCCGAATCAAATTTACCTTTGGTAACCAATATGGTAGAGTAATCCGGAAATTCGTTTTGAAGGTTTCGTTCTGTTACCTCTTCCGCTTCAATTATAGAACTATCTGTTTCGTGTTTCTCATTCGCAGAGGAAGTTTGGTGCGAAATCGGATTGTTTTTTTTGCCGGAACAAGAAACGACAAACAGGATAAATAATAAGTAGATCTTTATCTTCATACAGCAAAAAATAGTTGAATTCGAAAATTGAAACCTCCGTTGCTTGGCCGTTTAGATTTCTCATCCTCTCTCAATGTAATATCGATCAGTGAATCCATACGTTTTATTTTATACGAGTATAAATAAAAAATCAATGATTGGTACATCGGATGCATTTTTTATTATCTTTGTTCCAAAGAAAAAACAATGAAATTCATGTCTTTACATCATCATCACCATCATTCTTGCACTCAGGCGAGCTGATAGTGATCTGTTGTAGATTCATTAAAATAGTACAAACCGTCTGAGTAAATCAGGCGGTTTTTTCTTTTCCCATAATTCCGGTTTTTCGATTTACTCAGGCATAAAATTTCAAGCAATCACATGAGTAAATTAAAAATTGCCGTACAAAAAAGCGGACGTTTAAGTGAAAAATCCTTACAATTATTTGAAGAATGTGGCATCCGGACGTCCAATGGAACGCGAAAATTAAAAGCAGAAGCATCCAATTTCCCGATAAAATTTCTATTTCTCCGGGACGATGATATTCCGCAATACGTAGAACAAGGTGTTGCAGATGTGGGAATCATCGGGGAAAATGAAGTGTGGGAGCAACGAAAAAACATTCGCATTGTTCAGCAACTAGGCTTTGCAGGATGTAAATTATCACTGGCCATTCCGAAGGACGAGACATATACAGGTATTCGTTATTTTGAAAACAAACGCATCGCAACGTCGTATCCCGAAATTCTGCGGGAATTCTTTTCCAAACAAAAAATAACCGTTGCTATCGAACAATTGAGTGGCAGTGTAGAAATTGCGACCGGGATCGGATTGGCAGATGCCATTTTCGATATTGTCAGTACCGGAAGTACACTCTTAATGAACGGGTTGAAAGAAGTGGAGGTTGTCACAAAAAGTCAGGCGGTTTTAATCGCATCTCCCTCCCTCCCATTGGAACAACAACACATTCTGGAACGCATTCTCTTCCGGATCAATGCCGTTCGGAAAGGTTCTGAAAATAAATACATCCTGCTCAATGCCCCCAATGCATCCGTTTCAGCAATATCCGGATTACTTCCGGGAATGAAATCACCGACGATTCTTCCATTGGCTGAAGAGGGTTGGAGCAGTTTACATTCTGTTGTGCGGGAAGATGAATTCTGGGACGTCATCGATGAACTCAAACAATTAGGAGCTCAGGGAATTTTAGTGTTACCAATCGAAAAAATGGTTATTTAACAATGAAAACAAACCGATATCCAACACCAAATCAATGGGAAGAATTGACCCGACGGCCGGTCATGAATCTGAGTGACCTCTTCCCGATCGTTCAACCCATTTTCCAAACTATCCGGGAAAGAGGAGACGATGTCGTTGCTGAGTTTACAATCAAATACGATCGCATCTATCTACCCGACAATCGTGTATCAACCAATGAAATACAACAGGCAGAACGTCTTGTTTCCGACCCGTTAAAAGAGGCGATCACAGTAGCGTACAACAATATTCTGAACTTTCACAAAACACAACGGGAAAAAGTCAAAGAAATTACCACAGCAAAAGGTGTTGTGTGCTGGAGAGAGAGTCGCCCGATTGAAAAAGTGGGGTTCTATATTCCCGGAGGTACTGCTCCCCTGTTTTCCACTGTTTTGATGCTTGGAATTCCTGCAAAATTGGCCGGATGTAAAGAAATCATCATTTGCACTCCTCCCGCTGAAGATGGTACGGTGAACCCCGCAATTTTGTTTGCCGCTCAACTAATTGGAGCAACGGCTATTTTTAAAGTTGGGGGAATACAAGCCATTGCAGCATTGACACTTGGAACCGAAACCATCCCAAAAGTTGACAAACTGTTTGGTCCCGGAAATCAATATGTAATGGCGGCAAAGCAGTTTGCTCAAAATTATGGCGTTGCAATTGACATGCCGGCAGGTCCAAGTGAAGTGTTGGTCATTGCGGATCAAGCAGCCATTCCCGCATTTGTTGCAGCAGACCTGCTTTCTCAGGCCGAGCACGGAACAGATAGCCAGGTGATCCTCCTTTCGAATTCGGAAGCGGTTATCGAACAGGTACTGGTTGAAATTGGAATGCAAATAGATAGTCTTCCCAGAAAGAAAACCATTCTGAAAGCATTGGAAAATAGCCGTGCTATTGTTCTGAAATCAATTGAGGAATGTATTCAATTTAGTAATCGCTATGCTCCGGAGCACTTAATTCTTGCTGTAAACGCTCCACGAACGCTGATTGCGAAGATCGAACATGCAGGCTCTGTTTTCCTGGGAAATTACAGTTGTGAAAGTGCAGGCGATTATGCCAGCGGAACGAATCACACTTTGCCCACAAACGGCTATGCACGTTCGTACAGTGGCATTTCTCTGGATAGTTTCATCAAGAAAATCACCTTTCAGGAAGTCAATGAAGAAGGAATTCAAACCATTGGCAAAGCAATCGAACGGATGGCGGAGGCTGAACAACTGGAAGCACATAAAAATGCTGTATCCATCCGCTTAAAATATATTTCTCAATCCATTCAATTATGATCCGACAACTTGTACGAAAAAACATACTGAATCTCACTCCGTACAGCAGTGCACGTGATGAATTCAAAGGAAATAAAGCCGTATTTCTGGATGCCAACGAAAATCCGTTCGGGACACTCAACCGGTATCCGGATCCGTATCAATCTGTACTAAAAGAGAAAGTTTCTCTTCTCAAAAACGTCTCTCCTGCTTCTATTTTTATAGGAAATGGTAGCGATGAAGTGATTGACCTGGTGTTCCGTATTTTTTGTGAACCCGGTGAAGATGCTGTTTTGATCTGCCCCCCTACCTACGGAATGTATGAAGTAGCTGCAGCAATTAACAACATCCGTACAGTGGAAGTTCCTTTGACACCTGATTTTCAATTGGATTTTCCGAAAATAGCCGCAACACTCGCAACAGAAGCAGTTAAAGTAATTTTTCTGTGCTCTCCCAACAACCCGACAGGAAACAGCCTGGATCATATCGAGACGATTCTGTCCGGTTTCAATGGAATTATTGTGGTCGATGAAGCCTACATTGATTTCAGCGAACGGGAATCATTTATCCGGAATATCAATGACTATCCGAACCTGATTGTTACACAAACATTCAGTAAAGCATGGGGATTGGCTGGCGCACGCGTCGGACTGGCATTTGCATCAGAAGCAATCATTGCATTGTTCAACCAGGTAAAACCACCGTACAATGTCAGTCAGTTGAATCAACAAGCTGCCATAGATGCATTGGATACTATTGCTGTTTTTGAAACAAACCTGCGACTTATTCTAAATGAGCGGGACCGGGTGGTCGAGGCGTTTCAACAACTGAGTTTTATCCGAAAAATCTATCCTTCCGATGCCAATTTTATATTGATTCAACTTCCGGATGCTACTAGAATCTACAATCAACTGGTAGAACAGGGAATCATTACCCGGAATCGAAGTTCAATTATTGCCAACACCATTCGCATTACCATCGGAACACCAGAAGAAAACAACCTGTTGATTGACCAATTAAACAGGTACGCTTCCCTTTCTGATACAATTACACCAACACAACAAAAATGACTCCTATGAAAAAAGTACTCTTTATTGACCGCGACGGCACCCTCAT
>DHNG01000039.1:88430-88668 GCA_002409405.1 Flavobacteriales bacterium UBA5422 | reverse complement strand
TTGACCGCGACGGCACCCTCATCATTGAACCACCTGTTGATTTTCAGGTAGACAGTCTGGAAAAACTGGAATTTTACCCCAACGTATTTCAGTACTTGTCTAAAATTGCAACAGAATTGGATTATGAACTGGTAATGGTTACCAATCAGGACGGACTTGGAACCGATTCGTTTCCTGAAAATACATTTTGGCCGACACACAATAAAATGCTGCAGGCATTTAAAAATGAAGGAATTGA
>DHNG01000039.1:87706-88247 GCA_002409405.1 Flavobacteriales bacterium UBA5422 | reverse complement strand
AAAATCTACCCACTCGAAAACCCGGAACCGGGATGTTGCAACACTACATCAAAGGTAATTATGACCTAAAAAATTCGTACGTTATCGGAGATCGTGCAACAGATGTTCAACTAGCCAAAAATCTGGGGTCAAAAGCAATTTTCATCAGCAAAGAACCAACAGAAGAAGCCGCTTTGACGACAACACACTGGAAGGAAATCTATGCTTTTCTTGCAATACAGCCACGGACAGGAAGTACGGTACGGAAAACCAATGAAACCACTATAGAAATTGCATTGAACCTGGATGGAACAGGAGAAAGCAGTATTTCAACCGGACTTGGATTTTTTGATCACATGTTGGAACAAATCGCACGGCATGGAAAAATAGATTTAAGTATTTATGTAGATGGGGACTTGCAAATAGATGAACATCATACAGTTGAGGATACTGCACTAGCATTAGGAGAAACGTTTCTGAAAGCACTTGGAAGCAAAAAAGGAATTGAACGGTATGGATTTACACTTCCTATGGATGATTGCCTGGCACAGGTTGCCATCGA
>DHNG01000039.1:66803-87595 GCA_002409405.1 Flavobacteriales bacterium UBA5422 | reverse complement strand
TGCCTGGCACAGGTTGCCATCGATTTTGGCGGACGTCCGTGGATTGTATGGGAAGTCGATTTTTATCGGGAGAAAATCGGAGACGTACCGACCGAATTGTTCTTTCATTTCTTCAAATCATTCAGTGACACAGCAAAATGTAACCTGAATATCAAGGCGGAAGGAATCAACGAACACCACAAGATCGAATCCATTTTCAAAGCATTTGCAAAAACGATCAAGCTAGCTGTTCAACAAACTGGAGATTTTTCCATACCAAGTACAAAAGGAATCCTATGATTGCAATTATTGACTACAATGCGGGAAACACAACCTCCGTTAAAAACGCCATCGAGCGATTGGGGGCAACAGCTATCGTAACCCGGGATCATGCATTGATCCGAAGTGCTGAGAAAGTAATCTTCCCGGGAGTAGGAGAAGCCAGTACAGCGATGCAATTTCTCCGTGAACAGGAATTAGATCAGTTAATTCCCCGTTTAAAACAACCTGTTTTGGGGATCTGTCTGGGGCAGCAGTTGTTATGTCGTTTTTCGGAAGAAGGAAATACCACTTGCCTGGGAATCTTCCCTGTTGACGTAAAACGATTTTCCGATACGGAATTGGTTCCTCACATTGGCTGGAACAACCTGCTTGAGATTCGTTCCGGATTACTGTCAGGAATCACTGAAACAGATGATGTTTATTTTGTTCACAGTTATTACGCGGAGTTGAGTGAATACACCATTGCTACCTGTGATTATGGATTAACCTATAGCGCTGCCATGCAGAAGGATAATTTTTATGCTGTGCAGTTTCACCCGGAGAAATCAGCAACGGTCGGAGAACGGATATTACGTAATTTTTTGAAGGTGGTTGAGTGAGAGGTTAAAAGTGGAGAGTTATTAGTTGAAAGTAAAAAAGTGGAAAATTAAGCGTTTACAGTGGGAAATTGAAAAATAATGAATCATCAAAACTTCGCAACAGATATTGAATTTTGAATACTGAATTCTGAATGAGGTAGTGTGAAATCAGTCAGTCATAAAATCAACTAGTCAAAAGATCATAAAGTCAATTAGTCATAATATCAACCAATCATAAAGTCAAATGAAAATAATACCAGCAATAGACATCATCGACGGGAAATGTGTGCGACTCACACAAGGTGATTATAGCCAGCGCAAAACGTACAATGAACATCCGCTGGAAGTGGCCAGGCAATTTGAAGATGCAGGTCTCTCCTACTTACATTTAGTTGATCTGGACGGTGCAAAAAACGGAATGATCACCAATTATAAGTTATTGGAAATACTTGCTTCAAAAACAAAACTTCACATTGATTTCGGTGGCGGGCTCAAAACAGACAACGACCTGAAAATAGCTTTTGAAAGTGGTGCTAAACAGGTAACCGGAGGAAGCATTGCGGTAAAAAATCCGGAGCTTTTTGAAAAATGGATTGCACAATACGGCAGTGAGAAAATCATTCTGGGATCAGATGTGGTAAACGGAAAAATTGCCATCAATGCATGGCAAAGCATTTCAGACAAAAGTATTTTGGAGTTTATTTCTGACTACGTCAAAAAAGGAATTCGCTATACGATCTGTACGGACGTTTCCAAAGACGGAATGCTGGAAGGTCCTTCTTCTGAATTGTATCAATCCGTTTTAAAACACGTTCCTGGAATAAAACTCATTGCAAGTGGAGGTGTTTCATCCATCAATGATCTGACCTTACTCAAAAACATGGGTTGTGAAGGAGTAATTATCGGGAAAGCAATTTACGAAAACAGGATCCGACTGAGTGAATTAACTGAATTTATATAAGGCACCCATGCCCCACAAAAAAATAAAAACATGCTAAAAAAACGAATCATTCCCTGCCTGGATATCAAGGATGGAAAAACAGTCAAGGGAGTTAATTTCACAGGACTCCGGGATGCAGGCGACCCGGTGGAACTTGCCAAACGCTATGTGGCAGAAGGTGCCGATGAACTGGTATTTCTCGACATCACAGCAACCCTGGAAAAACGCAGTACCTTAACCGCACTGGTAACCCGGATTGCGCGGGAAATAAATATTCCGTTTACTGTAGGAGGCGGTATCAACTCACTGGAAGATGCAAAAGTAGTCATTGAAGCCGGTGCTGATAAAGTCAGTTTAAATTCCGCTGCGGTCAAAAATCCGCAATTGATCACACAGATTGCACGGCAATTCGGGAATCAATGTGTGGTTATTGCCATTGATATAAAAACAAACCTGGACGGCGATTATGTGTACGTCAAAGGAGGTTCCGAGAAGACATCCTGGAAATTAACTGATTGGGCCCAGCACGTAGAACAACTTGGTGCAGGTGAAATCCTGCTTACTTCCATGAATCACGACGGCACAAAAAATGGTTTTGCGCTTGAATTAACGAATCAGGTAAGTCGGATGGTAAACATTCCTGTCATTGCTTCCGGAGGAGCGGGAACGATGGATCACTTTACCGAATTATTTCAAAAAACAAAAGCAAGTGCCGGATTGGCTGCCAGTATTTTTCACTTTGGAGAAATCACCATCAACGACTTAAAATACACATTATTGAACCAACAAATCCCTGTAAGATGCCTGTAAATTTTAATCAGCACGAACTCATTCCTGTAATTATCCAGGATGAAACAACCTTGCAAGTATTAATGCTGGGTTACATGAACGAAGAAGCATTCCAAAAAACCACAACAGAAGGAAAAGTGACCTTTTTCAGTCGCAGTAAGAACCGCTTGTGGACCAAGGGAGAAACTTCGGGCAATTTTCTCTGGGTAAAGTCTGTTGCTATCGACTGTGACCGGGATACAATTCTAATTAACGTGCGTCCTGAAGGTGTTGTTTGCCACACCGGAACCACTTCCTGCTTCAATAATGATCAGTCCAAAGGATTTGTATACCGTCTTCAGCAGATTATTTCCGACAAAATAGATTCCAACGATGAACATTCTTACACCAACCAATTGTTCCGCAGAGGAATCAACAAAGTTGCTCAAAAAGTCGGTGAAGAGGCCGTTGAAGTCGTTATTGAAGCCAAAGACACCAACGACAACTTATTCAAAAACGAAGCTGCCGATTTACTCTACCACTACCTGATTCTGCTAAAAGCAAAAGGATGCACACTCGAGGATATCGAGGAAGTGTTGATGGGACGGAATGGGTGAAATAGTATGTCGGCAGTAAAATATTAATGGAAGATTTTATTTCCTAAGAACTCCACTTATTCCTTTTTAGTATTTTCGTCTCTGAAGAACGAATACATGGCAACAGCACGAAGAATTCTGATCAAGGGAGTAAGCAAAGAGAGCGTAACCGAACAAATTCGGAGGCACTATAAAACAGGAAGAGAATCAATCCATAATTATACATACCGGGAAGTCTTTCTGGACAAAATGAATTACGCATTTATTATTTCCAATGCTTATTTTGAAGAATGGGCTGAACTGGATCTGGATTTCAATGATACGGTAGAAGAACATGATGACTTTCTTCAAAAACTGTCAGCGGTATATGCCACAACGGTTATTTTCGGTTACGAACAAACAACCGTCGGAAGTGCACGATTTTGTTGTTATCAAAATGGGGGACTTGTACGGTGTATTTATCAGAAATTTTATCCTTATCCGGATAGAATTATTATGGAAACAAATGTAGGAATCCCTTCCCGGTATGAGAAAGACTTTTCGTACCCGAAATTAGGAGAACCAATGACCGATCGTTATAAATACCTGGATTTTTATGACGACATACAGGCTTTATTTGAAGATTATGGGTACGGTGGAATCCCCAGGGAACAGGAAGAAAATCAATTTCTGCACATTGAATATTTGAAAACACCTCTAAATTAATTGCATAATCAAATGAAAACCCTTGCAGGACTTACGTTTAGATCCGGGTTATTGACCACGAGTGAATTCCATGCCGGGCATAATTTCTTCGGGATTGTCTACCGGGATTATCTATCATTTGGAGAAGGGCAACAAGTTGTGCTTTCCAAAAAGGTAGTATTACCGTTCAATCCACTGGATCCATCCGACATTCAATGGTTTAACAACTATTGCATCGAAGGTTCTTATTCCATTAAAGATGGTTTTATTGAGTGCCGATTTGAGCAGTTGGAATGGATTTTCAGGGGAATCATCTCTGATACTCCTGGAACAATTCTCATTCTCTCGAACTTTGATGAACGTTTACGAAAAAGCTGGTCTGTTGTCTATGAAAAAGTTGACTCCGAGGAGTAAAAGAAACGGTTTCTGTACAATCAAACACCATCAACAACTATTTTTTCACTATCTTTGTACCTATAAAATCAGATAAACAGCATGTGATTAATCATTTCTTTCAGACTCTTTAAAGATAACAGACCATCCGGTTTGTTTTATTCATTCCACTTTAAAACGAAAGAAAAACATGCTTACAATTCAGCAACTTTCATATACACATCCCAATAAAGATGTCGTATTCAACAACATCAACCTGGTTCTTCAATCAGGACAAAAAACGGCATTGGTCGGTAACAATGGTACGGGAAAATCAACCTTACTGAAACTCATTGCAGGTGAACTTCAGCCAGCCAACGGAACAATTACAACGGATGCAATTCCTTATTCCATTCCGCAATTGTTTGGTCAGTACAATCAATTAACGGTAGCAGAAGCACTGGGAATTGACAAACGGCTCCATGCCCTTCACGAACTATTGAACGGCAATACAAGCGAGGAAGTATATGAGCAACTCAACGACGACTGGACCATTGAGGAGCGTTGCAATGAAGCTATGAACTACTGGCAATTGGGGGATGTACTCCTCACTAGTAGATTGGAAACGCTCAGTGGCGGACAAAAAACAAAGGTATTCCTGGCTGGAATGCAGATTCATCAACCGGAACTGGTGCTCCTTGACGAACCAAGCAACCACCTCGATGCAAATGGCAGGAAATTGCTCTATGATTTTATTCTGCACACGCGAATGACAGTGATTGTTGTAAGCCACGACAGGGAACTATTGAACTTATTGAATACAATCCATGAGTTGGGCAGCAGGGGAATTACTACTTACGGTGGGAATTATACCTTTTACCAACAGCAAAAGTTGTCCGAAAAAGCCAGTTTGGCGCACGACATTCAACACACAGAAAAAGCATTGAAAAAAGCCCGTGAAAAGGAACGTGAAACCATTGAACGGCAGCAAAAAAACGATGCCCGCGGAAAAAAGAAGCAAGAGCAATCCGGAGTTGCACGCATCATGATGAATACATTGCGCAACAATGCCGAAAATAGCACGGCAAAGGCCAAAAACATGCACGGAGAGAAAATCAGTTCCATTTCACAGGAACTAACAGAACTCCGTTCTTCCCTTCCGGAAATCGATCAAATGAAATTCGGGTTCGCAGCATCACCTCTTCACAAAGGAAAAGTACTTTTCACTGCAGATGCGATTAATTTTTGTCATGAAAACGGAACCGATTTATGGCAGGAGAACTTACAGCTTGAAATTCGCAGTGGTGAACGAATCGTTATCAAAGGTGGAAACGGCTCAGGGAAAACAACTTTAATCCGCATCATATTGGGACAATTGGTTCCGAAAACGGGTACAGCAACTGTTGCGGAGAGCAATAGCGTCTACATCGATCAGGATTATTCCCTTCTCAACAATCAATCGAGTGTGTATGAACAAGCACAACTATTCAATACATCAGCACTGCTAGAACATGAAGTGAAACTCCGGCTCAACCGGTTTTTATTTCCCAAAGAAGATTGGGGTAAACCCTGCAGTGCATTGAGTGGCGGAGAACGTATGCGTTTACTACTGTGCTGTTTGACTATCGATCAACAATCCCCGGACATGATCGTATTGGACGAGCCTACCAATAACCTGGATCTGCGAAATATTGAAATTTTGACAGCAGCTATCAATGAATACAACGGGACATTGATCATTGTCTCTCACGATGCAACTTTTGTGGAACATATTAATCCGGGGAGAAGTATTGAATTATCATGACATTCTTATCAAAAGATGACATTTTTCCTTGTTTTTTTTACCATTAATTGCCAATCTGTTTGTTTTTTTGTAGGTTAGCTTCATGAACAAACAACTAACGATTGACAACTACCTGGACAATCATTACATCCATCGGAGTAACTGGTTGCGCGCTGCTGTTCTGGGAGCAAATGACGGTATTATCTCCATCTCAAGCCTTGCAATTGGCGTAGCAGCTGCCAGCACGACAAAAGAACCAACTGTTCTCGCTACCGTTGCTGGTCTGGTAGCCGGAGCGCTGTCCATGGCAGCAGGAGAATATGTTTCCGTAAGTTCACAAACAGATATTGAAAAAGCCGATATCGAACGGGAAGCAAAAGAGCTAAAGGAAATGCCGGAAACTGAACTGAACATTCTGGCTGAAATCTACGAACGAAGAGGCTTAAAAAAAGAAACGGCCATGCAAGTAGCCATAGAATTGACCGAAAAGGATGCATTAGGAACCCATGTCAGAGATGAACTGGGAATCAATGAGTTGACACAAGCACATCCGATACAGGCTGCATTCGCTTCCGGGTCTTCTTTTACAGTCGGAGGAGCACTACCATTGATTGTCATCCTGTTATTTCCTGTGCAGCACCTGGAATATTGGTTATATGGTTTTACAATTGTATTCCTGGTAATATTAGGAGCCATTTCTGCGCGAACAGGTGGTTCCGGAATCCCTAAAGCGATCCTGAGAATCACGGTCTGGGGTACACTTGCGATGGGATTGTCCGCACTGGTAGGATATCTGTTCGGAGTAAGTGTGTAGTTTTTACAAGTCAATACTTCACCACTTTCAGAATAAAATTCATCAACCAGGCAGGTCCGATCAGCAGGAACTGAAGATCTTTGAAAAAAGAAGGTTTCTTCCCTTCAATTCCATGTCCGATAAACTGTCCGATCCACGCAAGGGCGAACAAACCGATAGAAAACCACAACAACCCTTTAACTCCTAGTTGAACAAACAACCATTCATTGCCAACTAAAACAACAGAAGTCCACAAGATAAAACCAAGAAACAATGAAAATGACAAAATCATATAATAGACAAGTACGAGTACAAGAATAATCGTTGTCCAATTCAGGTAAGGAGACAAGTCAGCCATTGCATCCGGAACAGGAATCGTACGGATCAATCCGAAAATTGAAAAAAAGATCGCAGGGACACACACCCAGTGAATTAGTTTGTTTGTATGGTTTTGGTGACTTTCCGCATATTCCCGCAACAAAAGTTCTATTTTACGGTTATCCATGGCATTTGAATTGATAATGAAATGTACGTGTTTATTTTCGCTTTTCCTAAAACGGTTTATACTATTTTAACAGCAGCTTGTTTTTGCAATCGCATTTTTTTCTTAATTTACCGAAAAATACCGTTTATGACAACAAAAAACACCACCCGAAAACAACAGTTATTCACACAGTTGCATTATCAGGAAGCCCCTTTATTACTGGCAAACGTATGGGATGCGCATAGTGCGAAAATTGCTCAGGAGGCAGGTTTTCAGGCGCTGGGAACTTCCAGTCATGCCATTGCGTTTTCATTAGGGTATAAAGACGGCGAACAAATTCCGTTTGACGAATTACTTTTCATGGTTGAACGTATCCTGCAGGTTTCTACGATTCCTGTATCTGTAGATTTTGAAAGCGGCTACAGTGAAAAGCCTAAAAAAGTTGCTAAAAAAGTCAAAAAGTTAACGGAGCTTGGTGTTGTAGGAATTAATCTGGAAGACAGTCATGTAAAAAACGGGAAACGGCAATTACAGTCTCCCGATATGTTAGCAGCAAAGATCAAAGCAATTAAGGATGCTACAGACATTTTCATCAATGCACGAACGGATACTTATACTACCAAACATCAAGAACCGTTGAAAGAAGCTTGTAAGCGTGCAAATACATATGGAAAAGCGGGTGCAGACGGAATTTTTGTTCCATTGATTGAATCCGAGCATGACCTGAAAACATTTTTAGACGAAATTAAGCTGCCACTCAATGTATTTACAACTCCCAACCTGCCGGATTACGAGACATTGAAAACATTGGGGGTACATCGCATCAGTCACGGAGGAAAGCAATACGATCAGTTGATGGCTCGTTCACAAGAGTTATTCAAGGATTTTTTGTCGAAAAAAGAATATGCAATCATCCTTGGAAAATAAATAAATTGACTGGTTATTATTTCGTCCCGACAAACAAAAAAAATAGCTCGCCAAGGCGCTAAGGTTTTGTACACCTAATAATTGCGTCTTTGCGGCTTTGCGAGAAAAATAAAACTCATCAAATAAACAGTTGTGTTTCAAATCCTTGCTTATTATTGTAACAGATAGTGCCTTTTATCCCACCGCGATAAACAAAGAAAATAACTCGCCAAGGCGCTAAGTCGCTAAGGTTTTTACACTTAACAATTGCGTCTTCGTGAGAAAATAAATTACCAACTTGTTGAAAACCTGCTAACTGTTTTTCTTACCCGATATTTTATCTCCTTCCAACACAAAACTACATTTCTATTTTCGTTAATTTTGTATGATTCTCATTTCACATACAAACGATCATGATCCCATATTCATTCTTAGATTTAGCTATTGTCAGTGAGGGAAACGATATTTCTCAAACACTTGAAAATTCAGTAAAAACAGCACAAGCAGCAGAACAATCAGGATATACACGCTACTGGTTTGCAGAACATCACAATATGAAAAGTGTAGCCAGTTCAGCAACATCTGTTTTAATCGGTCACATTGCCGGGAAAACAAATACAATCCGTGTAGGATCGGGTGGCATCATGCTTCCCAATCATTCTCCGTTGGTAATTGCAGAGCATTTCGGAACACTTGCATCCCTCTATCCGGGTCGCATTGACATGGGGTTGGGACGTGCTCCGGGAACTGATCAGATTACAGCAGCGGCACTAAATCCAAATTTCCTTGAAAACGTACGGCATTTTCCTGAGAACGTACAAAAAATTCAACAATATCTTTCGGGTAAAAATGCCAACGCACAGGTACGTGCCATTCCGGGAGAGGGAACCGATATTCCGATCTGGATGTTGGGCTCCAGTACAGATTCCGCTTATTTGGCGTCTTCGCTTGGATTGCCATATGCGTTTGCGAGCCACTTTGCCCCTGCTCAAATGACGGCAGCATTTGACATTTATGCAAACAATTACCAATCCAAAGAACATCCGCCGAAAAAAATGGCCTGTGTAAACGTGATCATCGCACCTACAACGGAAGAAGCAGAACGAATTGCCACTTCCTTTTACAGAATGTTCCTGGGAATGATTCGCAATCAGAGAGGATACCTGCAAGCTCCGATCGATACAATGGAAGGTGTCTGGGATCCGGGAGAAGAAGCGTATGTACGTCAGATGACACATTGTTCATTTATCGGAACAAAAGAAACGGTAAAGACAGAAATCAGCCGGTTTATCCAACGATTTAATTTGAGTGAAATCATGTCAACATCACCGGTGTACAGCCTGGAAGATAAACTATACAGCATTGAAGCATTTTCAGAAGTGATGAACAGCCTCTGACTACAAGGATCGGATTGAAAACACATCCGTACCTGTCACATTTAAGTTTTTAAATTAAATTTGTGATGTGACTCTGATCAAATGAAGCAAAGCAACAAAAAAAGAATTCTGTTTTTATCCTCCTGGTATCCTAACAAAAATGCTCCGACATTGGGGAATTTTGTACAGAAACATGCGGAGGCTGCTGCGCTTTATAACACGGTGAATGTTATTGCTATTTTTCCGCACAAGGAACGGCAATACACCCTCGATCATTCGGATAAAAACGGGGTCAAAAGTATTTTGTCTTATTACCCGCAGGTTAACAGTTCTGTTCCGTTGCTGAAACAATTTCTTCAGTATTACAGGACCCGGAAAGCATTCAGACGTGCATATAATTACTACGTAACAACATTTGGAAAACCGGATCTTGTGCATGTGAATGTAGTCTACCCGATCGGCTTGTGGGCAAAGCGGCTAAAGTCAACCGAAAAGATTCCTTATGTGGTGACGGAGCACTCTACTGCTTTCCACCTGGATAGCAATAAATTATCGGCCACCGCGTTAAAACTAGGTGTCTCCTGGATGAATCATGCAGCAAAAATACTCCCGGTCAGTGAAGATCTGAAAAATTCGCTCAAACAGCGGGGTGTAACACAACCCATGGAAGTCATTTCAAATGTAGTCAATGAACGTATTTTCGGAAACCTCCCTTCTGTTGAACCGAAAAAAACAACTTTCATTCATATTTCAACTGTGATTGACGCACACAAAAACGTTTCAGGGATCATTCGCAGTATTTTTGAATTAAGTAAACAGACTTCCGATTTTCAGTTCCTCATTGTCAGCGACGGTGAGTTGGCTCCTTTTGTAGATCTGGCATACAATCAACTGACTATTTCATCAGATATCCTGAAATTTGAGGGAACAAAAACAACGGAAGAAATTGCCGGCTTAATTAATACGTCTTCTGCACTGGTTCTGTTCAGCAATTTTGAAAATTTCCCATGTGTTATTCCTGAATCATTCATGCTGGGAAAACCAGTCATTTCGACCCGTGTAAACGGAATTCCCGAGCATGTAAATCAACACAACGGAATCCTGGTAGACGTTAAGAATGAAGCCCAATTGGTCGATGCTATGTCAACAATCATCGCCAACAAAAAAGACTTTGACGTTGCTGCAATCAAAGCATATGCGCATGAGCACTTCAGCTATCAGGCTGTCGGCAAAAAAATGGATGCTGTTTACACCGAAATACTGAACACGCATGTTTCGTAAAATAGTAGAAACAATTCTCAGCAAAGGTTTTACAGCTCTCTGCAATCTTTTCACCTTGTTGATCACAGCAAAATACCTTGGGGCACATGGTCGTGGAGAGATGGCTATTTTTGTACTGGGAGTTTCCATCGTTGGAATCATTCAAAATATTTTTTCCGGTTCTATCTTAACTTACCTTACTCCCAATTACCCGATCAGAAACCTGATTGTACTGTCAAGCATGTGGAATATTCTCATATCTTGTACGACACCATTCATCCTGGTTTATTTTGATTTGTTTCCGGCAATATACATTTATGATCTGGTGAACCTGTCACTCATACTGGGAAGTATAACCCTGCTGCAAAACATCTTACTGGGATTGGAAGCAATTAACAAACAAAACATCATTGAGGTCACAAAAGCATTTACCTCTACCCTGTTCTTACTGGTTTTTATTGTTATTTTCCGATTCTATTCCATTCAATCCGTCATTGACGCATTGTACTGGTCATATGCAATTACGCTGGGAGTCGCTGTAATTTGCATAGCATTACATCCCCGAAGAACCAGCAATACGTTATTTTCCACCCGGAAGTTGGTACATTACTTTTTTTCCTTCGGAACACAAATGCAACTAAACAATATTTCGCAGATGATCAATTACCGTTTCTGTTATTACCTGATTGAAAAAAAAATCGGATTATCCGCCCTTGGAATTTTTTCCGTTACTACATCTTTAATTGAGGTTGTTTGGATTATCTGCAAAAGTATCAGCGCAATACATTACAGCAAATCTGTGAATTTAAACAATACCAATCAACGTGTACGGTTGACCCAACAGCTCTCCAAAATGAGTTTACTGCTTACATTTCCGGCCATCCTGGTATTATTAATTATTCCAAACGATGTGTTTTCCTGGTTGTTTGGAAAAGATTTCACTAACTTTAAACCACTTTTTATCTCTCTGGCGCCGGGAGCGTTATTGCTGGCGGTGTTCACTCTTTTTAATCACCATTTTTCAGGAATCGGTAAAAACATGATCAATCTGAAAGCCTCCATAGTAGGAAATATTATTACAATTTGCGTTGGAATAGCGGCCATTGACTCCATTGGCATGTTAGCCGGAGGAATTGCAACAAGCCTTGGATATTCCGGCATGTTCATCTATTTATTGATTCAATTCAACAGGATGTACCAGTTACCGTTGAACTGGCTACGGATCTCCGGACGGGAAGTAAAAACAATTTTTGATTTAAAGGAATTCCAGTTATGAAATTTAAACCACATCATTTATTCCTTCTGCTTGTAATTCTGATTCCCGTTGTATTGAGATTCCTCTTTCCCTTAACCTATCACGGCTTCGATGTCGGGACGTTCGAAAAATGGATTCCTTCTACAACTCCGTTCTACAACGTGTATGCAACAGATTGCTATTGTAACTATCCGATCATCGGTCTATTTCTATCGACAGGCGTATTAAAACTTGTTGGTAGTTATTTTTTGTTTTTTCTGTACCTGGCACTGTTTGAAAGTTTCAATGCACTATTGTTTTATCGGTTACTTGGTTTCTTCCAGGTCAATAATAAATGGATGTATACACTACTGTTCGTTAGTTTACCATCCACTATCTCCGGGGGAGCTTTATGGGGGCAAATTGATCACATCGGATTGACCTTTTTACTGATCTTACTACTTATAATTGCACAAATCTATCAAAACAACTGCCTGGGAAAAACAACTTCCCGTTGGCACTACCTCTCCATCGGCGTTTTATTCTACCTGGCTATTTTCACAAAGCAATTACTGATTTTTCCGTTAATCCCAATCGGAATAGCTATTCTGTTGATCCTTTACGGCAGGAAAAATCTGAAAGAAGCACTATTTCAGTTTGCCATCATGTTGGCCGGTTTTTTGATTCCGTTCCTGGCATTTGAAGCATGGCTCTCCTATCCTGATACGTATTCATTGACACATTACCAACGCATTTTAGAAAATGGAAGTGACCACATGGATATTATTTCCGGGAACGGAATAACCATCTGGCAATTGTTTTATCACAATCTGGAACATCCTTCCACTGAAAAAATCATTGCATTTCTGTCTCCGAAACACATTGGATTATTGCTCACCTTTTGCTTTAGCAGCTGGTTATTTTTTCAATACATTAAAAAATCATTTTTATCCGGAACAGTTGCATTTCAAATCGGGTTGCTTTGCCTGGTAATTGCTGTTTTCAACCTGACATTCAACTTGTTTTTAACAGGAACTCATGAACGTTACCTGTTTTATTTTTATCCGTTTTTAATCATTGCTTTTCTCGGACTCAGGAATCAACCAGGCCTTTTCAAGCCATACGATATCATTTTGTTTTTTATCGGAAGTATCGGTTATGGATTGTTTGTACTCGCAATCTTAAAAGGATGGTTGAAAGTTGATAATATGCACGTCAATACAATTTACCACAAGTTCATTACAATCGGTCACTTGCTTATTTTTACACGATTATTGTTTATTGTACGAAAAGTAGGTAATTCTTAAGATTGAATGAGGCAACGGCGGTATCTAAAATTCAGATACTAATTCCTCTACCTCTCTGAAGATCTTGTTCTTGTTCCGTTGGTTGATTACATGATTGTTTTCCAAAATCTCCGGATTCTCATACAATTCTTTTACCAGAATACATCCTTTCTCCAACAGGTAATCTTTCTCTCGTTTGGTAATCGTTGTCAGGCAAGTGATCGGGTACAATGCTTTCTGATCAACCAGATTCTTTATGCTTTGTTTCGCCGGATAATCCCAGGACAACATTTTAATTCCATAATATTCTCCGAACTGAATCGAATCCATTGTCAGATAAGCATTGGTAATCAGCCAACCTTGTGTGAACTGATGGTCTTTTCCAAATAAATGATAATCTTGGTTGGAAATATCTTTCACGCGGGAAAGCAGGTACATCGGAGTGGTAACACTGATTTTGGCATCTACTGTATTTCTGAATTTACATTCAATCCACAACAACTCATTTCCTTTTTTCGCAATGACATCTGCTTCGTGTGAGACAGCACTTCCCTGAATAATCTTGTTTTCACAGGTATCATATCCATAGCTTCTCAGAAAACGGGATGTCCATTTTTCAAAATAATATCCGGCAGGCCCCAAGTCTCTCAATGCCCGTTTCAAACTATAGCGCGCTGCGAACGTACCGGAGACTTTTTTCAGTTGCCGAAATGCCAACTTATACAATGCACGGGTTGTTATTCCATCATGAATCTGAGGTTGCATAGATTCTAAAACCTCTTCTATTTCAATGGGAGAAGCTCCTGATTTACTCAACGAGATTCGTAGTTTTTCAACATCAAAATCAGTGAATTCACCAGAATATTTTTTAACTTTTCTTACGTTTAAACTCATTCTTCTTGTATGTGTTCTACAAAAATAAAATTGTTTTTGAGGTTTTTGGCTTTTTTATCATATTGCCATATCGCAATATTACGATATGACGATTTAGTCTGAAACATTAATCTGGTACTCCCAATCCTCTGTTTTGTATGCTCCAGCTCGATTTTGAACACTGACTGTTCCTCTCACTTGATGTATGCCTTTTGTTAGCTTCAAACGTACTCGCCCCGTTCCATCTCCCGGATAATAAACGTGTCCCGTCCTATTATTTAACCTCACAATTGGTGAATTGTAAGTATCAAAGGCCCCCATCGTCACCTTTAATTCGATTGTATCGTCTTCACTTGCAGAAAGTGGTCCGACGGCAATAGGTAGTACTTCATTGAACGGATATGAAGCCATACAACCGAATGCAAGGAAGTGTGATACTGCCAGTTGCTTTGCCTTCAGTATATCAGTTTGTAAATTAGTAATCACAGTAAGTGCAGAAAGAAGAGAACTATTGTCAAAGTACACTTGTTCCCAAGCTAGATCCCCCATTTCCTCCGGATAACTCAACCCTATGTATACATCAATTAGAACCTGTCGATCTTTATTTAAATTGGCACGACTCTCATCCACCATTTTCTCAACCAGCGAACGCACTTCTTTTTTTGAATCAAACCGATTAATGGGTTTCAAATCAACCGAAAACACCTTTTCATTTCTTTTGTAGCTTCCCAATACGTTTGTTAATTGACTTCTAAAAGACTTCAAATTCAGGTATACTTTCTTTCCTCGGTTCTCTTCATCCAGAAAAAAATCCCCGACTTGTTGCTCCAACTGAACTTGTGTGAGCTGAGCAAAATCAATTGATTGAGGGAAGCAATTGCTTGCTAAGACAGATTTATTGATTTCATACGCATGCAAAAGATGGAATTTAAGTGTATCCAATCGCAGAAGTTCCAAATCACAAATGGAATCAATGTGCAGATATCTCTTGTAAATATCATTCAATTTCAAATAACCATTCTGTTGCTGTTCATTTCTTTGAAGGCTTTCTACCTCAAATTGTAGTTCATAAGACCTTTCTTTTGTAGCAATATACAACTGGTTATTAGAATACTGAATCGATTCAATCGACTCAATAAGTACGCGGTTCAATTGCGTTTTGTCCTGATACCTACATGAACAGATTCCAATTGAAACCAGAATAATAAATCTGGTTGCATTCATAATTCAAAACAGTTTAATCTATTATACACTCATAATAGTGCATTAGTTTTGAACAGAGAATTAATTGATCCCAGGACTTTAAATCCCAGATTAACAATGCTTTATTGTATACTCCTGTCAACGTTATCTTACGTACATCCGGCAATAAATCCTTGTATGCCGCTAACTCAACATCACTTGGCGGAAAACGTTTGATCAATCTGGAGGCATAACTTCGTACATCAATATCCTTGCATGTTGAAGCGATTATTTCCAGTTGTTTTACTCCAAATGCCGTGTTTGTCATCCACAGCAATGTTACAATCGAACGTTGAGATTCCGGTGTTGCCTGTTCAAAATATGCAGCTATTTTTTTCAGGTATAATTCCCGTTTCAACGGAAGTAACAGGTATGCTAAAATTTTCCCCTGATTGAATGCTTCACCGGTATCCGGATTAACAATTTTGACTTTGTCCTGTTTTAACAATTGAAATGTAACATCCGTCACATCAACACCGGAAATAGAAAAATCGCGTAACTTCTCAATCAATTCCCAGGTACTCAATTCTGTCCACTGGATATTTTTCAATGCTTTTTCAATGATTCGTTTATCCGTTTCTTTTGCGGAATGCATTTCCAGGTAGGAGCTCATATCAAAATAGAAATATGAAGAATATCCTGGTTTTACCAACTCTTTTCGCACCTTCGGAAGGTATGTTGTGGTATCTGCATTTAACTCCTGCCAGAAATTATCCAACTGTTTGTATTTGGCTTCCAGGTCCTTTGCTGTTAAATCCGCAATTTTAAACGAATAAACGGCTTTAATTTCATCTTCAAATGATTGAGAATAACTGATTGAAAAACAAATAGTTGAAAAATAAATTAAAATTAGACTTGCCCTCATTTCAGCATTCAATTAAGTTGTGAGTTTGACGTTTTTACAACTGCATATGTGATTCGTTCTGCAATTCTACGAATAAAATCCAAAATCGTACCACAATCTTAATTTCTTGTTGATATCTCTTGCATCAAATCGTTGTTTCAGCACAAAGAATCATTAACTTTGACACAAATCAAATCACGATGAGTACTTATAAACATCAAGTAGAAGAGAATTTTATTCGCTATGCGAAAATAGACACAACAGCAGACCCCAATTCAACAACCTTTCCTTCAACAATGAAGCAGAAAGACTTGGCCAAACTGTTGGTAAAAGAGTTAATCGATTTAGGGCTGAAAGATGCTGAAATGGACGAATGGGGTTATGTGTTCGCAACAATTCCGGCAAATACGGAAAAAGATGCACCGACGATCTGCTTCTGTTCACACATGGATACTGCCCCGGATGTTACTGGTACAAACGTTCAACCAATCGTACATAGAAATTACAACGGATCTCCGATCACACTACCAGACGATCCTACACAAGTGATTACAACGGATCGTCATCCATACCTGAAAGAAAAAATTGGTGATGATATCATTACGGCAAGCGGGACAACATTGCTGGGAGCAGATGATAAAGCAGGAATTGCCATTATCATGGACTTTGCCAATTACATTGTGACACACCCGGAGGTAAAACACGGTGATATTCGTATCCTGTTCACTCCCGATGAAGAAGTCGGAAGAGGGGTCGATCACCTGGATATCAAAAAACTGAATGCAGATTACGGATACACATTGGACGGAGGTGTTCTGGGATCTATTGAAGATGAAACATTTTCAGCAGATTCTGTGAAAGTTACGTTCAAAGGTGTGAGTGCTCATCCTGGATATGCCAAAGGAAAAATGATCAATGCACTGAAGCTCGTTGCTGATTTCGTTGCTGCTTTGCCGAAAGACCGATGGTCTCCGGAGACAACAGAAGGTCGTGAAGGCTTTGTTCACCCGGTTGCCATTAACGGAATCATGGAAGAAGCAAGTGTAAGTTTCATTATCCGTGACCACCAGACCGAAAAACTATCTAAGTTTGAAGATGAACTGCAATCACTTGCTCAAATGATTATTGAACCGCACAATGGTGCAGGAATGGTATTTGAAGTGAAAGAGCAGTACAGAAATATGAAAGAAGTACTCCAAAGTGTTCCTTTCGTGACGGACTATGCCATCGAAGCAATGAAACGCGCAGGTATTGAACCACGCCCGACAATTATCCGGGGAGGTACTGACGGCTCGCGTCTTTCGTTCATGGGACTGCCATGTCCGAATTTATTTACCGGTGAAATGGGGATCCATTCCAAGCAAGAATACGTGAGCGTTCAGGACATGGAGAAAGCTGTAAACACAATGGTAGAATTAATCCAAATCTGGGAAGGACACGAGGATTAAGATGGATCACAAACTCATCATCAAAAACATCAAACAGCACCAATTCGAGAAGATTTATTTTCTTCACGGAGAAGAGCCGTTTTTTATTGATGCAATTACTGATGCCATTGTAGAAAACGCAATGGATGACAGTGAACGTGATTTCAATCAAACAATTGTGTACGGTAAGGAATGTGAGGCAGGTGCAATCATCGCTGATGCAAAATCATACCCGATGATGGGGGAAAGAAGATTGGTTATCATCAAAGAAGCACAGGAATTCAAAGACATTGACTTGCTGGAATCTTATTTTAACAACCCCGTTGATACCACCATTTTTGTCATTTGTTACAAACATAAAAAGTTCGATACCCGAAAGAAGCTGATAAAAATTGCAGCTGCAAACGGGCTCGTTTTTCTTTCAGAAAAAGTCAGGGACTATAAATTAGTGGACTGGATTTCCAGTTATGCAAAAGAAGTTGGTTATCAAATCACTCCAAAAGCAGCGATGTTGTTGGCCGAATTTTTGGGAACCGATATCAGCAGAGTGGTAAATGAACTGGATAAATTGTCTATCCTGATTGAGAAAGGAACAGCAATCAACGAAGTTCACATTGAAGAAAATATTGGGATTTCTAAAGATTATAATTTCTTTGAACTGGCCAATGCATTTGCAGAACGCGATTACCTGAAAGCAAGCAAGATTGTCAATTACTTTGAAAAAAATCCGAAAATGGGGCCATTGATTCCGGTGATCTCAAATTTATTCAGTTACCACACAAAACTGATGCGGATTCATTTCTCAAAGGACAAATCTCCTGCTGCATTGGCATCTGTTCTTGGCGTTGCCCCTTTTTTAGTTGCACAGTATACAAAAGCAGCAAAAATATACAACCCGAAGAAATTGGCTGAGAATATCGCGATATTGCAAGAATACGATTTAAAATCAAAGGGGATTGACAATTCCTCTTCCTCCGATGGAGAATTGATGAAAGAAATGGTTTACCGATTGATGAATTAGATTACATCTATTATCATGGCAAAAAAACGTAGGGGCAGAAAATTTTCTGCCCCTACGTTTTTTTGCCATTGTTATTTTCATTATATTAAATGATCTAATAAATCTAACCGTCATCACTAATGAAAAAAACTACCATCCACAACCGCCGTTCCATTCGTTTAAAAGGATATGATTATTCACGCGAAGGACTTTATTTCATTACTATTTGCACCAATAATCGAGCGCATCTTTTTGGCTTCATTTACAATCAGCAACTTCAATTAAGTACAATTGGTAACATTGTACAAAAATGTTGGGAAGAAATTCCAATACATTTTCCAAATGTAATTTTGCATGAATATGTGATCATGCCTAATCATATTCATGGAATTGTTGAAATAAGTTCAAAGCTCACACCTGATAATTGGTTAATGTTACCCCATCAACAGCATGATTTTCAAAAAATGATTCCCCGTTCAGTTGCATCCATTGTAAAAGGATTTAAAATCGGAGTTACAAAATGGTGTCGAAATAATACTAAAATAAACACTGTCTGGCAACGAAATTACTATGAACACATTATTCGAAATGAACCTTCATATCATACCATTACGAGATATATTATCAACAATCCTAAAAAATGGAATGATGACTGTTTTTTCAACTGATACAACAAAAATATTTCGTTAAATTTGTGATTGACTATATGCATTTATTCTACGACCCGAATATCGACCAATCTACGGTTTCATATCAAATGAATGAAACGGAATCCCGACATGCCTGTAAGGTCCTGCGTTTAAAAGAAGGAGATGTTGTCGGGTTACTGAATGGAAAAGGAGTATATGCAGAAGCAGAAATCACGGATGCCAACCCCAAACGATGTCAGGTAAAACTGATTTCTGTTACAACGGAAGAAGTTCCTGACTATGCCGTACATATTGCTATTTGTCCGACAAAAATGAATGAGCGAATGGAATGGATGGTGGAGAAAGCGACCGAATTGGGAGTAACGGAAATCACGTTCTTGCTCAGCAAAAATTCTGAACGGAAAGCTCTTAAATTAGAACGTTTTGTAAACATTGCTATCAGTGCAATGAAACAATCAAAACGGTTCTATCTTCCGAAAATCAATGATCTGGTGAAGGTGGACGCATTTATCGAAAATAATCCAAGTGGTTTCATCGCGCATTGTTACGAAGGTGAAAAACACAATCTTGCAACGGTTTTTGATCGCTCCTCTCCTATTTTGATCGGACCTGAAGGTGATTTTTCCCCGGAAGAATGTGCATTTGCCAAAAAGAAAGGATACAAGGAATTGTCATTGGGAAAAAACCGTTTAAGAACAGAAACTGCAGGTTTGTATGCCTGCATGCAAGCATTGATGAATCGTTAATACATGTGTGAATCCATGCAAAGAGAACAGAAATATCGAAATAAAGCTACCAACGCATCGCAACCAATAAGACGCGTATTGGTGATTCTATTACTGTTGGTCGGATCAACTGCTTTTTCACAGTACCCTTACCAATTTGCAGTGTTAAAATACAATGGTGGTGGTGACTATTATGCGAATCCGACGTCTGTTCCGAATCTGGCAAAATTCTGTAATGAAAACCTGAATATGAATGTTTCTCCAAACGTTCCATATGTGGATGTCGGAAGCCCGGATTTGTTTTTGTACCCGTTTGTGCACATGACGGGGCATGGAAATGTTGTTTTTTCTTCCCAGGAAGCAGAAAATCTCAAATCGTATTTATTGGGGGGAGGTTTTTTACACATTGATGATAATTATGGAATGGATCAGTTTATCCGTGTGGAGATCAAAAAACTGTTCCCAAATAATGAACTCGTTGAATTGCCTTACAATCACCCGATTTTTAATCAGAAATACAAGTTCAACGGACTTCCGAAAATTCATGAACACGATGATAAACGGGCACAGGCATTTGCGATTATTGAGAATGGAAAAGTCATTTTACTCTACACCTACGAAACAGACTTAGGAGATGGCTGGGAAGATCAGGCTGTACACAACAATTCACAAGAAAAACGCAGACAAGCATTACAAATGGGAGCCAACAT
>DHNG01000039.1:56252-66654 GCA_002409405.1 Flavobacteriales bacterium UBA5422 | reverse complement strand
ACGCATTCACAGAATAACGAATTAAGATCAAATAAATCAGGTTTTTACAAATAATTTTGTATTTTAGCCGCGATTAAACCGATCATTATGACCAATAAAAACTACTTCCTACTATTCCTTCCATTGATGTGCATCAGTAACTTTTCGCTGTCTGCAACCGGAGGTGAAAAAGAAAAACAAGCAACTACTTTAAATCCTGAACAGCATTTTCCAAGAATTGAAATCTACCGGGTAAAGGATTATGGAAATTCCGCTAATGGAAACGACAAACTGATTGAAACCGATGGAACAGTTCACCATATGGGTAAAAAATCTTACGAACCATACATTGAACGAACCTGTTACCTGTTGGATTCTACGGCGCGGCAAACACTATTAAACAAAGAACTGGTCTTTCTTCCTTATTTCATGGAGATGAAACAACCTGTATCACTGCGACAGTATTTCAATGTGAGCCTGTTACAGGATCTCCCACAGCGGAAAGAATTATTCCCGTCCAGCCTGGATGGATATGCGGCTGTTATTCAGAAAGAAGAAATCCATCCGGAAACGCTTCTTGCGTATCAAACGCATACACCCACCGATGTTCAAATTGTCTGGTTGGACGAAAAAAACTGGTTTGTAAACAATGTATTTTACCGGCTGTCTCTGGATGAAATCATTCACACGACTTCGACCAAGATCACAGATGAAAAACTAATCGAGGGGGAATTGGATTATTTCATTTACCATTCTTATGTCATTCAGTCAAAGTTAAATGAAGGGTTCAATTACCTGACAACAGATGCGTCACACTACCTGCGCAGAAAAGATAACGTTGTTTTGGTTGTAGGGAAAACTCCGGGCAGTCCGGGGACTTCCAGCTACGAGTACACCTTTTATGCTGACGGACGCGTTTCAGTTCCCGGGTTATCATATTATGTACCTTCGTATAAAATAGCACACCATCAATGGGTGGGCATCCATAACAAGTTGAAAGAAATTGATTTTGATCTTTATAAATCAGAAACAGATGATTCCCCCGCCCCATTTATCCACGATGGGCAGACCAGTAAGTTGTACGCCTACAAAAACGGAAATTATTACAAACTGAACTATGGAACGGGGCTCCCTCCTATTCCACAGCCAGTCACCCTTTTCACACAGGATATCCTGAAGTTTTTAGCCCAGTTGGAAAAGTAACAGGTGTTAAAATCCTACTTCGTCCGGATGCAACCCGGAGAACCCCGTTTCCGGCATACTATTAATTGCATCTATATCCTGCTGTTCCAATTCAAAATCGACTGAATAGTTTTCAATGATTCGGCTCGGTGTTGCTGATTTTGGCAGAATACAAATACCTTGTTGCAACGCAAACTGCAGACAGATTGCTCCTGTTGAAACGTTGTGTTTTTTGGCAATTTGAACAAGTAACGGGTCTTCCAACACTCTTCCTCTCCCCAGTGGACTCCACGCTTCGACAATAATAGCGTGTTGATTGCAGAAATCTACCGTTTCCTGTTGTAAATAACCGGGATGGTACTCAATCTGGTTCACCATTGGAACAACTGTTGCGTTTTCGAGTAAGTCTTCCAGGTGATTGACTAAAAAATTACTGACTCCGATTGCACGTACCTTTCCTTCTTTATACAATTGCTCCATTGCGCGCCAGGTTTCAGCATTCAATGCTTTTGCATCGCCAAATTGTTTTGTATTTGCCGGCCAGTGAATTAAATACAAATCAACGTACCCCACTCCTAGTCGGGACAAAGATTCTTCGAAGGCTCTTAAGGTAGATGCATACCCCCTGTCCGGATTCCATACTTTTGTTGTTATAAATAATTCTTCACGGGGAATTCCACTCACTCGAATAGCTTCTCCGACACTGGTTTCGTTTTCGTATACCGCAGCCGTATCAATGTGACGATAGTTATTTTCCAGGGCAAATTTCACAGCCTCATAACATTCTTTCCCTTCTTTTAATTTGTACGTTCCAAAACCAATTGCAGGCATCTCCACACCGTTGTGTAATTTAAAAGTTGTCATGTTTGTCGTATTTATAGTGATTTGATTCTTTTACAGCTTTCTTCCCGGATTTTTCTTGATAAATCCCTCCCAGTTACTCACTTTTGACTTGTTGTGTTCCCCAACTCCTTTTGAAAAATGATGGCATACAGCAACTGCAAGTCCGTCTGTCGCATCCAGGTATTTTGGCATTTCTTTGATTTGAAACAACTTCTCCAGCATCGCTGCTACTTGTTCCTTAGAAGCGTTTCCATTTCCGGTAATTGATTGCTTGATTCTACGGGGTGTATATTCTTCGAATGTCATGCCATTATTGAGACAGGCAGCAATTGCAACCCCCTGAGCACGCCCTAATTTGAGCATGGATTGAACATTTTTTCCGAAAAAAGGAGCTTCAATTGCCAATTCACTCGGTTTGTATTCTTTGATCAATCCATCGATACGTGAGAAAATTCGTTCCAGCTTCTCCGGATGGTCGGATAATTTAGCTAACTGAACCACACCGAAGTTCAACAATGACAACTTCTTCCCCTGCACATGAATAATTCCATACCCCAAAACAGTTGTTCCGGGATCAATTCCAAGAATTATCTTATCTTCATCCATTCAATTTCAACTTTTGATTAAAACTAGTAAAAATAGCGGGGTTAACTTCAAACTGATGAAAATTATTCTGGCAATCGCTGTCGGAATCGTATGTATATACCAAATAAAAAAACTGAATTTCAACACAATAAATACAATTACCTCTATTCATTATTTATCATTATTCTTTGTATTGATCCTGGTCTTCCCCAATTACTGGATGGAATACAAAAAATGGGAACTCATTGTCCGGTCAACAGATCGGAGTGTTTCTTTCGCTACCAAAATTCAATCTTTTTTTGCCGGTATCATAACAGGAATGATCACACCAAATATGCAGGGAAATTTTATCGGAAGGATTTATTATTTCCCCCGAAAAGTAAGGCTCCCCATTACTTTGTTAACACTAACAGCAAACCTGGGACAATTTTGCGTAACGGTCATTCTGGGAATCAGTGCACTGTTTCTCTTAGGGAATATCACCATCTATTCCTGGTTACTTCCTTCAATTCTTCTGGGAATTGCGTTGTTCTTTTATTTTGGATTTGAGAAAATCAAACCATTCCACAAGCGGTTTAAATGGTACAAACGACTACAGGAATTACTTCAGCATCACCATTCATTGCGTCCCACGATCCTGCTACTTTCAGCCATTCGTCATTTAATTTTTTCGCTGCAATTCCTGCTTGCATTGCATGCGTTTGGAGCAGAAATTAATTGGCACACCTACTGGTTGATTTGGGAACTGTATCTTTGGACTACTTTATCTCCGTCCTTGATTTTTGGAAAGCTCTTTGTCCGGGAATCCATTGCATTGTGGGTATTTGCAGGCATCTCTCTTCCGGAATGGAACATTGTAGCTGCTTCCTTCTCTATCTGGGTAATTAATCTACTGCTTCCGACACTCATCGGATTGTTCATTTGCAAAAAGAAAATCAAATGATGAATGCCGTAATTGCATATTGTTCCCTTTACACGATGCTGATTATTTGTGGAAGAATTGGAATTTTCCTGCATTTTCGAAAAAGGAAACGGCAAATAAAAGAAGGTCCGGGGATTCTGTTGCAAGAGATTTCTGTTATCATTCCATTTCGAAATGAAGAAAAGCGAATCGTTCCATTACTCACTTCCATTCGAGAATCCAGCGAATTACCAGCGCAATTTATTTTTGTAGATGATCACTCAACGGACCAAACCATTCAACACATTCAGGAACAACTTTCCGACTACCCAATCCATGTTTTAACCGCAAAAGGACAAGGAAAAAAAGCAGCGCTTCAAACGGGTATCGACCACGCAACAACTCCTTATCTACTGACACTTGATGCTGATGTTGAATTTAGAGCCGACTATTTTACCGCCGTGAAACAACTCGTCCCTGCCGATATGCATATTCTTCCGGTACAAATGTCTTCCCGTGGGTGGAAACGACTCTTTGAATTAGATATATACATGGTGAATAGCCTCAACCTTGCTACTGACGGTTTTTTTCGTCCGATCGCTGCAAGCGGTGCGAATCTGTTGTTCCGCAAATCAGCATTTGAATCAGTTGGAACATACAGCAGTCATTTACACATTTCAAGCGGTGACGATCAGTTTTTACTGGCAGATTTCAACAACACAGGCAAACACGTTTCACTACACGCTGATGCTGCCCTTTCCGTTCAAACACCTGTACCGAATTCTTTTAGAGGATTCATTTCTCAGCGCCTTAGATGGATTCAAAAGACACCAAAAGTCCCGGATTCACTTGCTTTTAACATCGGGATCATCCAGGTAGTAATGACCGGTTTATTTTTAGTGCTGTGTATTTACAGCATTTTTCAATATAACATTCTTTTTTTATTCCTGCTTTTGGGCACAAAAATCACAGCGGATCAATTCCTTGTTTCACCTTATTTTTCAAGCATAAAAAAACAGGGACTAGTTTACTTAATCCCTGTTTACACCTTATTATTTCCGTTTTACGTGCTTTTTTTGGCACTTCTTTCCGTTCAATTCCGATTAACGTGGAAAGACAGGCCAATCGGGTAACTAGCGAATCACTATTTTTTTCTGATATACCCGGTTATTTGCCACAACTCTTATTGTGTACAAACCGGAAGCAAACCCCGCCACAGACCACGACTTCACGGATGCGTTCAATTTCGTTTCTTTACCTGCGACATCGAACAATTGTACGTCATCCATTTGATCAAATCCTTCAATGGAGATCATCGTAGTTGCAGGGTTCGGAAACACCTTCCAGTCATCCTCATAACCTGTAACAACATCTTCCAATCCCACAAAGCTTAATGTTGCTCTTACTGCTGCCATTGCATTGACTTTCCCATATCCCCATTGAGTACTTCCCTGTGAAGGAATAACACCCGTATGATTATCCTGACGCGCTGTTTCAATAATGATTTGTTTTACCTGTCGCGGAGACAAATAGGGATTGATTTCCCAAATCAACGCACAGATTCCCGCAACAGCAGGAGATGACATTGATGTTCCTGAAAAACGTGCAAACGGATAATTTCTTCCCTGGAAATTCGTAGAAGTCACTTCTGAATAGGAATCATCTGTAAATGAAGAAATAGAACTTAAAACAGAAGATCCCGGGGCAGAAATCTCAGGCTTCAATACACCATCATTCCGCGGTCCGATACTGGAAAATCCTGAACGGGCTCCTCCTAATACGTTTACGCCATTCGAATGAAGATACGAAGCGCTGTGCGAAGCAACAGAAATACAGTCATCCGCACACGTAGGCTCTCCGATTCCATACAGGTTGTTGCCTGCTATATAGCCTGCACCCGCCGTAAGAAACGGCATTCCCCAATTTCCACCGTTGGTGGTCAATTCCACAAGATTCCAAAAATGGATAGTCCCCTCTGTAGCTCTTACGACCAAATCAACACGTAGTGCTGTATGTTTATTCTTTATTCGGAAACGCACCGTCGGTTTCAAATTCTGGGGATGTGCATCCTGTGCTGCAATGTTATACCAGATCGTATCGTTGGCATTCACTACCATAAATCCTTCATCATAGCTGTTCATTGTTGTCGGATAATAAGCTGTTTCTCCCAGCAATGTTCCACTTGACGACAACACCTGTATTTTTACTTCAAAACTCTTACCTACTTCCCCCCAACCGTGAATGCTTTGTCCCCACAACGAATCATGAAGCGCGTAATCATAAAAGTTAATCCGGGATTTGATGCTGTCGTTATTAAATGCTCGTTGGAAGTGAAAGTTAACATTCCCGTTATTACCGGCAGATGATACAAATAACACCCCTTCATCTGTAAATTCTTCAATAGCCTGACTCAACAAAGACGTCCCGTCGTTGGTACCAAAATGATACAATCCCCAACTCATATTGACCACCAATCGTTTCTGAAGAGCTTCCGCTTTTTGGTGCATCCAGTACCACGAATCAAGGGCAGCTGCCTCATCCACCAGGATTGTTGTAAATAAATAATCCGATTCAAATGCCATTCCTTTAGCAATAACACCTGCTCCGCTTCCTGCCGCAATTCCGGCAACGTGTGTACCGTGTGTTGCATAACCTAATTGGTTGGAAGTGTCGCATTGGGCTGTCAGCAACTGTGTAGGAGTGTTAAACTCAGCCCCATAATTAAAGTCATTCGGTGTTGTTCCGGCATGCCTGAATTGATCCCATGCCGCTAAGATCCGTGAGTTCTGAAGCAATGTATCGTAGAACATTGGAGATGTATAATCAAACCCCCAGTCATTTACACCGATAATGACATTTTTCCCCGTATAGGAATTCGGCAATCCTAATCCCGCATGTACACTGTCCACCCGTGTATCAAACAATACCTTATCCAAAGAGGGTTTAATTTTACCTGCAAGTTCCAGGTATTCCAACTGATTCAGTGTCGCAATGCGGTGTAACTCGTTTAATGGAACACGCACACTTCTGATCCGACCGATGCCTTTCCCGATGATTACTCCTTCTGCAGTCGGATTCACCCCTGCATGTTCTTTTACCTTTCCGATAAATGAAACATACAATTGTCCGTTAATTGTCACCAACGGAAGCTCATTAATCACGGCTTTTTCACCTTTTAGAATCAACGGGATATTACGCTGAATATACATCAGGTCCTGTTGTGATTTTTGTGACATCCGGGGAGTTTGCGCGATCAATGCTACCGGTATTAATAATAGAATAAACAGAATTGTTTTCATGAAGCAGAACTTAATTAATTGTTAAAAATAATCGTTTTTCAGCAGTTGGAATGCTTTGATCGGATCAAAATTATCAACAAGCATTTTTTATACCGGAAAATGTATGAAACAATACGTATATTTGTCCTTCTTTAAAATTGAAAATAGACCATCTGATGGAAGTACTGATCATTGCATCGCAACTTATTTTATCGTTAGCTATATTAGTCGTATTACACGAATTCGGACATTATATCCCCGCTAAACTATTTAAGATCCGGGTAGAAAAATTCTACTTATTTTTTGATCCATGGTTTTCTATTTTCAAGCGAAAAATCGGTGACACAGAATGGGGAATCGGATGGTTGCCACTTGGCGGATACGTAAAAATTGCCGGAATGGTAGACGAATCGATGGACAAAGATCAATTGGCAAAACCACCACAACCGTGGGAATTTCGTTCTAAGCCGGCATGGCAGCGGCTGATCGTGATGGTAGGTGGTGTAACGGTAAACTTTGTACTTGCTTTACTCATCTATGCCATGATTCTATTTGTTTGGGGGAAAGAATATTATACCGTACAATCTGCAGAAAAATATGGCATGGCTGTTTCTTATCCTGAATTAAAACAATACGGATTGCAAGATGGCGACATTCCTGTAAAAGTGGGTGCAAAAAAAGTAGACAACATTAAAGACATCTTTAAATTTGTTATACTGGAAGGAGAGCGTTCTATTACGGTTAACAGAGATGGAGAAGAAGTACGGATTCAACTTCCTGCCGATTTTGACCAAATTGTGTTGAAAAACGAATACTCCGAGTTGTATACATTGAGATTTCCATCCGTTGTAGCAAAGGTATCTGATGATTCCAATGCCGAAAAGGGAGGGTTGAAGTCAGGAGACAGTATCGTTTCAGTGAATGCTGCTCCGATCAATTATTTCAATGACCTTCAGGAAGTATTGAAAGAAAATAAAAAGAAAACAATTGAATTAGGTGTTGTACGAAGTGGTCAGCTAACACAATTAAACATAAAAGTTGATTCTTCCGGATTCATCGGATTTCAGCCACAAGGATATGATTATTTCAAGATTCCTTATGCAACGGAAAAATTCGGGTTCTTTGAATCATTCCCTGCAGGGGTTTCATTGGGAGTTGAAACATTGGGTAGCTATGTTAAATCCATGGGACTGGTGTTTACCAAAGAAGGTGCCAAGCAAATCGGGGGATTCGGTTCCATGAGCAAAATTTTTGCACCACAGTGGGACTGGCGCATTTTCTGGAATGCAACCGCATTTCTATCCATCATCCTGGCGTTCATGAATATTTTACCGATTCCTGCATTGGACGGTGGGCATGTCGTATTCTTGCTGTATGAAATAGTCACAGGAAAAGAAGCTCCTCAAAAAGTTCTGGAATATGCACAGTACGTTGGTTTCTTCCTGTTAATCGGACTGATGCTGTATGCCAATGGAAATGACATTGTCAGGTACTTTTTCGGGAAATAATAGTTGCTGATTTACTGTTTTTTTGACGTTGTTTTTTTAACACGGAAAATGCAAAATGTCAAAATATAAAACGTAAGCAACCATTCCTCTTTTTTTTAGTCTCTTTGTTAAGTCATTTATTTGTTCTTGAACCAATGGATTGAATATACTCACCATTCAAATTCATTGATACAAGCGACGTAAGCTATTATGAAAACGAAGATGAAAAAGAAGGTTATTATCTCTTTAATTGAGAATGCTGCTATTATTTTTTTACTGGGAATTGTTATCCCGACCCCATTCTCTGACGCCCGCGGGCAACAATCCGAAAACGAAAAATCCTTGTGGCAGAAAGAGTCCTTCGGATACTTACACATGAGCACGGAAGACGCATCCTTGAGAAGCATGTATGCGAAACATTTCCGGAATGCCAATGGAAAAATGACGGCCGTTATCGGTGCTGGCCCTATCAACTATTTAGAGGATGGTTCATGGAAAACAATTTATCACGGGATCACTCCGAACTCAACCGGTTTTGAAAATACAACAAACAGCCACAAAACCTATTATCCTAAATCGTCAACAGGTTCCATTACAACAATTTTACCAGGAGGTGAAACAATGAAAGACATGCTTTCAATGCGTATGTACTATCAAGGTAATGGGCAAGAAATCCAAGTAACTTCAATAAAAAACAAACCCGGACAAGTCAACTGGAATGAGTTAACGTATACGGATATTTATGGCAGTGGAATTGATTTGAAACTGACACACAATACGACGTCCAGAAAAATGGATTATATCATAAAGAATCAAGCTGCATTAGGAACGATTCCTGCAACAGCACAGTTTCTGGTATTTGAGGAAAAAGTACAACTTCCTTCCGGTTGGGTCGCTTCTTCCATTGATGATAAAATTGCACTTAAAAACGGGAACGGAACGGTCATGGCTGTTTTTGACAGACCATTTTTTTATGACACTCCGGAACATTATGATGACGCTGCAGGAAATCACATTCATGAAGCTCCAAAAGAATTAAATGGTAAGTATGAATTTACCCAGAACGGGAACATACTTACAATTAAAACACTGGTTCCTGTCAATTGGTTAAATCAGGAATTAAGTTATCCGCTGATTATCGACCCGACCATTACACTGTATCCTGCTAATTTAGCGAGATGGACAGGTCACCACAGAACAACCAGTGGTAACACATGTTATACTTCAGGATGTGCCAATTATACCTCTACCAATATTACAGAAAGTGTAGAGAATAATTTCTGGGTCGGAAGGTACGATAGCGATAAAGTGTACAACGGATGGATCAAATTTGACATTACTGACATTCCGGACGATGCATGTGTGAATTCCGCCATATTGCAATACAACGTATTTGATAATAACACGGCAAGTAGCGGATGTGTTGTAATGACGCGATTCAGACACATGGCAACAGATCCCTCCGTCAACGATTTTTCAGTCGGAGCCAACAACCAGACCCGATTGGCAGATATCCGGGACGGAGATATTTACGGTGATTTCAACACAGCGGCACTGGTATCAGGCACTGGTTTTCACTCTGTCAACCTGAATGCCAATATGCAGCATCTTCAATCTCAGTTGGTACCGAATTGGTTTGCCGTAGGATTAAACACACATGGCGGAGCAAATAATCACCTGACATGTCGAAATAACATCAGAGGATACAGTCATGCAAATAAGCCGATGTTGATCGTTCATTACGATCCCCCTACACAGGAAGAAAACATCACCATTTGTTCGGGAGAGCTTCCTTATACCTGGAACGGACAAACAATTACTGCCGGAGGAACCGGAGTCGCTACACACATGACACAGGGGACCAATGGTTGTGACCTGCAAATGATTCTGAATTTAACCGTTAACCCGGGAACACCTGCACAAACGGATAATATTACTATTTGTCAGAGTGATCTTCCCTATACATGGAACGGGCAAACAGTTACGTCCGGAGGAAATGGTGTGGCAACACGTACCAGTCAGGATGCGAATGGATGTAATTATGTAACAACACTGAATTTAACTGTTCATCCCGGAACAACTCCTCAAACAGACAACATTTCCATTTGCAGCAATCAGCTACCTTATACCTGGAACGGGCAAACAAT
>DHNG01000039.1:55795-56136 GCA_002409405.1 Flavobacteriales bacterium UBA5422 | reverse complement strand
TGGAACGGGCAAACAATCACTGCAGGAGGAACCGGAGTTGCAACACACACAACACAAGATGCAAACGGTTGTAATGTGACTACGACATTGAACCTTACTGTTGATTCAGGAATTACTACAACAGATAATATCACCATTTGTCAAAGTGCTCTTCCATATACCTGGAACGGACAAACGATCACTGCGGGAGGAAACGGTGTGGCCACACATACGACAACAAACGGGAGCGGATGTACAACAACTACGACATTGAATCTGACCGTAACCCCTGAAACGGCAACAGTACAAACACTAACAATTTGCCAAAGTGAATTACCCTATACCTGGAACGGGCAAACAAT
>DHNG01000039.1:26269-55666 GCA_002409405.1 Flavobacteriales bacterium UBA5422 | reverse complement strand
TGGAACGGGCAAACAATCACTGCGGGAGGAAACGGAGTTGCAACACATACAACACAAAATGGTAATGGCTGCATGTCGACTGTCACACTTAATCTGACGGTAACTCCGGAAACAAGTACAACACAAAACATTGCGATTTGTCAGAGCGATCTTCCCTATACCTGGAACGGACAAACAATCACTGCGGGAGGAAACAACGTAGCAACACATACAACACAAGATGCAAACGGTTGTACAACGACGGCCATTCTTAATTTGACAGTTCATCCCGAAACAACAACTTCTGAGACCGTTACAATCTGTCAGAATGCACTTCCTTATACATGGAACGGGCAAACAATTACTGCAGGAGGGAATAATGTGGCAACACATACAACACAAGATGCAAACGGATGTGATCTCATTACGGCATTGAACCTGGTTATATCTCCTCAAATCCAACAGACAGAGAACATCTCGATTTGTAGCTCTGCGCTTCCATATACCTGGAACGGACAAACAATCACTACGGGTGGAACCGGCATAGCAACACACACAACGCAAGATGCAAACGGATGTAGCGTCGTAACAACATTGAACTTAACAGTTACACCTGTACCTGATATCAATTTCACAGCGACGTACGAACCGTGTATTCCTTCTGATGTAGTTGTTACGCCAACTGTAGTAATACCCGGAGTACAGTATTCATGGTTACTGGATGGTAATATAATTAGCACAAACAGTTCAGGATTCAATCTGAATGTTGTCAATCCCGGATGTCATGATGTAACATTGGTGGTAACAGCCGGAAATGGATGCGCTGCCTCTACCCTTCAAAATCCTGCATTTTGCATCGATCAGCCACCAACCGCAAATTTCACATATACAGGAGAAGGTAATGCTGAGATCACAGGACACATCCAAACACACAATCTGAGTTCCAATGCCGTTTCTTACAATTGGGTCGTATCCAACGGAACTGCCAGTTCAGAAACATCCCCGGTATTACCGTTGGGAAATAGTGGAAACGGAACATACACAATTACACTGTATGCTTATTCTGCCAATGGGTGTGTGGATTCAATTTCAAAATTCATTACCGTAAAGGAAGACCTTATTTTCTATGTCCCGAATTCATTTACTCCGGATCATGATGAATACAACAACTCTTTCGGTCCGGTTATTACGGCGGGAATCGATCTGTACAGTTATACATTTACCATTTTTAACCGATGGGGGGAATTGATTTTTGAATCACATGATACTTCCGTTCATTGGGATGGGACTTACAATGGTAAAATGGTTCAGGACGGAGCTTATACCTGGCAATTGAAATTCAAGGAAATTCAAACAGATGCGTACCATCATTATACAGGTCATATAAATCTAATCAGATAAAAATAAAAAAGGAGCAAATCAATTTGCTCCTTTTTTATTTTTCCAATAGGATAATTATTTCTTTCTGGCGATCATCAATCCGTCGCGGATCGGTAGCAACACTTCCTGCACGCGCTCATCTTCATGAATCAGTTTATTATAATCCATAATAATTTGCGTGGATTTATCGAGTTTTTCATATTGTTCAAATACCTTTCCTGACCAGAGCACATTATCCGCGATGATGTATCCTCCTTTTTTTACTTTGTTAAATACCTGGTGGTAGTAATTGATGTAATTGCGTTTATCAGCATCAATAAATACGATGTCAAATTCTTCATCCAGTGTCGGGATTATTTCTGTCGCATCACCGATCATGGGTTTGATTTTATTCTCCAATCCTGATTTTTCAATAAACGAGGAAACAATTTCTTCCAACTCTTCATTTACATCAATAGTGATTAACAGCCCATCTTCCGTAAGCCCTTCTGCCAGGCAAAGCGCTGAATACCCTGTATACGTTCCGATCTCCAGAATACGTTTCGGTTGAATCATGTGTGAAAGCATACTCAACACACGTCCCTGAAAGTGCCCGCTCAACATCCGTGGTTGCAACACTTCAACATGTGTTTTTCTGTTCAATTCCTTTAAATAATCTGGTTCCTTTTCAGAATGAGCACACACGTACTGATCCAGTTCATCTGTTATAAATTCCATGCTGATTGATTTAAAAATAAAGGAAAAAAAGAGGGGTAAGCTACTCGTATCGCACCGCTACAACCTTCGGCCCTTGCTACATTCCTGTCCTGGGGGATTAGAAGGGAGCTGGTCGTACAAGACTTACCCCGTCGCAAAAGTAGTGTTTTTTTTGTAATTGAAATGAAATCTCGAATTGTTTTTTCAAATTCAGTCCTCCACACGCTTTCTCCTTCACTCCTTCCTGCCCGACTAATTTTATACGGCACCTGTTTTGTATAAGAGAAAAATCGTATTTTTAACAACTTAAAAAACTCAGTTTATGCGCAAAATAAGCCTATTGATTGCACTGATTCTGATCGGAACAGTATATGGTCAGAAAGACATTACTGTTGAATCACTGTACAAAACCTATCAGTTCTTCCCGAAAAGCGTCAACGGTTTCAACGGAATGAAAGACGGACAGCATTTTACGCAAGTATCAACGACTACAGGTGGATTGTCCATTACAAAACATAAAATCACAGCCTATTCAGAAAGTGGAGAGACGATTCTAAATCTCTCCGATTTAAAACTGGACGGAGAACAACTGGATGTTCAGGATTATTCATTCAATGACGATGAAACAAAATTATTGCTGCTCACTGACATGCAGAGTATTTATCGCCACAGTTATTCTGCCTATTTTTATGTCTACGACTTACAAACAAGGTCTATTGAACGACTGGATAATTCCGATTCTCCACAAACACTAGCGACTTTTTCACCTGACGGAAAACAGGTTGCCTACATTCGTGACAACGATTTATTTGTAAAAAATCTTGCAGCCAATACGATTACACAGATTACCACAGATGGGAAAAAAAATGAAATCATCAACGGAACAACTGATTGGGTGTATGAAGAAGAATTTGCTATTACCAAAGCATTTGGTTGGTCTCCCGACAGCAAGCACATCGCTTATTTGCGGTTTGACGAATCAGCTGTACGGGAATTCACCATGGAATACAATGTCGGTGCACTCTATCCTGAATTGTATACTTTCAAGTATCCAAAAGCAGGTGAAGACAATTCAAAAGTGACAGCACATATTTATTCACTTTCCAATGCAGCTACTGCTCTGATAAAACTGGGAGAATATGAGTACATTCCGCGCATTTCCTGGTCGAGTGTGAATAATACTCTTGTTTTACAAACGATGAACCGGCACCAAAGTCAGGTAGTTTACACCAAAGTAGAACTCAAAGGAACTGAATGGTTGGCAAAAGCATTCTATACTGAAAATTCCAAGACTTACATCGATGTTGACGACAACCTCATTTTCCTGAATGATGGCGTGTCTATTCTTCGGACAAGTGAAAAAAACGGGTACAAACATATCTATAGAGTCGGTTTTGACGGTTCGGAATTTCAAATTACAAAAGGCACATGGGATGTGATTGATTTCTGTGGGATTGACGATCAGAATAAATTCGTGTACTACACTGCAGCAAAAAAAGGAGCGATCCACAAAGGAATTTACAAAATCGATCTGAAGGGTAAAAAGGACCTGGCAATTAGCTCTGAAACGGGGCAAAACGGCGCTGACTTCACTCCGGGCATGAATTATTTTGTAAAAAACTACAGCAATGCCAATACCCCTCCTGTTTTTTCATTGTGCGATAATAACGGAAAAGAAATTACGGTAATGGAAAACAATGAATTCCTTAAAAACCGAATTGCCAAACATGAATTTGCAAAAAAAGAATTTGTCACATTTGATTTGAATGGGCGTTCACTCAATGGATGGATGATCAAACCACACGCTTTTGACCCGGCAAAAAAATACCCGGTATATGTTAGTATTTACGGAGGTCCCGGAGCAAATACAGTGGCGGACGGATGGGATTTCAATATTGCCTGGCATCAGTTACTTGCACAGGAAGGATACATCGTTGTTTCTGTTGATCCGAGAGGAACGATGTATCGTGGAAAAGAATTCAAAGACAAAACATACCTTCAATTGGGAAAATACGAAACAGAAGATTTTGTTGATGTTGCGAAACTACTCCAGACGTACAACTATGTAGACGGAAGCAGAATCGGTATCCAGGGATGGAGTTACGGTGGTTTTATGACTTCATTGGCCATGACAAAAGGAAACGGGATTTTTAAAATGGGAATTGCCGTAGCACCGGTAACGAACTGGAAATATTACGACAATATTTATACGGAACGTTTCATGCGTACGCCACAAGAAAACGAAAGCGGGTACAATGACAACTCCCCTCTTTTCTTTGCGGAGCAATTACAAGGTAAGTACTTCCTGATTCACGGCTCAGGAGATGATAATGTACATTATCAAAATGCATTGGAAATGGCCAATGCATTGATCGCGGCAAACAAACAATTTGATTTTTTCATCTACCCGAACAGAAATCATGGAATTTACGGTGGGAATACACGTGAACATTTATTCCGCATGATGCTCGACTATGTGAAGAAGAATTTATAAGGATTTTTAACGATTGATAAAGCCACGTATTTCGTGGCTTTTTTGTTTTACTTTCTTTGTTCTTTTAAATACCAAAAAAATCCTAGAGCAAAATTGAGTAGTGCAAAAGCTAAAAAAAATAAAAAATCTATTCCGAAATCACCATCAATGAAAATAAGTAACAAAAAGATGGAACAAATTCCGGGGATTAACAATTCTATTTTATTTTTGCCTATTGGAAGAAAGTAAATTAGATTCAACAACATACATACTCCAGTTGCATAAAACCCACCCATCAGACATAAAACAAAAAACATATTTGGATTGGGCCATAAATTAGTCGTCAATAATAAAAGCCCTATCAATAAGACAAAACACAGAATGTTATTGGAATAGTATTTTAGTTTAGATTTCATAATTCAGATTGTTTTCTCAAAAGGATGTTAAAATCAGTTGTTTTTTTGTCGATAATAAGTCGTTTTCTTGTCTCCGTATTTTTCAATAATTCCTTTTTCTACACCATTTTTAAGATCTCTGCTTGCTGTTGCTGAAGAAAGATCAGGATATTGTTGAAGGTAGTCTTTTCGTTTAAATTCTTGTTTATAATACATGGATAAAAATGAATTTAGTCGCTCTGTTTCATTCATTTTTAGCGGTCTGTTGGTTAACAATTCATCCAATGATTCATCAATAATCCCCAGCATATATACTATAAACTTGGTAGATTTTCCTTCTTTATCAGAAGCTGACAATGCATCATAATAAGCAATTTGATTTTTAGCAATTAACGTTTCAAAAGGTAAAAATTCAAAAACAGGAAATTCACTGCGAAGAATCAGTGTCTGCCACAAACGTCCCATTCTTCCGTTTCCATCCATAAAAGGATGAATAAATTCCATTTCATAATGGAATACACAGCTTTTAATTACAGTCAATTCCGGCGAAGTTTTAAGATATTCAAATAAATCTTCCATCAAATAAGGAACATTGTCGAAAGGAGGTGCAATGTGTTCTATTTGCCCGCCTTTTACAATGCCAACACTTTTTTTTCGGTAACTTCCAGGCATTTCAATCAAACCAGTCATCAGTAATTCATGTGCTTTTCGGAAATCTTTTTCTGAATCATACTTGAAATTTTTCATCCCTTTATATACATTCAAGGCATTCAACACTTCTTTAATATCTTTCTCAGGTCCTATCACTCGTTTGTTTTCGATAATTGCTGTGATCTGTTCTTCCGAAAGTGTATTTCCTTCAATATAAAGCGATGAATGAATTGTTTTTATCTGATTATGCTTCCGTAATTTTGGATCTTGATGAACTAAATAATTCGCATTCACTTCTCCTATTTTCATCGAGATAGACATGACTTTTTTTAAGATCTCCGGGGTTAATTCATAAGGTGGATTCATATTCTGATACTATCATTTGATACTATCAAAAGTACGAAATAATCAGAAGAAAATAACATTGTTTTGGAACGAGTCTAAAACTTTGGTTATTTTTGACCTTAAATCCATAAGACAAACGTATATGACATTCGATCCAAACGGCGTGGGAATTGCCAACGGTAACCTATTCGGGTTTCCGGTAACAGAACAGGAAGCAAACCTTGTAATCATTCCGATTCCATGGGATGCTACTGCTTCATATGGAAAGGGAACCAGTAAAGGTCCTCAGGCAATACTAGATGCTTCCACTCAATTGGATTTTTACCATCCGAAATTGGACAAAGCCTATGAGACGAAGGTCTTTATGACTGAGATCTCCGCTGAATGGCAGGCAATCAATGATCGTTTATGCACAGAAGGTTGTGATTACATCGCATTCCTCGAAGATGGCGGCGTGATTGATAATCACCCGAAGTACCAACAGTTCCTTACGGAAATCAATGCTACTTCTATTGCATTAAAAGAAAATTTGAAAACCCGCGCGAAAGAATTGATTGCACAGGGGAAAATAGTTGCTGTTTTAGGAGGGGAGCACTCTACCCCACTTGGTCTGATTGAAGCGTTGGACGAAACAGGAAAAGAATTTGGTGTTTTACAAATTGATGCACATGCCGATTTGCGGAATGCTTATGAAGGATTTCACCAGTCACACGCAAGTATCATGTTCAATGTACTGAACAATTGCCCGAATATGGTTCAGTTGACACAAATCGGTATCCGCGATATTGCTGAATCCGAAGTACAATTGATTGACAACAGCCAGGGACGGGTAAAAACATTCTTCGACTGGAACTTGAAAGAACAGCAATTTGAAGGGAAAACGTGGGCAGACCAGGTACGTGAGATCATTTCTAATTTACCGGAGCGGGTGTATATTTCGTTTGACATCGATGGTCTGCACCCGGAATTGTGTCCGAACACAGGTACTCCTGTAGCAGGTGGATTCCAGCTTGAGCAAATCAATTATTTACTGTTTGAATTAGCACAGTCCGGCAGAAAAATTATCGGGTTCGATCTGAATGAGGTGGGCACAAGCGACGACTCGGATTGGGATGCAAACGTCGGAGCACGTGCCTTGTGGAATCTGGTGTGTGCGACAGAAAAAAACAGGTTATTGACAAAAAAATGAAACAACTTGTCTCCGTCTTAACAGGTATCTGTTTAGTGGCAGCAATTACATGCTCACTTGCTCTGTTATGGACAGAATGGAGTTTTTCTTTCCTCTTTAAATCGCTATTGTTATTTTCATCTGCTTTTATCGGATTGACGGCTTTTCGCACATCCAATTTCAATCAGTTGGCATTTTTCGTTGCAATCCTTTGTTTTGTTGCTCTGGCTGTTATTCTTTTTTATCCAGCACTCTATTCGCTTTTGTGGAATAGTGTTCTTGCCGGACATATCCTGTTGATTGGTTCCGCTTTGTATCTGGACGTCAGAAATCACCGACCATCATTGTTACAAAAAATCACATCCGGATCAATAATTGTATCTGTGTCTGCATTTACCATCCTGTTAATTATAAAAGCACAAAATCCATTGTTTTATACGGTTCTGTTCTTGCTACTTGTACTTACTTCTATCCTGTTTATTACAAGTAAATTACTCTTTTTTTTGAGGAAATAAATATTCCACAGGGGTTAACGCAACATTAATTCTTTTACTATATTCGCAGTATTAACCCAAAAAACAAAAACTATGAAAAAATGTTTACTAACTGCTTTACTGGCTTTATCTGCAGGATTTTTAACTGCTCAGACTTGTAATCCGCAATACCAGGATTCTACATTCGGTGCATGGCCGGATACCACCACGAATTTTGACACCGCATTTGTCAATATTGCCTATATCCAGGTACTTGATTTCAAAGCACCTTCTGATGCCGGAGATATCGACCCTGCTTATTCCGGAGCAACCATCAACTCATACAGAGTTACGGCTGTAAACGGACTTCCAAGCGGGTTTACCTATCAGTGTTCTGCTGCTAACTGTCAATACAATGGTGGGACAGCAGGATGCGCACAATTGACCGGAACAGCAAATAATACACAAATTGGTACACATCCGATTGAAATTGTCATTCAGGCAACCATTATGGTCGGATCATTCCCGGCACCTGTTAATTATACATTTTCAGGATACAGACTGGTTATTGAAGAACAGGAGTTGAGTACAACGGTATTGGCACCGGATCAGGTGTATATCTATCCGAATCCTGCATCGACAAACATCAATATTGTGAATGCTGATTTGTATGAATCTATTGAAGTATACGGTGTAAACGGACAATTAATTTCTCAACAAGAAATCAATACTTCCGAAGAAAAATTGGATATTTCAGATGTAAAAGAAGGAATTTACTTCATTCACTTAATCAAAGGAGAAACAAAAAGTATCCACAAGTTTGTAAAGAAATAAGAAATGCATCGACACTAAAAAAACGGGAGTTCATAATGGGCTCCCGTTTTTATTTCTTGTAATGTTTGTAATAAATCTGAAAAATACTGTTCTAAAAAACAAGGTATAAACCACATAGCACAAATACAATGATGCATAGCGATTCACTTCGTTCGTCGGATTGTTTTACTCTTATTGCACTTGAAGTGTGTGTTCCTTTCTCTCTTCTGTTTAATTTTGCAACAGAGTTAGGTTATTCAACAATCTACTTTGGTTTCTTTGAAAGTCCGATCTTATAATTCTCCAGGTCTCCTTCCATCTTAATGTATAGAAACTTTGAGTTTTCCTGTCGGTATTGAATTTCTTCCGGATCTGTCCCGTCTCCTTTCGAACGCTTGAATAGCTTTTTACCCGCCACCTGGGAAATTAATTTCCAGGGAACTCCGACCAGGTAATTCATATCCATCTTACCTGATATTTTCTGATTCCCTCTTATTTCCAAAAATCCCAGATTGGAATTAATGGTCATTGCCGGAATGGAAATATTCCCGTTTTTCAGCGTAAACGTATTTTGAAGCGTGTCAAAAACAACACTTTTTAATTTACTGTCTTCAAAATAATTACTCAACGCAAGGATGGGACCGAATTTCTCCAATTTTCCATTCAATACCTGCATCTCAATCGACAATTCGGAATCATCAATCTTAGGTACTAAGTCCGCATGCAGGTGAATTTTCCCGGTGATTGTTCCGGTAAATTTTCCGTGTAGATTTTCTGAAAGCAATTGATCCTGACCGAAATTATCAAATTTCACCATTAACTTATCCAGATCTACTCCCGTTACTTTTATTTCCGGATTGAGGTAGATGTGCTTCTTATCTTTTCCGTTCAGGTAGCCACTAATATCAAAATGACCTCCTGCGGTATTCATCGCTAATTTGTTGATGCGAATGAAATGATTGGATTCACTTTTAATATCGGCCTTGACATTCCGAAGGATGTACTTGTGATAATCCAATTCAGTGATGGATGCTTTGATTTCTATCTCCGGAAAATCAAAATCGTAAATACTAAAGACATTGTCATGATCAACCGCTGTTGAAGCAGTTGCAGTTTTTTCAGTCGGATGCAGGTTATAATTCATCAACTCATCGAAATCAAGGCGAGGTGATTCAATCGTCAGCCTATTCTTTACTTTTTGATTATCTGTTAAATTGTAATCAAAGTCTACAGCAAAAGAAGATCTCCCCATTTTCCCCTTCAGTTGTTTCACTTTAATAAATTCTTTTTCCAGGTGAACACGTCCGCTGAATTGCTCAAATTTCAACGGATGTACTTTCATTTTCCCTTGAAACTGGCTCAATTGAAAATCGGTTGATGTTAAATGTCCATCCTTAAAATGTAAATCTGTCACGCCGTGCAATTTCAAACCACTTACAACTTCATGACGGTAATCTTCCGGTACAAATCGATCACCACCATACGTAAATACATTATCCAATCGCATTACATTGGAGGTGAAGTCAAATTCAACCCGTGTATCTCCCTGAATTTTGTCTTCAAACCAGATCGGATAATTGTCCAATCGACCTGAAAAATGAAAATCGGAATCGTCAATAATACCAGAAAAATCAACAACTCTGAAATCATTTTCATCCACAAAAACATCTGCATGAAAATCATGTAACGTATGTGGATAGTGTTTCATTTTTGCATAAAAATCGTCAATAAAGAACTCCCCGACAGGCAAATTCGGTGATTCGGTGATCGCTTTTGCTGAACTGACAAACTTCAGTTTCAAACTTAAATTTTCAATCTGTTCATCTACCGGCTTTTTCGTTTTATCCACCGCTGTCAATTCGTGAATATCCAGGTATCCGGAACGAATATTCAGGTTGGTTGTAACAGGAGTCGAAGTATGATGGATAATCGCAGGAAGATCACTTATAAAACCGTTAATAGACACATCTGATTTTCCTACTTTCAATTGCAAGTGATCAATCTTTGCCTGATTACCGATCATCTCGGCTTTCAAATCCAGGTTTTCAAGCGGTAAATGAAACAAGGATGATTTGAATTTCAATTTGCGGATTTCCAACTCACTCTTATACGATTGATTCAGATGCTCCAAACTTTTTTCCGGGTTATTCAGATCGATAATATCCTTGAAATTCATCGTCAGAAGTACACGACCGGAAAGTCCTTTCAATTCCTTCAGATTCAGAAATTTTGCCAGGTAATCCAGGTCAAAATCGGACACCAGGTTCATATCTATCTCCGGAGAAAGAAAATTTGCTACAATTAGTTTTCCTTTGAATGTTCCTGCTTCCGGTTTTGCTGTGAAGTTCTCCAACTCAAACCGCATAGAAGAAATCGTACGTTCTTTCCCATTTGTAAATGACCCTTTGAACCCGATTTCTTCCAGTTTCTTTTCCGATTCTACATTGTGAAAATACCCGTTGCTGCATCCGAATCGCGCATTGATTGCCGGTTGATGTCCATTGGCAGATTTACCTTTGATTGTCGCATCAAAAAAAATGTCTCCTTTGTTTTCAAACTGCTTTAATACAGGAACCAATTCTTCCGGAGCCATTGCCAGGAATAAATTAAAGTCTTTCTTCTTTCCGCTGAAATGCAGATCCAGGTCAACATCTTTTGCCAGTTCCAGCTTTCCTTCAAAATTAAAAGAAGCTCCCTCCAATATTACTTCTGTCGGAGAGATTGTCAGCAATTGATTGAGGTGATTAAAATCAATTTCCGTGTCAACTTCAAAATGCTTGTGCTTGATGGATGTGCTGTCTCCATCTTTCACCAGGCTTATTTGGAACCTGGAATCCAATCCGATCGCAAGGTGGTCATTGGTTGTTTTAAATGATGTTTTCCCATCCGTAACAAGTACATCAATCAAAACGCCATTTGTTTCGTTTAATTTTGAAATATCAATGTCTTTTAAAACGATCGATTTGAGATCCAGGTGGAACTCTTCTTCCACACTCTCGATTTCTTTTTTTGTTTTGAATGCATTGACAATATTGAGCGTACCATCTGTGTGTTGCACAATCCGGATATCGCCTTTACTCAACTTGATGGATTTAACATCGTATTTCCCGCTGATAAGTCCCATAATATCAAACCCGACATACACATCCTGAACAGAAACAATACGCTCAGCAGCGATTGATTGATCAAACTCAAATACTTCGAGACCTTCGATATCAATGGAAATGTAAGGGAAGTTTGCAAAAGGTGCAATGTGACTGTCTTTGATACTGATTGTCCCTTCAAAATCTTCGTTCAGTGTTGCAACCAATTCCTTAACGATCGTATCTTGCTTGTAATAAACAATTGTGATTAACACCACAAACAACAAGACCGGAATCAGAAATGTAAAAATGACGAGACGCTTCCAGAATTTTTTTCGTTTCAAAAAATTAAATCTTCCTAACGACATGATTGGTGTTTATTTATTAATAGAGGTGTTTAGTCACGACAGTCTAAAAATGAATAACTTACATCAATCCAAATTGTTCAAAATGATGTGTGAAATGTTTTGAATGAATACGATCCCATTCTGCTTTATTCAACCATCCGTAAAACGGATGCAAATTTTCTTTGTCCGGATTGGACGCATAGTATTCTTCATATACCAGCCACGCATCAACAAATTCGTCAACTGCCAGCTCCAGTTCTTCATGTCTCAAAGTATATTCTTCCGGTGCAAAAGGAACATTAAACTCTTTGGGCATTGGCTTATCAGAAGCTAACCACGCTTTTGCTTTTTCAACCTTTTCTTCCGGGATCAACAGCTCGAACTGTTCTGTACCCGTAGACATATAAATGACATCTGCCAGGTGCTCCACCATTCGTTGTGCACTCATTTTTCCCCACAAAGGCTTGGTTGAGGCATCCAGTTTATTCAGGTGGTGAAGAAATGTTTCTAAATCAGGTTGAATGAACGACATCGTATCTTATTTTTTTCCTGCTAAAATATGCAAACTTTTGGGAACAACCTGCACATTTAATTCCTTTCTCACATCAAACGGTTCACCATCGTAGTGTGCCATACTTTTTGACAAACTGATCCGTGCTTTTTCAAAGCTGATGATTTCAGCAAATTTCGATTGATCCGTTTTTCTTCTGAAAAATTGGAATGCAAGGAGCGGAAGTGACCAGAATCGGAATGGTTTCAACAGGAACAATTCGATTTTACCATCCGTAACATCTGATTTCGGAGAAACACAGAACCCGTTTCCAAATTCGGATGCATTGGCAATTGTACACAACATCACCGGCATACTTTTCACTTGCCCGTTGACATCCACTGATACATTTACAGGGTTATATTTGAAGAACTCCCGCATCACCAGTTTAATATAGGTAAAGAATCCTCTCTTTTTTCCTTCATCAAATTTTTTGGCAATCAAAGCATCAAATCCATATCCTCCTGCATTTAAAAACGGCTTGTCATTAACAAGTACCGTATCCATCTGCATCACGTGCATTTCATTAATATTTTGAATTGCTTTTTCAATGTTTAAAGGAATATTCAAGTGACGTGCCAATCCGTTTCCGGATCCGGTCGGAATGATGGCCAGCTTTGTTTTTGTACCAATCAATGCGGTTCCGACTTCATGTACAGAACCATCACCGCCAACAGCACACACAATATCAATCTTCTCAACAGAAGACTGATACGCCAGTTCTTTCGCATGTTTCCGATATTCCGTATACACAATATCATAATCGAACCGTTCTGCATCCAGATAACGTTCGATCAATCCGGGAATTATTCCCTTCTTCCCTACTCCGGAGATCGGATTGATGATAAATCGTATTCTCGTTCTCATTTGATTGCCGTTGTTTTGTTACGAATCAAATCATGGTTGTATCGCTGGATGATTGCTTTCAATGTTTGTTCATACTGATCAACTTCTTTTTGATGCATTGAACGAACATCTACCAATGAATTGCTTCTCGATTTGAAATCGTACAAATTTCGTGCCTGATTTCCCGAAAAAACGAGCATTTTATCATTTTCAAAATAAAAGTAATTCCCTTCCAGATAACTAATTGAAAATCTTTTTGTTTTATCGTAAATAGAATTTCCAAACGAATAAAAATCGGTATGGATATTGAGTAAATCCAGAATCGTAGGATAAATATCAATTTGCTGGATGAGTTGCTCGCTCTTTCCTTTCGGCAATTTCCCTCCCGGATGATAGATGGCAAAGGGAATCTGGTAAAGTTGCGTTCGTTGATTGTAAAAGTCCGTTGCAGTTCCCGGTGTATGGTCCGCACAAATGATAAACACCGTATTTTCGTACCAAGGTTGTTTTTTTGCTTCTTCAAAAAAGAGTTTTAATGATACGTCCCCGTAACTGATCGAAGCACACAAAGGTTGCGGTCCATAGATGACCTCCTTTTTCCGGTGTTCCGGAATATAAAACGGATGATGGGACGAAATCGTAAACAACGTAGCCAGGAAGGGCTGTTTTAATGTTGAAAGTTTTTTTGCCGTCCACGGATTGAAATATTCATCCGAAATCCCCCATGTTTTGTCAAAATGAGCATCATTTCCATATTCTTTTCGCCCAAAATAATGATCAAAACCGACGTAATCAGCAAACGCATCAAAACGCATCGATCCGTTTGTGGCGCCATGAAAGAATGCAGATTCATAACCGTGCTGCTTCAATAATTCCGGCAATCCGACCACTCTGTTTGAATTGTAAGGAGAAGAAATATACGGATTGTCCTGCAGACTGGGAATGGATGCAAAAATAGATGGAACCGCCTCAATTGATTTTTTTCCGTTGGCGAATCCTGCATCAAACGTCATCGATTCCGTCAATAACGAATCCAGGAATGGCGTGTATGTTTTCTCATGGCTGTAATAACCAATGAATTCTTTTCCAAAAGATTCCAAAATCAGAATCACTACATTTGTTCCGTCCGGTAACACATGCTGCGGATGACTTATTTTAACGGGATTGAAGTACTGCTCTGTTGCTTGTATGGAAGGATAAAAATTCTCTTCTTTTAAACGTTCACTACCAATTGATTTAATCATCGTGAAAGGCGTATTGAGTACCAATGCAGTTTTGGAAGCATCCGTATAGCGTGAAGCATCTAACACTCCAACCGGCTTAAATACAAATCCTCCCCGACCGATAAAAACAAACAATCCGATCACACACAGGTAATAAATGGTGTTTTTCCAAAAAGAAGTTATCTGCTGAGTAGTATCACTGTTTTTTCGGTAAAAACGAAAGGCTCCGTAGATCGCAGCTGTAAATAAAATAATCAGGTACCAGAAATCACTGATAAATGTAGTGATCAACTGCCTGAGATCTGACCCTGCTCCTAAAATGGTTAACAGATCAATCGTTGAACGCTTACTTGTGTATTTAAAATACTCTACATCCGCAAGGTTTAAACCGATAATTAAAAACGTAGTAACCAAAAAAATAAATGAACAAGCTGCTTTATACCATCTATTATTTCTTATTACTAGCGGTATCGGTGCCGCATATACAATCGTATAAGGGAGAAAAAGCAAGGCTACTGTAATGCAATCAAACCACAATCCTACACTATAATCGTACACATTAACTCCTGAAAACGCCTGTCGGTTAAATACATGAAAAATCAAGCGTGTCACTGTCATCAAGACAACAACAAACAACAGTTGCCGGAACAACAATCGCACCTGCAACGGTATTTTATCCATGAACTTCATACAGACGAACCTTTCTTCACAGCCCTATTTTAGCTGTTTCTTTCAATAAAGTCAATCAGACTGTGAATACATTTTATATGAATCTCCTGTGCTCTGTCTGCATAAGGAGAATGTGGCGCACGAATCTCTACATCACAAACAGCAGCCATCTTCCCTCCATCTTTCCCTGTAAGCCCTATCACCTTCATCCCCTTTTCTTTAGCAACAGTGATTGCATTCAGTACATTTTTCGAATTTCCGGAAGTTGAAATTGCCAGCAACACATCACCTGGCTGCCCTATCGCTTGTAAATAACGGGAAAAAACAAACTCATATCCATAATCATTTGCTACGCATGAAATGTGACTGGGATCCGAGATAGAAATCGCTGGCAATGCAGGACGATCATCTCTGTATCTCCCCGTCAGTTCCTCTGCAAAATGCATGGCGTCACACATTGATCCTCCATTGCCACAGCTGATAATTTTTCCTTTATTAGCAATCGCTTCTACCATTAATTTTCCTGCATCAGTCAACTTTTGAAAGTTTTCAGTTGTGTTAAATTTTTGCAAAATTTCTGCTGCTTCAAAAAAATGGTCTGCAATTTGTTTATCCATCGTCATCTTGATTTTATTCAAAAGTAAAATTTTTATTTTTCTTGTAACAAAATTAAGGCAAACTTATTATATTTGGGACTCGGATTTTTAGAATCCACAAACTATAAAATTATGAAGAAAACATTACTTGTTACCCTTAGCTTTTTCACTTTGAACGGGTTATTTGCTCAAGATGGATGCTTTGACCGCTTACAAAAAGCATTTGAAAAACGTGGTTCTTACACAATTTCCGATGACATGCACAGAAACGTAATCCTGAGTTTTTTCACTCCGGATGGTCAAGAGTGCTTAAACGGTAAGGTTCGAGTAGAAAATGGGTTCATTACATCTATTTTTATCCAGTACAATGAAGGTGATTATGAGTTATTGGATCGCAAATTCACAAACGCTCAAAAGACTCCTCCTAAAATTACAAATGGAATTTCAGAAATGATCCATGTGGCTGACGGACAAAAAATACGTGTTATTTTCATCGATAAATTAAAGCCTAAGGCACGCGAGTACAAAACAGCAGATTTACCAACCGACTTGTAACGGTTTTTAAAATACCATTCAATCCTGTCCTAACCGGCAGGATTTTTTATTTTTGCACTATGTCATTTTTAATCAATAAAGTTGTTTGGGTTACAGGGGCCTCATCCGGAATCGGAGAGCAAGTTGCTATTCAGTGCTCACTGCTTGGAGCTAAAATTGTATTATCCTCCCGGTCAGAAGATTCCCTATTAAAAGTTAAAGCAAAACTTAAAGGCGATCATCATCTAATTCTCCCGTTAGATCTTGAAAAATCAGCTAATTTTCCAGCCCTTGCAAAACAAGTAGCGGATCACTACGGACGGATTGATTACCTGTTCAACAATGGCGGGCTGAGTCAACGTTCCAACGCTTCAGAAACAGACCTGTCAGTTGACCGGTACATCATGGAAGTGAATTATTTTGGCAACATTGCATTAACTAAAGCTGTTTTACCCTACATGATTCAACAAAAAAGCGGACACATCATTGTCATTTCCTCAATTGCAGGAAAGTTCGGCTTTTTTCTCCGTTCAGCCTACAGTGCTTCCAAACATGCACTACAAGGCTTTTATGAAAGCCTGGCATTAGAAGAGGAACACAATGGTATCCGTGTAACACTGGCTTATCCGGGCAAAATCAACACTAACATCTCCATGAATGCATTGAATGGTAGCGGAAATAAACACAATGTGATGGATCACAACCAGGAGACAGGAATGCCTGTGGAAGAATGTGTTGCTCAATTGCTGAAAGCGGTGAAAAAAGAAAAGCGGGAAGTACTGATTGGTAATAAAGAAATAAAAGCGGTATTACTGAAACGTTTTTTGCCCCAAAATTTGTTTTGGAAAATCATGAAAAAGCAATCAGCTACCTGAGATAATTTCATTAGTTTTGTGGTGTATTAATCGAAAACATAAATCATGAGTAAAAAAGTATATATCGTTGCAGCTGCTCGTACCCCAATGGGAGCATTTATGGGCGGTTTATCAACTGTACCGGCAACAAAATTAGGTTCCATCGCCATTGAAGGAGCCTTGAAGAAAGGAAATGTAAACCCTGCAAATATCGACGAGGTATTCATGGGGAATGTACTTCAGGCAGGTGTCGGACAAGCTCCGGCTCGCCAGGCTGCTTTAGGAGCGGGAATTGGTAACAATGTACCTTGTACAACAATCAATAAAGTTTGTGCTTCCGGAATGAAAGCGGTCATCCTTGCTGCTCAGACAATTCTGACAGGTGACAACCACGTTGTTGTTGCGGGAGGAATGGAAAATATGTCGTTGGTCCCTCACTACCTGGACGGAAGAAACGGAGTGAAATTTGGAAATATTTCCATGTTGGACGGAATCACGAAAGATGGATTGCTGGATGTTTACGATCAGGTTCCGATGGGTACTTGTGCGGAGAAATGCGCGCAGGAGTACAACATTACACGTGAAGATCAGGATAATTTCGCGATCACATCTTATAAAAGAGCAGCAGCGGCATGGGAAGCTGGAAAATTCAACGATGAAGTTGTTCCTGTAAGTGTCCCACAACGCAAAGGAGATCCGATTATTGTTGCTGAAGACGAAGAATACAAAAACGTAAGTTTGAGCAAAATTCCTGAATTGCGTCCGGCATTTGCGAAAGACGGAACAATTACGGCAGCAAATGCTTCTACATTAAATGACGGAGCATCTGCATTGATTTTAGCTTCAGAAGAAGCTGTTGAGAAATACGGATTGAAACCGATTGGTCGCATTGTATCATACGGAGACGCTGCACAAGAACCAGTATGGTTTACAACAGCACCTTCGAAAGCAGTTCCGATTGCATTGGAGAAAGCAGGTTTGACAAAAGACCAAATAGATTATTGGGAATTGAACCAGGCATTTTCTGTTGTCGGAATCGCGAACACAAAAATTTTAGGATTGAACCCTGAAAAAGTTGATGTAAACGGTGGTGCAGTAGCATTGGGACACCCACTTGGAAACTCAGGTTCCCGTGTATTGGTAACATTATTGAACGTATTGAAACAAAACAATGGTAAATACGGTGGTGCCGGCATCTGTAATGGTGGTGGTGGTGCATCGGCTGTAATCATTGAGAATTTATAACAGTACTTTTCAGACTGATTAAAGGCTTACTTTCGGGTAAGCCTTTTTGTTTTATTTGATTTCGAAATTAATCACTATTTTCACCCGCAACAAAATTGAGATACCTCTATGAATTACGATCAACACTTTGAAACATCTGCCCGATTAAGAAATGACTATTGGAATAGTATCGGCAAACTCCACGAGGATGTAATTACACATGCCATCAACCCTGCTTTTTCAGGCGGACCGATGTGGCCTTCTGTGCGACAGGCATTTGTAAGAATCGATACACCATCCGGAACCATTCTGGCCTCTGACGGATTAAGTGATCCTTACAGCGATTTCGATGAAAACGAATCCAATCGTGATTACAACGGTGTCGGATGTGAGTTTTACATTGAATGTAATGAAACGTTGGGAGACTTCAATCACATGAAAGCATCCTGGCAGTTCAGTGTTTTATATCAGGTGGCACAACTGGCAGCCGGAAACCCGAATATTGCATCCATCATTAGTGATTACACACATGTTTCTACAGAATTATACGATTGTGATGTTCCTGATTCCTTTCTGAATGAAGATGGAAGAGCAGGTGTATTATTGGGGCTAACATCGCCAGTGGTTACCTCCAATGTACAATTATCCATTGAAAACATTGCATTGGTGAACGTTCGCTTACTTACACTACAAGAATTACAGTACATCAACGAGCATGGCGAGGCAGGCAGAGCAAAAATTGCAGAATTACTTTCACAGAATCATGGAGTATCCGATCTGACCAGACCATCTGTCATCTGATTTATAAAAGCTACAGGAACTGTTTTACACGGTTCCTGTTTTTTTATTTTTAATTTGATTTAATCCAATGCATTTGCGAAGTAAAACTGCTCCGCATTCTGTTCGATTTCATTCAGCGTTTTCAGGATTTCTTCCAGATTAAACGTTGTCACCAACTTCATCCGGTAATCTTTGAAGTGAGCAATTCCTTTGAAATAATTGGTGTAATGACGTTTCATTTCAGCGATTCCCAGCCCCTCTCCTTTCCACTTGATACTCATTTCCAAATGTCTTCTGGCAGCTTCCACCCGATCCTGAATCGTTGGTTTCGCCATATGTTCACCAGTATTGATGTAATGTTTGATTTCGTTAAAAATCCATGGATAACCGATACTTGCACGACCAATCATCACACCATCCACTCCATACCTGTTTTTATATTCAACGGCTTTTTCAGGAGAATCAATGTCTCCGTTTCCAAAAACCGGAATGTGCATCCGCTGGTTGTTTTTCACATCTCCGATTAATGTCCAGTCAGCGCTTCCTTTGTACATCTGCTTGCGCGTCCGCCCGTGGATACTGATTGCTTCGATCCCTACATCCTGTAAACGTTCTGCAACTTCTACAATGTACTTGGTGTCGTCGTCCCAGCCAAGCCGGGTTTTAACAGTTACCGGTAAATTCACCTGTTTCACAATGGCTTCCGTCATGCTCACCATTTTAGGTACATCCTGCAAAATTCCTGCACCAGCACCTTTACAAGCTACCTTTTTAACCGGGCAACCGTAATTGATATCAATGATATCCGGCTGAACACGTTCGATGATTTCTGCACACTGACGCATTGATTCGATCTCAGAACCAAAAATCTGAATTCCGATCGGTCGTTCGTATTCAAAAATATCCAACTTCTGGACACTTTTTGCAGCATCGCGGATCAATCCTTCGGAAGAGATGAATTCTGTATACATCAAATCTGCACCATGTTCTTTGCACAAAGCACGAAACGGAGGGTCGCTTACATCTTCCATCGGAGCAAGCAACAGCGGGAATTTCCCTAATTCTATATCACGAATTTTTACCATTGAGGGTGCAAATATACGGAAAAGTGAACAGGATAAAAAAAGAATGTTTCAAGCGATGTGACACCATCCAATTTTGAATTGATTTACTTTTTGTATTTTAGCTGAAAATTACACTTATGAAACCGAGGATATTACTTTGTACCCTTCTTTTTACCAGTACATTTACTTTTGCTCAAACTGAAAATTTCCCATGTAAAACAGATGAAATGCACCAGGAAATATTCCAGCAGTATTCAGCGTATAACCAGGGAATTATCAATGCACACAACCGGCTAGAAGAAGACACACGTGCTTTTCTACAAGATGGCACTCAGAAATCGGACGCACAATACGTTATCCCGGTTGTATTCCACATCATTCACAATTACGGGCCGGAAAATATCAGTGATGCCCAAATTCACGACGCATTGAAACAAGTCAACCTGCAATTCCGGAAGCTCAATTCTGACACCAATGAAATTGTAGCTGCATTTAAACCGATTGCAGCAGACATTGAAGTAGAATTTCGTCTGGCACAACTGGATCCGGATGGTAACTGCACCTCCGGAATCACCCGCACAGCATCCTCCCTGACGAATCCCGGAAATCACGATGTAAAAGCATTGATTCACTGGCCACCGGATAAGTACCTGAATGTATATGTCTGTTCGCAGGCGGCAGGACTAGCAGGGCATGCATTGCTTCCATCGGCAGCAGATACCATTCCTCAATGGGACGGGATTGTTATGCAACATTCGTATGTCGGGACAATCGGCACATCCGAATATTTCAGAAGAACCGTTTTGACGCATGAAATCGGGCATTTTCTAAACCTTCAGCATATCTGGGGAGGAAATAATGTTCCGAATTATTACTACCTCCCTGTTGCACAATCAGGTAATTGCGCATACGACGACGACGTAGCTGATACACCGAATACAATTGGTTGGCAGTCATGTAACCTGAGTGGAAATACATGTGGAGAGCTTGACAATGTACAGAATTACATGGATTATGCTTATTGTGGAAGAATGTTTACAGCAGGTCAGAAGGCACGCATGCACGCATGTCTGAATTCTTCCGTAGCAAACCGAAACAAATTGTGGCAGCCGTCCAATCTGTTAGCAACAGGTACAGACGACGGGACTTTCTATTTATGCGCGGCGGAATTTACATCGGATAAACAAATTGCATGTATCGGTGATACAATTACTTTTTCGGATTTGTCGTTCCATGGTATTGAAACCCGGAATTGGGAATTCTATGGAGGTACAGCTTCTAATCTCACCGATTCGGTTATCAAAGTCGTGTACACAAATCCCGGGAAATATGCCGTAAAATTAACCGTGGGAAGGGGTACTCAACATGAAGAAATCACAAAAAAAGGATACATCACAATTCTACCAGACGAAGGGCTCCCCCATTTTCACCGTGAAACATTTGAGGATTCAACGAATGCAACATATACTATTTTACACAACCAGTCTCCTAACGACTGGCAGGTAACTTCTGTCAGTGGTCATCAATCACAGCGATCTGTTTTTATTGACAATTTCAACGGAGATGCGGGTATTACCAGTGATTTTATTCTACATCCTGTGAATGTGAGTACCCTTTCATCTGCTGTCATTTCATTTGATGTTGCTTATGCGCAACGTACGACTTCTGACAATGATTTACTACAAATCTATATTTCAACAGATTGCGGAGAAAACTGGTCTATCCGAAGAACGTTGAACGGAATAGGAGCATTAAAAACAGTGTCATCAACAGTTCCCGGAAATTTTATCCCTGCAGGTTCTAATGAATGGAACAACCAAACGGCGACTATTAATACCGCAAGTTTGGTAGATGATTTACTGGTACGATTCAGCTTTAGATCTGCAGGTGGAAATAACATATACATTGATAATATCCAGGTTTCGCATCCGGATCAATTAACGATTAAAGACCTCAATTCCGGCGAGTTGCTGCTTTATCCGAATCCATCAAATGACTATGTAACCATACATTCGACCAATGAATTATTGGAGCGCGTATTGTTGTTCAATCCTGAAGGGAAATTAGTTCTGGAGAAAAGTGGAGTGAATGCTCGTGATTTTCAATTGAACACTTCTGATTTTTCAGTAGGCACCTATTTGATTTCCATACAAACCGATCAAGGTATCCATCAGCATATTCATATAATTTCGAGGTAATCTGAGGGAGTGATTAAACTGCTGCTCCCATGACATACATTTGCTCCAATGTCGGGTTGACACTTCCCCCTTCTTTTTCAAGGGTAATCGCAAACGCCTGAGCATTTTCGATAACAGCCATTTTCTGAACAGATGTTTCCGGATGATTGTTATAGACTCCTGCATCTACAGGTTTCCCATCAACAATTGCCCATAACTGATATTGATGTCCCTCCGGGGCTGTTGGGAGGTTTTCCAAACTCAAATACGTTTGTTTTGTTGCTTTATCGACATACACCATCGCTTTCATATCCGGATGCTTCTCTACACCTTTCAAGATAATTGTATGCATGTCAGGATTGGAACTCATGTCCCATTTATTCAATAAATCGGCATATTTAACCTGATCTTTTCGACTTTCATCTTTCAAAAGTGCAACCTGATTTTCTAATTGCATTTGATTTCGATAGGCGTTGATTCCAACACCAATGCTAACTACCAATAATACAGATGCTGCAATTGCATACGGTTTGAAACGATTGCGGGAATGTATTTCAGTTGTACCTGTAGGTTGAGGAACGAATGGAATAGATTCTTCGGATTGATTTTGTTGCACCTGAGAAGAACTTTCTGGTTGCTCTATTTCATCCGTATTTTCCTGTTGAATGGTCGCCCATATTGCCGCTTTCAATGGTGCAGGTGGAGCAACTGCCTGACTTGAAACAAGTCCTTCCATTGCGATTTGCGCATCCAGAATAGCCTGCTTTACTTCCGGATTATGCTGTTGAATACACTCCAGAATACGCGATTCCTCTTCTGTAGCGATTCCCATCACATAAGCTTCAATAATGCCTGACGATATGTATTCCTGCGTATCCACTTTTATTGATAATCTTTTAATAATTCTTTTAATTCCAACAATGCACTCCTTGTTCTTGTTTTTACGGTTCCAATCGGTACATTCAGCATTTCCGCGATCTCAGACTGTGAGTATCCCTGAAAATAAGCCAGTTGTATCAATTCCCGCCATTCCGGTTTTAAATTGTCTATTATTGTATTCATTCCAATCAAATCCGCATTTTTATCCGTAGAATTATTCATTCCTGCAGAAAGAAGTGCTTCATCCTTACTTACGAAATTTGAAATCGATTGGTTTTTTTGTTCGTTCTGATATCCTTTCGATTTCAGGTAATCAATCGCTGTGTTTCTTGAAATATTAATCATCCAGGTATAAAAACGCCCTTTTGATGCATCATACTGATCAATGTATTTCCATATTTTTACAAATACATCCTGAATAACTTCCTGTGCATGTTCCTCAGATGCCACCAATCGCAAAATCAGTCCATAAATAGCTCCTGAATAGTGATCATACAGGTAATTGAATGCTTTCTCCTCTCTATTTTTTAATAAAGCGATCAGTTGTTCTTCTGAAAGTTGGATATGAGGACTCAATCGTTTATACGTTTAGCAATGGAACAAAAATAAAAAATAATTTCATATACGCAATTTCCCCTCAAACCGTTTGCTTAAATAGTTCGTATCTTATTTCAAACCTCTAATCAAAAAATAGTATGAAAAAATACCCCTCAATTGTTTTGATGACCTGCTTATCCGGTATTATGTTTTATATGGCTTCCTGTAACAGTATGGCACAAACGGACAAGAAAAAAAATCCGTATTATTCACGAACGGACACAACGACACTCCATGTTTCTGACCAGGAATGGAAAAAAGTACTCTCTCCCGATTTATATGAAGTCGCTCGTCATGCTGAGACAGAACGTGCATTCACTGGAAAATATTATGAATTTGATGTCAAGGGCACCTATTATTGTGCTGCCTGCGGAAATGCACTTTTCCGTTCCGACTCAAAATTCTCCACTACCTGTGGCTGGCCTTCTTTCTATGAACCGATTCGTACGAACAGTGTTCTTTATAAAGAGGACTTATCCTATGGGATGACACGGACAGAAGTTCTGTGCGGGCGATGTGATGCTCACCTGGGGCATGTATTCGACGATGGACCGAACCCAACAGGAAAGCGTTTTTGTATGAATTCTATCAGTATGGACTTTGAGCCTCAAAAATAATTTTCATTTTTTTTTACTGGTAAAAAATCCGATCTCTTTCATTCCTCGTAAATGAGTCTGTAAACACAAAAAAGAACAACTAAATTTTTAAAACATGAAAAACACAACCAAAATGATCGCAATGGGCTTATTTACAGTGAGCCTGGTAATTTCAGGAGCTACGTATGCTCAGGGAACTTCAAAAGAAAAAACTGTAACTGTAGGTGGTGCGCCGATGTACCCTTCTAAAAATATTGTTGAGAATGCAGTCAATTCAAAAGACCACACAACACTTGTGGCTGCTGTAAAAGCTGCAGGATTGGTAGAAACACTTTCATCTGCAGGTCCATTTACAGTTTTTGCACCGACGAATGCTGCATTTGATCAATTACCAAAAGGAACTGTTGAAACATTGGTTAAGCCTGAAAACAAAGCGCAATTAACCAGCATCCTGACGTACCATGTGATTGCCGGAAAATTCAATGCAAAAGATTTAATGGAGGCAATTAAAAAAGGAGAAGGAAAAGCGGTGATGAAAACCGTACAGGGAGAAGCGTTGACATTCTGGATTAAAGACAAAGATGTTTATGTGAGAGACAGCAAAGGAAATGACGCAAAAGTAACAATTGCAGATGTAAACCAATCCAATGGTGTTATCCACGTGATTGACAAAGTATTAATGCCTTAGTTTTACTCTAAACCACTAATCACGGCAGCCTGGTAAGTAATTTATCAGGCTGTTTTTTGTTTGAGACCATTCGGGAAAACCAAGAGAACAATTACAGCATTAATGCCCTGCTCCGATATGGGTATATTACGATATCGCAATATTGCGATAAGACAATGATGTGATATACCAAAAATGTGAATAAATTTGCAGTATGATTATTTATAATGTTACCGTCAATATTGACAAAGAGATTCACGATGAGTGGTTGGAATGGATGCGTTCAAAGCACATTCCGGATGTGATGAGTACCGGTTGTTTCGTTGAAAGCCGCATATCCCGTATCCATGGAGAAGAAGAAGGTGGGATGAGCTATGCCATTCAGTACATTGCCCCTACTCAGGATCAGTTTGATGTGTACCAACAATTATTTGCTCCGAAACTGCAACATGAGCATGCGACGAAGTACCAGGGAAAATTTGCTGCCTTCCGAACTATTTTATCCATCGTTGAAGAATTCAAGCAATGACAGTACGGGCAAAAAAACACCTGGGACAGCATTTTCTGACAGACAAAAATATTTGTCGGAAAATTGCCGATCAATTTCAATACCATCAAGGATGTAAACGAGCACTGGAAATCGGTCCGGGAACAGGTGCATTAACTGAATACTTGTTAAACCAACCTGAAACAGATCTATCGGTCATGGATGTTGACAGCGAATCAATCGATTATCTGAATGAACATTTTCCTCAATTGAAAGGACGGATTTATAAAAAAGACTTTCTCCGCGTTAACCTGGAAGAAATCATGGGAAAAGAACCGTTTGCAGTTGTAGGTAATTTCCCGTACAATATTTCTTCACAAATTCTGTTCAAATGCCTCGATTACCGGAACCAGATACCAGAGATTATGGGAATGTTCCAGAAAGAAGTTGCAGAGCGTGTTGCTGAAAAACCAGGCTCCAAACAATATGGTATTATCAGTGTTTTATTACAGACTTTTTATGACATCGAATACTGTTTTACTGTTGACGAACATGTTTTTAACCCACCTCCAAAAGTAAAATCAGGAGTCATCCGGTGTACGAGAAACGAACGAACGTCACTTCCATGTGATGAGCAATTGTTTATTCAGGTAGTAAAGGCCGGGTTTAATCAGCGAAGAAAAACCTTGCGTAATTCATTGAAAAAACTGATTAACAATCCGGATTTTGATCATGAATACCTTCCGTTACGCCCTGAAGTATTAAGCGTCGATCAGTTTATAGCCCTGACATCAAGCATTTACGAAGCAGCAAAACAATAAATTAACAATTTCATAAAGAGTTATCAACACTTTTTCATTGCGTGCAAACTCCAACTATATTTGCGCCAAATTTTGCTAACATGAAAAAGTTCTTCAAGGTTTGCTACAACATCCTCCTCTATGGGTTCGCCATCGCAGGTTTTGGATTGATTATGAGCTACATGGCCATTCAATTCAAATGGACCAATCAAAAGGGAAGTGTTGATCAAAACAGCCGTTATCTGCATGATATCAATGAAAAATACAGTGGAAAAACTGCTTCGTCCCATCAATCTTCCGAACTGGAAGAGAAAATTGCAGTTTTCAAACGCATTGAATTGTTAAACAGATTTTATCCGGTTAATGCTGAATACATTGTTTATGCATTTGAAAAAGGTGATACAATTACTGAAATTTCCCGTATGCTGGATGCTGTAGATTTAGTATTGAAAGACGACCTCAGTTATCAAAAAGCATTGAAGCGATTGTCCAATGAACAAAAAACAGGTTCCGGAAAAAGTCAACAAACCGCTTTTGAATGGATGAACATTGATGAGTGGGGTATTTTCAAGGAAGCTGTTGCAAAGGATAAACATCTGATTGATTCCGTGTCGAAAGTTACCGGAGTAGAAGAACGATTAATTGTCAGCTGCCTGGTAGGAGAGCAAATCCGTTTATTCAATTCTAATCGTGAAGCATTCAAACAATGGATCGGCCCGCTCAAGATTTTGTCTGTTGAAAGTCAGTTTTCATTTGGAGTTACAGGAATCAAAGAGCATACCGCGCAAAAAATTGAACGCTTATTGAAAGACCCTACAAGTGAATTTTACCTCGGACAGGAATACGAACATTTGCTTGATTTTAAAACCGAAGACCCTACAACCGAACGCATTTCGCGACTGACTTCATTCAGGAATCATTACTATTCCTATCTGTATGCGGCTATTTTTCTAAAACAAGTCAAATTACAGTGGGAAAAAGCCGGGTATCCGATCGAACAACGCCCTGAAATTCTGGCAACTCTATTTAATGTTGGTTTCCCTCAATCCAATCCGAATGCGGATCCGAAAGTAGGTGGATCAACTATTAAAATTCATGAAGTGCCCTACACCTTTGGAATGATTAGTTACCAGTTTTATTACTCAGGTGAACTGTACGACCTCTTCCCTATTCGTGGCAAAAAATTTGATTGGAATAAAAGCGATCAAGCGCTGAATGAACTATGAGAAAAAAGAAGGAAGTGATGTTGAAACGATTGTTATTTGTTAGTTTGACGATACCTTTTATATCTTGTTCACAACACGTGGATTCGTCGGCAATCAATCCATCTGACTCTTTAAAAACGGATACAATTCCTGTAACTGCATTCTATGACCCAACCTATTACAATCGCTTTCACAACCAGTGGGTACAATTGGAAAATGGTTTGGAATACATCGAAAAAGATGCTCCTAAAAAAGCGAGTGTGGGTGATTCCCGGATCAGTATTTTGAAAATCAACCCGGAAAAATTCAAATTTGAATTGCTTTCAGCTTCCCAGTTCGACTCCACTTCTCTGTGTGTCAATGACTGGGCTGAAAAATTCGACCTAAATGTTGTGATCAATGCCGGAATGTACGATTTGAGACGGCAGCTCTCAAGTAAAGGATTATTGCAAAACAACGAGAAATATGCCAACAACAGTAAATTGTATGAGGGATATAACATGATCATCGCTTTCAATCCACTAAGAGAAAACCTTCCTGAATTTGACATCATTGACTTGAAATGTACCGATATTTCGATTGTAAAACGAGACTATGCTTCTCTTGCTCAAGGAATGCGTATGATTGACTGCAACGGAAATCCGATGAGCTGGAATAAAAACCCGCAATGGTGTAGTCAGCTGATTGTTGCAAAAGATAAACACCAGTTCATTTACTTTGTTTTCACGCGGTCACCGTATTCCCACAATGAAATGATTGATTTCATGGTTAATTTTGAAGAGCCGTTACTGAATGCTATCTACATGGAAGGAGGCCCACAAACCAGTTTATTTATCGATACTAAAAATGATCGCATTGAAAAACTAGGAAGCTACGTATCAAAAACTTACGCAACGGATAAAAATTCGGAATTCTGGGGACTTCCGAACGTGATTGGAGTCCGTAAGAAATAAGGTTGCCGGAAATTTTATCACACCAGATGATATTAACAATCCGCAGATGAAAAATAAGCGTAAAAAAAATCAATGATTCAAAAAAATATTACTTTCTTTGCTAAACAAAATTAAAAAAAATGACACTTACAGAATTATTTTGGGGAATTGGGGACGCATTAACAGTCTTACTTTCGGTTTTGGATGAAAACGTAGGTTTTACTGCATTTTTTAATACATCTCTTATCCTCTTAGGATTTTTTGGTCTGTTTTATTGGTTACGTCACCAGATAAAATACAACAAGCAAGCAGAAAACAATCCGAATCAATTGAAGTAATCGGAAAATAATATGTGTAAAAGGTTGTCTGTTCAGGCAACCTTTTTTATTTTTAAACCCAATGAACACGTTTATTATTACCGCGGGAGGAATTGGAAAAAGAATGGGAACGAATCTCCCAAAGCAATTTCTTTTACTGAAGGGAAAACCTGTTCTGCTACACACACTGGAACGTTTTCACGAAGCTGACCCGACTGCACAACTTCTTATTACACTACCAAACGATTGGCTTGACTACTGGAATCAGCTACTCAACAATCACGCTTGTAACATTCCCCATGAAATTATTTCCGGAGGAATCGAACGTTATGACTCTATCAAAAATGCATTGAAAAAATCAACAGGAACAATCATTGCTGTTCATGATGGTGTTCGTCCGCTTGTTTCTGTTAAAACAATTACTGACTGTATTGATAGCGCTATCAAAAAAGGAAGTGGGATTCCCTACCTTTCCATTAAAGAATCTATTAGAAAACGAACTACGGAAGGCTCTGTCTCACTGATTCGAAGTGAATACGTAGTAGTACAAACTCCTCAATGTTTTTCCTCAGAAATTATAAACAACGCCTACCAACT
>DHNG01000039.1:25949-26157 GCA_002409405.1 Flavobacteriales bacterium UBA5422 | reverse complement strand
TATCATTCGGCGATTACTGATGATGCTTCATTGGTTGAAGAATCCGGACACGTAATTCACCTCGTTGAGGGAAACGAAGAAAATATTAAAATTACAACCCCAATTGATTTAAGAATAGCTGAATACTTACTATAATAATATCTGGTCCCTTCACAAATGGAATGGTTGAATGGTATTTTAGGAACAATATCGTAATATCGTAATATCG
>DHNG01000039.1:25484-25720 GCA_002409405.1 Flavobacteriales bacterium UBA5422 | reverse complement strand
AATATCGTAATATCGTAATATTACATTATATGCATAAAAAAACCGGGGCAAATTGCCCCGGTTTTGCAAATTCTTAGTTACATTTATTTCAATAGGTTAACATGTCCGACAAACATTTTACGCTCATCGTTTTCGCTTGTCTTGACTTCAATTTTCCAACTATATGTACCGGGAGTACATGCCGTACCGCCATAATTTCCATCCCATCCCACCGAAGCATCGTGTGATTCAAAAAT
>DHNG01000039.1:25056-25363 GCA_002409405.1 Flavobacteriales bacterium UBA5422 | reverse complement strand
GATTCAAAAATCAATTCTCCCCAGCGATTATAAATCAATAATGTGAAATCAAAGGGGTCAAATCCGGAAGTAAAGACTGGTTGAAACGACTGATTGTATTGATCACCATCAGGAGTAAATGTATTCGGAATAAAGAACAATAATTCATCAATCATACCGATCTCTCTGACTGTTGTATCTCTACATCCATTAGGAGATAAAGCAATCAATGTAACGGTATAGCTTGCAGAAATATCTGATGGATAGACATGTTCCGGAGATGTTGTCGTTGACAATGGGCTACCGTCACCAAAATCCCAAATATAAG
>DHNG01000039.1:22394-24903 GCA_002409405.1 Flavobacteriales bacterium UBA5422 | reverse complement strand
CACCAAAATCCCAAATATAAGAAGTGGCATTGGAAGAAGTGTTCATAAAATCAACTCGTGGATCTATACTGGATAATTTACCCGGATTATGCGTAAATGAGGCTGACGGATATTCATCAATGGTTACTACAGCGCTTTGATACAGCTGGCTAACACATCCATAGGAAGATTCTGCCTGTAGCGTTGCTCCATAGATCCCGGATTGATTAAACACATGAGAAACGGGACCACACCCTAAAATTGTTGAACCATCATCCAATGTCCAAATACAATTCTGTACCGAAGGGGTTGTATTTACAAACTGAGCTGTAACCGGATAACAATAACTGTCTTGCTGCACTGTAAAACTCAAATTTGGTACTGTTTGAATATCCACAATGACGTTGTCCTGATTTTGACAACCATTCATATCTGTCCCTGTAACAGTATACGTTGTCACTCCTATAACCGGTGTGAATGCAACACCATTTACAACATTTGCGTCGTTCCAGGTATAGGTTCCTCCATTACCAGCTCCGGAACCTGTCAATGTAATCTGATCATATTCACATGCATACACATTGGCACCAGCATCAATTGTCGGCAATGGGTTAACTGTTACATCAACAGTTGTAGTATTGAAACAGTTATTCACATCTTCACCTGTAATCGTATACGTTGTTGATGCACCAGAAGTAAACGTCACGGTTGCTCCTGTTGTGCTACTTAAATTTGTTCCCGGTGACCAGGTATAGTTGACAGCACCACTTGCTGTGATGTTAACCGTTCCATTCTGACAAACAGCAACATCAGCAGCTGTAATTATCGGCAATGCATATACGGTAACAGTCACTGTTTGAGAAAGCGGGACAACACATCCATTGGCATCTTCAACACCCGTTAATTCATAGGTAAATACTCCGGAAGTATTTGTAGCAGCAGCAACTGTCGCCTGACCTGCCCCATCGGATATCACTGTCTGAGGAGTTCCTCCGTTAAGTGTATATGTGAATTCGTATGGAGCAACTCCAACGCTTCCTGAAAATGTAAGAGACGGATTTGCATCATTCAGACAAACAGCAGTCGTTCCGGCGATCGTTGCTGTAGGGTCCGGATAAACGGTAACTGTAACCACATCACTTCCCAAACAACCATTTGCGTCTTCACCATCTACAGTGTATGTTGTTGTTGTAGCAGGACTCACCGTATGATTATCTCCTGCACCCAAACTATTATCCCAGTTATACAACACACCTCCTGTAGCAGAAATAGTCGTTGTTGTTCCCGGACAAATGCTTGCATCTGCACTTGCAACAATAACAGCATTTGGTAACACGGCTACATCAACAGTTGTGGTATTCACACAATTATTCGCGTCTTCTCCAGTAATGGTATAGGTTCCCGACACGCCTGGTGTAAATGTAACAGTTGTTCCTGTTGTATTACTCAAACTTGTCCCTGGAGACCACGTATAATTCACTGCTCCATTTGCTGTAATATTCACAGTGCTTGTCGGACAAACAGCAACATCGGCAGCTGTAATTGTTGGCAATGCATGTACGGTAACAGTCGCTGTTTGAGAAAGTGGAACAACGCATCCATTGGCATCTTCAACTCCTGTCAATTCATAGGTAAATATTCCTGAGACGCTTGTCGGAGCAGTAATTGTTGACTGTCCCATTCCATCTGATACAACTGTCTGAGGAGTTCCTCCGTTAAGTGTATATGTAAATTCGTATGGAGCAACTCCAACGCTTCCTAAAAATGTAAGAGACGGATTTGCATCGTTCAGACAAACAGCAGTCGTTCCAGCGATCGTTGCTGTAGGATCCGGGTAAACAGTAACAGTAACCACATCACTTCCCAAACAACCATTTGCGTCTTCACCGTCTACAGTATAAGTTGTCGTTGCAGCAGGGCTTACCGTGTGATTATTCCCTGTTCCCAAACCATTATCCCAGTTATACAAAACACCTCCTGTAGCAGAAATGGTTGTAGTCGTTCCCGGACAAATACTGACATCTGTACTTGCTACAATCGCTGCGTTTGGTAACACGGTTACATCAACAGTTGTAGTATTCACACAATTATTAGCATCTTCTCCAGTAATGGTATATGTTCCTGATACTCCAGGAGTGAATGTAACTGTTGTACCTACAGTACTGCTTAAACTCGTTCCCGGCGACCATGTATAATTCGTTGCACCTCCGGCAGTAATGTTAACTGTTCCGGTCTGACAAACAGAAACATCAGCAGCAGTAATTGTTGGCAATGCATGTACAGTAACGGTAGCTGTTTGAGAAAGTGAAACACTACATCCATTGGCATCTTCAACACCTGTCAATTCATAATCAAACGTTCCGGATGCGCTGGTCGGAACAGTAAGCGTAGCCTGGCCTGCGCCATTGGATGTTACTGTCTGAGGAGTTCCTCCATTAAGTGTATATGTGAATTCGTATGGAGCAACTCCAACACTTCCCGAAAATGTAAGAGACGGATTTGCATCGTTCAGACAAACAGCAGTCGTTCC
>DHNG01000039.1:21447-22180 GCA_002409405.1 Flavobacteriales bacterium UBA5422 | reverse complement strand
CAGTTATACAACACACCTCCTGTTGCAGAAATGGTTGCAGTTGTTCCCGGGCAAATACTGACATCCGTACTCGCTGTAATCGTTGGTGGCGCAGCGACTGTTACTATGGCATTTACAGCATTTCCGGTGCACCCGTCAAAACTTGGTATTACGGTATATGTTACTGTCCCGTCAACTCCTCCCGTCACACTCAATGTTTGAGAAATTGCATTTCCACTTCCGCTCGAAGCACCTGTTGCATTTGTTTCTATAGCAGTCCATGTTAATGTTGCTCCGGCAATATCTGAAGATAATTGTAAATTCGGGTTACTTCCTGAACAAATCAATGTATCATCCGGATTTATAATGGCAACAGGAATCGGTTTTGCAACAACTTCTGCTGTATCAGTTCCACTACAATTGTATCTGTCGGTAACCGTCACAATATATTCTCCATTTACAGAAGGAACGGTTTGCGTTTGTGTTGTCGCTCCGTTACTCCACGAAAACGTATACGGAAACGATCCTAATATCGGGTCATCTGCAGCAATGACAGCAGGTTCATTAGCGCAAATAATTATATCATTGGTTGTGATCAACGGACATAAATTTACTTCAATGATCGATTGCGCATTTGCGGTATTACAATTCAGATCATTCCACATTCCATCCGGGTATATTTGTGTACAACCTTCATTACCACCTGAGTTATTGGGTTCGCCCGGAGCCCAATTCGTATAAGTAACAGGAGCCT
>DHNG01000039.1:0-21295 GCA_002409405.1 Flavobacteriales bacterium UBA5422 | reverse complement strand
AACAGGAGCCTGATCATACCATACAAAATTTCCTTCTTCCGCTTCATCATTAAATCCGATCCAGATGACCCCACTTTGTCCCAAACGATTCAATTCATTCATGATACACGTATTTTCAGCAGCGCTTTGTACTGAAATCAGGTTGGCGCCTAATGTTTGTGCGTACGCTTGCGCACTACTTCCCGAATGTGGGTCGGGATTAAGGAAATACATGCTACAATCGTTGTTACAAACCGGTAATTCAATACATCCCTCGTTTAAAAATGTCGTTCTGATCAAATCAATGTTACATGTATTTGCATTTGGATCGGGGCATCCATACTGATTTGTTCCATAATCACACGGACATACGTCATATAGATCCGCAATTCCGTCTCCGTCAGAATCTGTTGTTGCGCTTGTCGTTCCATCAGCAACCAAAAGTAATCCATATGGATTAGATGAACCGGGACTACCATTCGGATAATTGTATACGAGCACATCAATATAGTTGATTCCAACTACCCACGGACCATCTAAATGAATGTTCAATTGTGCTCCGGGAGCAAAACTTCCCCCACTGATTCCTTGTGCATTTCCATTAATAAAGACATCTATAATCTGATTATCGACGTATCCATCCAGGTTAAGTACATAATTTCCCTGAACGGTCACACTATTCCCGTTACAATCGGGAGGTAAATTGATTGGCAGACGAAAATAGCGGTAACCATCTGTTGAATTGGCTGCGCAGTCACTTTCTGTTCCTGTAATCCAGTTTCCATTGTTCATTGGTGGTGCAAGCGAAGCCGGATCAACCCACGCTCCGGGAGCGCAGTTGTTATTAATCAACGTAGGACCATATGTTTCCCCCATCGGGTTTCCGGGCATTGTAGAAGACCATGGAGAACACAACCAAATCGGATCTTGAGTTCCAGGGGCGCCTTGTCCCGTTGAAAGTGTTGCTGGATTGGGGAAAAATTGTGCGTTTACGCCCGCCGAAATAATAAGTAATGATATCGCAAATAATCGCTTAATAGAAAAATTATTCATATCGATTGTATTAGTAGCAATTGTTGTTTAGTTCTATTTTGAAGTTCATTCAAATGCATTTAATCTGTTTTTCAAGATTAACAGGGTATTTTATTACTGTTAGTGTTATCAGTCTATTCAACTGATAATCAAATTATTTGTTTTTGGTATTACCGGTTGAATGCTCTAATCATGCATAAAACCTGCTTTTAAGACGTAACAAAAATAAAAAAGAGGCCTTTAAAAGCGCCTCTTTTTTTCATATTTATTGATTTCTTAAAAAATCTCAGCAGCTGTGAAATGGAATTTACCTTCGATTTCAGCATTTTCGTCTGAATCCGAACCGTGAACTGCATTACGACCTTTTGACTCAGCATAACTTTTACGGATTGTACCTTCTGCTGCTTCTGCAGGGTCTGTAGCTCCGATCAATGTACGGAAGTCTGCAACGGCATTTTCTTTTTCCAGAATCGCTGCGATGATAGGTCCTGAAGTCATGTATTCAACTAATTCACCATAAAATGGTCTTTCTGCGTGTACTTCATAAAACTTTTTCGCTTGCTCTTCTGTCAAACGTGTATATTTCAATGCTTTGATTTGGAATCCTGCTCCAATGATCATGTCAATAATTTTTCCTGCATAACCATTTTCAATTGCATCAGGCTTAAGCATTGTAAACGTTCTGTTTGTTGCCATAATTTCTTTTATTTCTTTATATAATTGGGCGCAAAAGTAGTGTAAAGTTTCTGAAAAAGTGCGGTACAATCATTTTTTTTATTAATTTATCGTTTAAAATAATTGTGTACACGGATTAAATTCCTATACAAGGCAACCATTAATAAAAGCATGCGTCATTAAAACAGTAAAACGTGGAGAAACGAGTGGATGTACATAAAGTAATTGAGGGATGTTTACAAAACGACCGCCGTGCTCAGGAACGGCTCTTTCAACTGTATTATGGAAAGCTGATCGTTGTTGCTCTTCGCTACATCTCAGACAGAGACACTGCTGAAGAAGTACTTCAAAATGGTTTTATCAAGATCTTTGAGAAATTGGATGGATATGATTTTAAAGGGTCGTTTGAAGGGTGGACACGCCGGATTGTTGCAAACACGGCAATTGACTACATTCGAAAAACAAAAAAAGACCCCTTGTTATCCGGAACAGACACTGATTTTGTGTATGACACAGAGGACCCTGTTGTAGAAGCGGAAAACATTGAAAGTATGACATTGAAAGGAGAGTTGGCACTGGAAGCAGTACAGCAATTATCTCCGGCATACCGAACTGTTTTTAACATGTTTGTGATTGAAAATTATTCGCACAAAGAAATCGCTGAAAAGCTGGGAATAACAGAAGGAACATCAAAATCCAACCTTGCAAAGGCAAAATTGAATTTAAAAGCAATACTAAGTCAACAATTTACCAAAATATACTAAAGAAAATGAATAGTAATTTGGACAATAATTTTAAGGACGCATTTGAGCAGTATGAATTACCATACAATACTGCTGCCTGGAATGCACTTAATGACAAGCTGGATAAGATCCAGCAGACATCGGGGAATGCTCCAAAATCCCCTTCTTCCGGCTCAGGAATGAAATGGATCGCAGAATCAACGGTCGCTGTAATTGTGGCTTCGGCTTTGATTTTTATGCTGACGACTGATGATTCGGCTGATCAAAATAAAGTTGCCACAGCAGTTCCTTCGGTTGAACAAGGTACAGGCAATAACACTTCAACTGCTGATCAATCGAAAACACAAGGAGGAGGTATTGGTTTATCAACGAAAAATGATTCGGAGCAACTGACTGCTGAATCAAATTATACAAAAGATAACCAACAATCCGAGCAACGTCTTTCATCAGGGGATAAATTATCCAAAACAGATACTAAACTACCTGCAACTGCTCCAAAAAATGTAGCAACTGAATATGCACAACCGAATACAACAGGTAAAAATCCTTCTTCTGACGCATATAAAAATGATGTTTCGGGCGGATTAATTAACAACCCGAGCGGAGGTAATCAGAAAACGGAACTAATTTTCCCTGATATTGATTATACGGTTTGTGAGCACTCATCTGCTTCCATTACAAACAAAAACAGTAATTCGGATTTGATTGTTACATCACCAGATGGAAAAGAACAGGTAATTCCGGCAGGAAAAACAATCACTTATCAAACAGGCGACGCAGGAACCTATACAATTACAGCAAAAAAGTCATCGACCGGCACATCATTCAGTGTCAAGGAATCGCCAACGGTTGATTTTGTGATTAACGATGAAATTAAATATGAAAACGGGATTCCATCAATTCCTCTTGAGTCTTATTCTGATGCAACAGGTTTTGAGTGGAGTTTTGAAGGAAGTTCGATGAAACAACACGGAACGAAAGCATATGCTCATTTCTATAAAAAAGGAATACATGAGATCACGTTGACAGGAAAGAATAGTTCCGGATGTAAAAATTCTGTTACAAAATCCGTTACAGTAGATGAAGATTACAACCTGTTAGCACCATCCGCTTTTATGCCTCAAAGTGATGATAACCGTAAAAACAAGTTCATTCCGATTGCATTAACGATGCGAAATACAGATTTCAGATTAATGATTATTGAACCGAGAACCGGAGCGATTATATACGAGACAACTTCTAAAGAAGGATGGGACGGGATTGACAGAAATACAAACCGTCTGGTTGAAGAAAACAAATCATATGCGTGGAAAGTCATTTTGGCAACACCTGAACCGGGCGAAAGAAAAGAATATTCAGGTATTGTTGTGAGATTATAACCATCAGTACTACAACTACTTCTATTATTTGGAAAATATCTTCTGTCGCTAATGACAGAAGATATTTTCTTTTTATCCACTCTATTTCTCGTAAGATAGCCGTACATTTGCATCCAGAAATTTGAATTGTGAAATACTTTTGGGTTACTTTTGGATGCATTTCATTAGGACTGGGGGTCTTAGGTATTTTTTTACCACTCCTTCCTACCACTCCTTTCTTTCTGCTAACGCTCTTTTGTTTTTCTAAAGGTTCAGAGAAATTTCATCGTTGGTTCGTTTCTACAAAGATGTACACGGATTATATCGAAAGTTATCGTCCTAACAGACCTGTTCCCCTTCGAAAAAAGATTGAAATATTGATTTCCGTATTGGTTGTTGTTTCGATCAGTTTTTATTTTGTTGAAAACACCTATCTACGAATTATTCTATCAATGGTTTTCATTGGCCACCTTATTTATTTTGGCCTGTTTATGAAAACAAAAAAAGAAACCAAGGAGCGTTAAAACTACTCCTCGAATTTCTTGAACAGGACACTTGCAATATGTCCACCGAAACCAAATGTATTGCTCATAGCATAAGTCAAGGATTGTTTCTCTCCTTTTTCAAGCGGGAAATTATACATCTCTTTATATTCCGGTTCTATTTCTTTTGTATTGATTGTTGGAGGTACAATTCCATTTTTCAATGCCAGAATACATGCGATCCCTTCAATTGCACCTGCTGCTCCTAATAAATGGCCTGTCATTGATTTAGTAGCTGAAACAGACAAAGATTTCCGTTCTCCGAATACACGTTTCACAGCAATCAACTCGGAAGTATCTCCCTGAGCAGTCGATGTCGCATGCATGTTAACATAGTCTACTTCCTCCGCTTTAATTCCAGCTTCACGAAGGGCTTCATTCATTCCCAATACGGCACCTTCTCCTTCGGGATGTGTTCCTGTCAAATGGTATGCATCAGCCGCCATTCCTCCGCCAACAATTTCAGCATAAATCGTTGCTCCTCTTTTTACAGCATGCTCATATTCTTCCAGGATAATCGCTCCGGCTCCTTCTCCCATAACAAACCCATCACGTGTTACATCAAAAGGACGTGAAGCCGTTTCCGGAGATTCATTTCTCGTCGATAATGCTTTTGCAGAAGAAAACCCTCCGATTGCAGCCTCATTGATTGCTGCTTCCGATCCTCCTGTTATGATCATATCTGCCTTGTCCCATTTTATATAGTTAAAGGCTTCAATTAAAGCTGTATTTGATGTTGCACAGGCAGAAACGGGGCAAAAGTTAACTCCCCGAAAACCATACTTAATTGAAATAATTCCCGAGGCAATATCCACTAAAATGCGTGGAATAAAGAATGGAGTAAAACGAGGCGTTCCATCGCCTTCACAATATTCTTTCATCTGATCCTGAAACGTCTGAATTCCTCCATTTCCTGATCCCCAGATAACTCCTACTCTATTTTTGTTTAACTGTTCAACATCAATCTGCTCACTTTGAATGGCTTGTTCAACGGCATAAAGTGCATATAAAGAAAAACGGTCGTACTGACGCAATTCTTTTACATGAAAATGATCTGCCGGATCAAAATCTTTTAACTCACAAGCAAACCGGGTTTTAAATTTTTCAGTATCAAATTTTGTGATCGGCCCAGCCCCACTAACTCCATTCACCAGATTATTCCAGAAACTGGTTACATCATTTCCTATTGGTGTCAAGGCACCTAATCCAGTAACAACTACTCTTCTCATAGATCTTATATAAACAGCGACAAAAATATAAAAAAAGTGCTTATTGAAACCTTTCCTATAAGAATCTGGTTTTCAAACCATATCGTAATATTGCGATATTACAAATTTTCAAAATAAAGTTATCTCACCATGAAATTAACATGTTTCGACGTGTATGAATTTATAAAAAAAACTAACTTAGCTTTATTAATTTACACATTGGATATGAAAACATTACAAACTCTGACAATCGTATTGCTAACGACAAATTCTTTCTCTCAATCCATGTATTTCCCTCCGGCTTCCGGAAACACATGGGATACATTGTCTCCCCAATCATTGGGATGGTGTCAACAAAAAATTGATGCAATGTATGACTATCTTGAGAACAATAATTCCAAAGCATTTATTTTATTAAAAGACGGAAAGATTGTTTTAGAAAAATATTTTGGATCATTCGATCAAAACAGTACCTGGTACTGGGCTTCAGCAGGAAAAACAATCACTTCGTTTATGACGGGTATCGCTCAACAGGAAGGACACTTATCAATAACAGATACAACTGCTCACTATTTAGGTCAAGGATGGACTGACTGTACAAGTGAACAAGAAGAAAAAATCACTGTTCGTCATCAATTAACGATGACATCAGGTCTTGATGACGGGGTTCCTGATAATTTCTGCACATTGGATACATGCCTGATATACAAAGCTGATGCTGGTGATCGTTGGGCATATCACAACGGTCCCTATACATTATTAGATGGGGTTATCGAAAATGCTACAGGCGTATCTCTCAATAGTTATACAACCCAAAAATTAAAGAATCCAACAGGAATGACAGGTATGTTCTATTCCGTTGATTATAATAATGTGTTCTTTAGCACAGCCAGGAGTATGGCTCGATTTGGACTACTTATTCTCAACCAGGGAAACTGGAATGGAAATCAACTGATGACAGACCAGGCTTATTTCGATCAAATGGTTACACCTTCACAATCCATCAACAATTCATATGGTTATCTATGGTGGCTAAATGGTCAATCTTCATTTATGATGCCAGGGACACAAATCGTATTTCCAGGGTCACTTACTCCTGCGGCACCTGCGGATATGATCGCAGCCCTAGGGATGAACGGGCAATTTATTGATATTATTCCCAGTGAAAACATCGTATGGATACGAATGGGTGAAGCTCCAAACGGAGGGCTGGTACCTTATTTACTCCACAATGAAATCTGGGATTATCTGAATGACTTAGCTTGCGAGCCTCTAGGATTTAATAATATTAGTTATGAAGAAATAGCAATCTCTCCTAATCCGGCAATTGATTTTATCTCAATTCAATCCCTCAATACAATTCGCACCGTGACCATTTATAATTCCAACGGTCAGGTTGTATTGGAAAAGGAAAGCCTTCAGAACAATCAGATTGATATTAAAAGTTTAGATCGAGGCATTTATTTCATTCATATAAAATCAATTAATGATATAAACACAATACAAAAATTAGTCAAATATTAAACATCAAAATCAAGCAGTTCTACCTCCTGATCAGAAAGCAGTTCGTAAGGAGATTCACATGCGAGTAAATCCATTATTTTTAATCGTTCAGGATATTGTACTGCTGTCACAACATATCTCATTGGCTTATTACCAATCCATGATAATTCTATAAATTGCTCATCAGAAATTATTTTATAATACACTTTTCTGCCTGACAGCATTCGATACTGAGGAAAGTCCTTAAATTTGTTGTTCATGAGATATTAATTTATGAGCAAAGAGGTAACCTATACAAAAGTAGTTGATTTGATTCAAAAAAAGCAATTTGAAGCAGCTACAACCGAAATTAAACGATTAAAAAAAGACATCCCTGAATCGATTCAACTCATTCTTCTTTCCATTTATTGTAAAATTGAGAATAATCAGCTGAGAAGTGCAATGATTGTCACCTCCAAAACACTGAAAATCAAACCTGATCATCAATTACTATTGAAAACAAAAACGCATATTGAAGCGTTAAAATCTGGAAAAAGAACTGAAAATCCCCTAGCTGAATTTGTTGACGCCTTCATAACTTACACACATTCAAAAATCACTGATGATCCCCATCAATTCAACCAGTTGATGAATCAAATCCTAATTAAACCCTCTATCAAATGACAAAAAGAGAAAAAGCTGATTACATTATTCATGAATTGGAAAAACTATACCCGGAAACACCAATTCCATTAGACCATAAAGACGCATATACATTATTGATTGCCGTCCTTCTCTCTGCTCAATGCACAGATGCTCGTGTAAATACGATTACACCAATCCTGTTTAAACGTGCAGATAATCCGTTTGACATGATCAAATTAACTGTTGAAGAGATAAAAGAAATTATCAGGCCATGTGGTTTATCTCCTAGAAAATCCCAGGCAATTTTTGATTTATCCAATATTATCATTCGGGAACACAAAGGAGAGGTTCCTCAGTCTTTCGAGGAATTGGAAAAACTACCCGGAGTAGGTCATAAAACGGCTTCGGTTGTAATGTCCCAAGCATTTAATGTCCCTGCATTTCCTGTGGACACTCATATCCACCGATTGCTAACCCGTTGGGGAATCACTAACGGAAAAAATGTAGAACAAACCGAAAAAGATGCAAAAAAGTTATTCCCAAAAGATAAATGGAATAAACTACATCTTCAGATTATTTTTTATGGCCGCGAGTTTTCTCCTGCAAGAAGCCCAAAGTTCGAAAAAGATTATATTACCCGTACAATCGGAACGAAGCAAGCACTTTCCGAATTATCATAACTCATTGAATGTTTAGTAAGAATAGAAAAATCACGAGCTAAAGCACTGATTCCAATTTGTAATTTCATACAATTTTGTGTAAAATGATTTTACAGCATTAAAACGATCATCTTGTTTTAGGTCAATTTTATCAAAAAGATGATTCAACAGCTTATTGATCTGTTCTATAGCAGCCCTATTAATTCTGTAAATTTGCTGACTTTTGTTGTTTCTAATGATCAATCGCGTCATTACCAATCCTGTATCCCTCAAAACTTTTAGGTGTTGAGAAATTGTAGACTGAGAAAGGTCTATTTCTTTCATAATCTCTTTGATCGTAACATCTTCGTTGGTTTCATTTGCAATAATAAGTAATGATTTTAGTCTCGCCGGATGTGAAATTGCTTTTGCAAGCTCAGACAGTCGGATTAATTCCTCTGTATAAATTTCATATTTAGTTGCTCCCATAATTAAGGCCGTTTTAAAGTGGTTATACTTGACTTTCTTTATTAAGTTAAGAAATAACTTCATTTATTACAAGTGTTTATAATTTTTTTAACAGCGTACATCCGGAAATTTTATAACTAATGAATATCGTAATATCGTAAAAAACTTTTATCAGTATTTCTACATCAAAAACTAAAAACGGGTAGTAAATCAAATTACCACCCGCTATCCTTCTCTTTAATTAACATACGATCTACTCTTCGTCTTCCGACTTCAGTTTGAATCCCAATCGTTTGCCCGTAGCCGCCTGAGAACTACTTCCAATAGATTGCATCTGCCCCACATTCAACTCCTGAACCATTTCATACGGAGGAACAAACAAATCAAATTCGAGCGCATAAGCAAAAGAAACCTGGATAATATGTCGGATTGATGTGTCTCTCCATTCTCCCTGAGCAAGGTCTTTAAACAAGAAGCCCAATTGTCCTCTTCCCTCTACGAAAAAGTGGCAATCCTTATTCACAAAAATACGACCGATCAAATATCCAGGGTCATTGTACCTGTTTTGTAAAAATGATTCCGCCAAAAAGTTGTAAACATGGATAATCCCAAAAAAGCCTCTACTATTGTCTTCCTGTAGATACGCGCTTTCCCATAACGGATGCCCGTCTTCCAGGCGAAACACATTCGAATGTACCTGATAGACTAATACATCACTTCCGATAAACACCTGAAATTCAGATTGACTTTTCTCAACGATAGACAATCGGATACGTTTATCTTCCACGCATTGCTTCAGTAGATCAACTTCTGCTTTTACTAATTCCCGCAATTGGTTAAAAGCATTGTGTGAATCTTCATAAACATCTTGCTTCAAAGCAGATTTCTCCTCTAACAGATTGACAATCCTCTTCGAATTAGGATGTAACTCTTCAAATACCTTCTGATTTGCCATTTTAATATGCTTTTGAAATAACAACACGTTGCTTAGACGGTTTTCCCGTAACCATACAAACACCTTCTTCAGAGTGTTCAAAAGGAATACATCTGATCGTGGCCTGTGTCTCTTCTTTTATTTTTGCTTCTGTTTCAGCAGTACCATCCCAATGAGCAAGGTAAAACCCCCCCTCTTCGGACAGCCTTGTCTTAAATTCTTCATATGTATCCACTGTATGAAGATTATTCGTTCTAAAGTTGAGTGCCTTTTGATATAAATTCTCCTGAATTTCATCAAGTAATTTTACAAGGTACTCATCTAATCCTTCAAACACAACAACCTCTTTGGTTTTTGTATCTCTTCGAGCAACTTCAATGTTTCCATTTTCCAGATCCCTCGGTCCCATTGCCAAACGCACAGGAACCCCTTTTGCCTCATGTTCGGCAAACTTCCAACCCGGACGACGGTTTTTATCATGGTCATACTTAAACGACACTCCAAGTAGTTTCAATTTTGCAGCAAGTTCATCAAACTTCTTTCCGATAGCCTCGTATTCTTCATCCGTTTTAAAAATCGGAACACCAACTACTTGAATCGGAGCCAATTTAGGTGGTAACACCAATCCTTCATCGTCTGAATGTGTCATGATCAAAGCTCCCATTAAACGGGTAGAAACACCCCAGGATGTTGCCCAAACATAATCCAGTTTACCTTCCGAGTCTGTAAACTTCACATCAAACGCTTTTGCAAAATTCTGCCCAAGAAAGTGAGAAGTACCTGCCTGCAATGCCTTACCATCCTGCATCATTGCTTCTATACACAATGTATCATCAGCTCCTGCAAATCGTTCACTTTCAGTCTTTCTTCCCTGGATAACAGGCATTGCCATAAAATTTTCAGCAAATTCAGCATATATCCCCAACATTCGCTCCGTCTCTTCGTATGCCTCCTGTTTAGTCGCATGTGCTGTATGCCCTTCCTGCCAGAGAAATTCTGCTGTCCGAAGGAACAATCGGGTACGCATTTCCCATCTCACAACATTCGCCCACTGATTAATCAATATCGGCAAATCGCGATAGGACTGAATCCATCCTTTGTATGTATTCCAGATAATTGCCTCAGATGTCGGACGTACAATTAATTCCTCTTCCAACTTCGCTTCCGGATCGACAATTAACTTCCCCGGATTGTTCTCATCTGTTTTTAAACGATAATGCGTTACAATCGCGCACTCTTTTGCAAACCCTTCAGCGTTCTTTTCTTCAGCCTCAAACAAACTCTTCGGAACAAACAAAGGAAAGTAGGCATTCTGGTGACCGGTTTCTTTAAACATCTTATCTAATTGTGCCTGGATTTTTTCCCAGATTGCATAACCGTAAGGCTTAATTACCATACATCCTCTTACCCCTGAATTTTCGGCCAACGCGGCCCTGTCAATCGTTTCATTATACCATTTGGAATAATCTTCTGCTCGTGTAGAATACTTTTGAGACATAATATCTTTTGTTTTTCTTAATTATATGTTAAAAATGGCTCGTTTTTTGCTCCAAGCTTGCAAAGTTACAAATTTCGCTTTATCTTTAAAGAAATAAAATTAACACGTCATGAAGTTCTTAATCCCATCCCTCGCAGTAACCGGTTTGTTGATTACATCATGTGCAACAACAGAATCATTTATAAATGACGATGTCTATTCTGTAAAACCGAGTGAATTACCTATCGGTGAGTCAACATCTGATGAAACATCCTATGCTTCATTCAAAAGCAGAAAAACAGGAAATACAAATGACCGTATGACCTATGCAGATGAAGTTGCACTTGTCAATCGTCAGAACTGTTTGAATCAGTGGAGATGGTACAATGGTTGTGGTTGTTCATACAGTGAATGGGCGCTATACAGTAACTATTCCCCTAATAACATTTACGGTACAAATCTTTACTGGCGCGGAACAAATTACGCTCGTTTTTATGGCTATACTAATTCTTACTATTCATTCGGTGGATATCAGCCGTACGGAGGATATTGGGGATATCCTAATTATCACTCATCTATGAATGATCCGTGGTTAACTTATTACGGGATGGGTATGGGATTTGGAATGGGTTATTCACCTTATGGTGGGTATTATGGATACAATCCTTATAACCCTTATGGTTATTACGGATATGGATACGGTGGTTACGGTTATGGAGGTAACATGAATGGTTGGGGAGGAAATCACAATGGCTCCGGAGTAACAAGTAATGTAATCAGAAAGCCAAGAGGAACATCCAGCGGATATTACAACCCAACAGGAAGAGCAGCATCTGCAAATACGGTTAAATCAGGACGTGCAACGGCACCCGCGAGTACAGGAAAAGGAGCTCCGGTAAGTGTTGGAAGAGGATCAACTGTAACAAAAGAAGTAGGTGGTCGGGATGTTGTTTCGCGGCAAAATAGTGGGACGTCTGTTTCCAGACCTAGTACAACAACCGGTAATTCCAGAGTAACATCTCCTGTAACCGGCAGCCCTCAAAGAAATACAAATGTTACAACTTCTCCTTCCCGAACAGTCGTAACAGATTACCAAAGAGGAACATCATCTTCCGGACGCTCCAATGGAACGTATCAAAGTTCTCCTTCCAGAACGAATTCATCATCAGGAATTAATTCGAGAACCCAAGGTTCAGGATCTGTAGAGAGAAGTAATAGCTCTGGAGGTTTTGAACGATCATCATCGCCAAGTCAAGGAACATCAATCAGTTCCCCTAGCAGAAGCTCTTCAGGTATCGGGTCTTCTTCTTCGGGTAGCAGCGGTGGAAGCACTGGCAGAAGTAGTGGATCAGGATCAAGTTCAAGTCCGGGAAGAAGATAAAACATGAGGAAAAATATTGAAAAAGTAGCATCAATCGTATTGATGTCTGTTCTAACTATATCGGCATCATTTGCTCAAAATGATGCCGATTTATTTCGGTTCTCAAAGCATTACCATGGTGGTTCTGCACGATTTGAAGCAATGGGAGGTGCATTCGGAGCCTTAGGAGCTGACATCAGTTCCGTACAGGTTAATCCGGCAGGAATCGGACGTTTTTCATCTTCTCAATTTTCATTGTCCCTCGGACCAACGATTAACAGCACCAATGCATCGTTCATGGGAACGGACACAAAAACAGTGAAAACGAGTTTTTCTGTTCCGTCATTTGGAGTCGTACTTACAAAAGATCTTTCCTCACGCAATAAAGGTGATATGTATTCGCAGTTTGCATTCGGAATGAACAGATTAGCGCATTACAATCAAAAAACCACAATTGAAGGCGTGCAATTCCCTTCTCTTCTCGATAATTTTATCGGACAGGCAAATGGTTATTACCCGGAAGAATTAAGCCAATTTTTTCCCTTTTCAACGTCATTGGCCTATGAATCATATAGCATTGATTACGATTCAATCAGTAATTCATATACTTCATATCTCAATTCAGGAGATATGAAAATGAAGCGTGAAATTGCAACTAAGGGGGGGATTAATGAGTTTTTCCTTTCCTATTCCCGTAATAGAATGAACAGACTATATTATGGTGTTGCATTAAACATCCGGACATACAATTACATTGAATCGTACGTACACTCAGAAGATTTGACAGTTGCTGATCCTGATTTTAACGGGTTTGATTATGAATACACACTACGAACAAAAGGTACAGGGGTTAATCTGAAGTTAGGAGCAATCTACCTGATTACAGACGGTTTTCGAATAGGAGCATCATTCCACACACCTACATACATCGCAATGGAAGATAAATGGACCGCTACAATGACCGGACGGTTCAAGGAAGGCAATTATTCTGTTCCGGAGCAACTGGTACCTAAAGCGCAATACAAGTACAGAATGATTACTCCTTTGAGGGCAGTGGTATCTGCATCTTACGTGATTGGGATGAGTGCTGTAATCAGCGGAGACATTGAGTATACCGGATACAATATGGGAAGATTGAGGTCAACAACAGACGTTACATATGAACCGTATGATTTCGATATTGAAAATGCCGATGCGAAAGCGCGATTGACAAATGCATTGAATTACAGATTGGGAGCAGAATTCAACATTCAACAGAAGTTTTTCATACGTGCAGGTTTTGCACTATATGGAAATGCGTATAGAAAAACTGAAAATATAGATCCGAAACCAGATATCTCATACAGCGGAGGACTTGGTTATAAAATTGGAAGATTTAGTCTTGATGTAGCTTATGTGAATCGAAACATGCAACGCACATACTATTCATTTATCGGAAGTAATGTTGCCGATACCCGCCTGTCGAATAATTCGATTGTTATAAGTGGATCAATCCGTTTTTAACAACCGAACAACTTCTTCTGCGTATGAATGCTTGTTTAATTTAGATTCTACCCAAGCTGTCAAATTAAAGTATTCCAGGATCACTTGTTCATGATGATCTTTAAACGCTTCGGATAATTCTTCCTGTAAGTTTCTGAAAATCTGTTGTTGTTCTTCCGGAAGAATATTTTTGGATAATTTCCGGATATTCCGGATCAATAATGTTTCTGTAGCATAGTCTCTCCCGTGTTTCGACAAATAACGGTTGACTGATTTAATCACGTATTCTGTAAAATCATAGTTCCCTAGCTCAAAGTGGAGAACCAGGTTGAAAATACGTGCAAATCCATAAATATCCTGCCGGATATTCTGCTCATTATCATTTAAGACTTCGTTTATAAATGTGAGTGTCTTCTTGTATTCCCCTATCGCAAAATAGCTGACAGATTTATAGTAGATAAACAAAATACATTGTTCTTTACTTAACACCTCTTGATATTCAGTAATAAAATCGTCAATTTTTGGAATTAACTCAACAGATTCCTGGAATTTCCCTTGCCGTTGCAACAACAGCAATTCCATCAAATAAGCATTGGACAAAATACGAATCTCTGTATTGATGGTATTAAACCCCTTCGTTCCACTCAAACTTCTCAATTCACGAATCAATTGTTCTGCCTGGTCAAATTGCTTTCCGTCAATGTAACAGCGTAAAAGATGGGTAATTGTCTGTACATACCTTGTGCTCAAATCCGTTTTAACAATCGGGTTTTTGTCCAGAATTTCCCGTGTCTTATTAAAAAACAGGTAACTGTCACTAAAATTCCTGTTGGTCGCAGCGCATAGTCCTTTGATGTAATAACACATCGAAGAAGCACGTGTTGAAATAGCTGTATTTTTACCTTTGATCAGATGATAATTTGCTATTTCGGCTACTTCCTGCTCTTCTTTTTCACTTCTGATGAAACCACCTGATCTGAAAATATGATTGATTTTGGAGTAAATAATCTGGTATTCCGCCAGATTTCGAAGTTTATCAATCACTTCCTCCTCTTCCTTGATCAAAGAAGCCAGCCCCTCATCATCCATTCCTTCCTGCAATCCTTCTTCTTTTAATTTCTTTTCCCAGGAGATAATTTCGTTCCAATAATAAAATTTTTCCGTATCCTGAGCAATTTTCTTTGCCCGGACAATGAATTTCTCACACTCCCGGTACAGCGCTTTGTTATATAGAATCTCAATATTTTTGATTTCCTGTTTTAAAATGCTACTCAATGATTCTTCACTGTAATACGAACGAAGGCTTTTGAGAATCAGTTTATATAAATGATTCTTTTCGGACGAAAGGTGCTTGATGAATGTTTCATTTTTAAACTCTTCTTTTAGTGCTTCTTCATCGTATTCTTTCTGAACATCGATAAAATCAAAAATCTTAACATAGTTTTTGTCTCCCGACTGAAGCGCGGACGACAGTTTGAAAAAACGCTTTTCTGATTTGGTCAGCGATTTGATCAACTTGTATAATTCTATAGATGGTTTCATTAGTTGAGCAGGATTAAATCAAACTTATTCCTTTTGGTTTTCAGTGGATTGCACCAAAAACAGAAAACAAAGATAGAATTTATCCTTGGATTCCCAAATTGAGAATTAACGAAATTAACTGCAAACTTGAAAAGCTATCGGAAAGACAAGCTGTTATGCTCTTCTTTTCCCTTCAATAAATTGTTGCTTGTACTTCAATGGAGTCATCCCTGTTACACTGCGAAAGTGACGAATAAAATAACTCGTCGAACCAAAAGACAGCATAGAAGAAACATCCGTAATGGAATGATTTCCTTTGGTCAACAATTTTTTTGCGTATTTGATCTTTTCAGAAACAATAAACTCATACGGGCTGATTCCCAACTCCTGCTTAAAATGGCGAAAAAAGGACGCTTTACTCATAAACGCTTTTCCTGCCAACTCTTCAATTGTAAATACCTTTGTAAGGTTATTGCGAATATAACTGATTACACTCACCAACTGGTTATTGGAAGTAACTTGATTGGTTGTACTCAACAGAATATTACGTGCCTTGGTTTGCAAGAGACAAACGATCAGTTCGCGGGTTGCCAATTTGCTCAATGTACTCTTGTATTCAGGGTTAGAAGAAGCCAATGCAATTAACCGCTCAAGATTTGATTTTAAAAATGAATCATTTTCAAACTTCTGAACAGACCCTTCCAGTTTCCATTCCGATTTATCGATTCTGGGTGTTTTTTCATTCAGAAGCAAAAGTGTTTCATTGATTTCATCCGGAGATAAAATCAACGCCATACAACGGGTAGGATTATCCTCCTGCGCTTCCGGGAAATCGATGTTCATTCGCTCTCCTTTTTCGAGGATCAACGATTCCTCCGGAAAAAAATCAAAGGAATGATCTTCTCCGAAATGCATGACTTTCTTTCCTTCAAACATCGTAATCAGTGAAACGTCGTCGAACTTCAGATCAAAATCAAATGCTTTTGTCTGTGTCTCATACAAGTGTAATTCCACTTCATTGGTTCCAAAGGTTTGTTTATTCTCTACCAGTGTTTCCAGCTTTGAATTATCGTATATCCGACTGATCAATCTATTCATACCTCTACACACATTGATACTATAGTGACATTTATTGATAGCATGTTTCTATTACTCTTCCAAGATAATAAATAATTTGCAGTCAGTAAATTTTAAAGCGAAAAATTATGAGTTCAAATGAAAATTTAATTGCTCGTCCATCCTTTAAACCTGTTTATGATAATTACATTAATGGTAAATGGACACAACCTGTAAACGGAACGTATTTTGACAACATCTCCCCCATCGACGGAAAGGTATTTACAAAGGTAGCTCATTCTTCCAAAGGAGATCTTGAACTGGCTGTAAATGCTGCTGAAAAAGCATTTGAAACATGGAGCAGAACTTCTGCAACTGAAAGAAGTATTATCCTGAACAAAATTGCGGACCGCCTGGAGGCAAATCTCGAATACCTTGCAGCAGTGGAAACAATTGACAACGGAAAAGCAGTTCGTGAAACATTAAATGCTGATTTACCGCTTGCCATTGATCACTTCCGTTATTTTGCCGGTGTCATCCGTGCAGAAGAAGGTTCTCATACAGAACTGGATGAAAACACTGTCTCCTTGATCGTACATGAGCCAATTGGAGTAGTTGCACAAATCATTCCGTGGAACTTCCCGATTTTGATGGCCGTTTGGAAATTAGCTCCTGCATTGGCAGCCGGAAACACTGTTGTTTTAAAACCTGCGGAAAGTACCCCTACATCTATTATGGTATTGATGGAATTAATCGAAGATCTTGTTCCGGCAGGTGTAATCAACATTGTCAACGGTTTCGGTGCTGAATTAGGAAGAGCATTGGTTACGAATCCAAAAGTAGCAAAAGCTGCCTTCACAGGATCAACAGCTACAGGTCGACTGGTGATGCAATACGCAACGGAGAACATTATCCCTGTTACATTGGAATTAGGTGGGAAATCACCGAATATCTTCTTCCCATCTGTTATGGATCACGATGATGATTACCTGGACAAAGCAATCGAAGGTGCCGTATTATTCGCGTTGAACCAGGGAGAAATCTGTACGTGTCCTTCCCGAATCCTCGTACATGAATCCATTGCGGATAAATTCCTGGCGAAAGTTGTTGAGCGCACCAAAGCTATCAAAGTCGGAAATCCGCTTGATACAACTGTAATGATGGGAGCTCAGGCATCCAAAATTCAACAAGAAAAAATCAAATCATACCTTCAATTAGGAAAAGAAGAAGGCGCAGAATTACTAACAGGGGGAGAAATCAATCACCTGGGAGGAGATCTTGAAAATGGTTACTACATCCAACCAACTATCTTCAAAGGTCACAATAAAATGCGGATCTTCCAGGAAGAGATTTTCGGTCCTGTTGTCGCTGTTACAACATTCAAAACAACAGAAGAGGCAATTGCAATTGCAAATGATACATTATACGGACTAGGAGCAGGAGTATGGACGCGTGATGCACATGAATTGTACCAGGTACCCAGAGCAATTAAAGCAGGAAGGGTTTGGGTAAACCAATATCATGCGTACCCTGCAGGAGCTCCTTTCGGAGGATACAAGCAATCAGGTGTCGGGCGTGAAAACCACAAAATGATGCTGGGGCATTACCGCCAGACAAAGAACATGCTTATCTCTTACAGCAAACAAAAGTTAGGTTTCTTCTAAATTAAAGAAGAGAGAGTAGTTAAACAAACAGAACGAAGGCAATCTGTCAACCGGATTGCTTTCGTTTCTTTATTCCAACAAAAAATGACAAATCGATTAGACGCAACAGAACAAGCGATTGCACTCATCCGGGAACTTAAATCGGTGCATGGTGAATTGATGTTTTATCAGGCAGGTGGCTGTTGTGAAGGAACACAGCCACAGTGCTTTGAAAAAGGAGGATTCTTTCCGCGTATGAATGATGTTATGATCGGAACAATTGAAAATGCTGAATTCTGGATTGACCGTGACTTATTTGAGTACTGGAAATTCAGTCACTTCACATTAGATGTACTTGATGGATTCGGACCAGGAGGATTTTCACTGGAGACGCCATTGGGGAAAACATTTAAGATTCACTACCGACTTTTTACGGAAGATGAACTAACTGATTTGTCTCCTGTTAAATTAATGGATTAAAAAAGGATAGCAGATTACTCCTGAATAAATTCTTCAATATTGATAGCTTCAACTGCAACGATCTCAGGAGCAACCTTTTTTACCTGCGCTTCCAATCCCGCTTTCAATGTCATTACAGACATCGAACAACCACTGCACGCTCCCAGCAATTTCACCTGAGCAACTCCTTCATCGGTAATTCCGATAAGTTCCATATCTCCACCATCTTCATTCAGGTAAGGACGTAATTGCTCCAATGCATCATTAATCTTTACCGTCAATTCTTCTTTATTCAAAATCATACGTGTTGTTTTTTTAGAGATTTTTGCGTTTTGGCAACTTCAACCTCTTGCACAAATATACGAACTAATTCTTCAAATGCAGCACTTGTAGGTGTATTATCCTGGAATACGGCCGGCTTACCTACATCTCCTGCTTCGCGCACACTTTGCACCAATGGAATTTGTCCCAATAGCGGAACTCCCATCCCCTGAGCCAGGTTCTTCGCCCCATCCCGTCCAAAAATAAAGTATTTGTTTTCAGGCAATTCTGCCGGTGTAAACCATGCCATGTTTTCCACAACCCCGATTACCGGTACATTAATTGTCTCCAACTTAAACATATTGATTCCTTTTCGGGCATCAGCAAGTGCTACTTCCTGTGGAGTAGAAACAATTACTGCACCATCTAAAGGAACAGTCTGAACTAACGACAAATGGATATCTCCTGTTCCCGGAGGTAAATCGATCAATAAATAATCCAACTTGCCCCATTCAGCATCGGTAAACATTTGCGTCAGTGCTTTCGCTGCCATCGGCCCTCTCCACACAACTGCATTATCCTGATCAGTAAAAAAACCAATGGACAGGATTTTGATTCCATATGCCACAACCGGGCTGATTTTCGGTTTCCCTTCTACATCAATCATTGTCGGACGATCATGTACAACGTCAAACATTGTGGGCATGGATGGTCCGTAAATATCTGCATCAACAATCCCTACTCTGTAACCTGCTTTTGCAAGTCCACCAGCCAGATTCGCAGTTACAGTAGACTTCCCTACTCCTCCTTTTCCGGAGGCAATAGCTACAATATTTTTTACTTCCGGAAGAAATTTCCGGTGTGCATCTTTCGCTTCAGCCGGCAACGCCTGCACTGTACAGTTAATTACGACTCCTTCAAATTCTCTTTTCAGGTTGAACTCAACTGCTTCCTGTAATCGCTTACGTGCATGCAACGCAGGATTAGAACTATAAACAGCCACTGTAATTGACTGTTCATCAATCTTTAATTCTTCAACAAAATTAAGTGATACGATATCTTTTTTCAGGTCCGGGTCCATTATTTTACCCAACACTTCCAGTACATGCTCTCTCGACAAATCCATAACTAAAAAAACTTGCGTAAAGTTAGTAAAAAGTAATCAGATTAAATCCGAAAAAACGCCATTTGTCTGATTACAAAAAAAGAATCCTCCTGTTTCATGTCGATTTTGGCATATCGTGATATCGTAATATTGCGATATGGCATTTTTTAGTTATTCAAAACAAAAATCAACTTCCACCCCTTCCGGCAAATCGACCTTTCCCTTCTAAATGAAGAATTGCTTTTTGTACGTTTCGGTCCACGCTCTCTTCCGTTTTCAACTGTGAGATATAACGCACTATTTCTGATCTACGGGAAGGAATTAACGCTTCAAACGCTTGTTTTGCAACTGAATTTTCAGCTAGTGCACGGGCTAATTTCGGATGCATGTTGACGGTACGTTCTTCCGGGTCAAAAGCAATCGTTACCATTATTTTTTCACCAATGCGTTTAGGAGAATTTACGAGCATCTGCATATTGATATAAAGCCGCCACTCCCCTTTGTATTTGACCAGTGTTTGCCTATATTCTTTCCCGTTAACAGTTCCTTTTATGCGTATCGGCCCTTTTTCTTTTCCTGAGTGCTGAAAAAGTTGCTGCAGAATTTCCTCCGGAATAAAAACAAAAGGATTGATCCCGATGATTTCAAGTTGCGCATCAAAAGAATTCATAGTCAGACTTATTTTAAAAAATAATTAAAACAAAAAACCGACCTTATAAAAAGTCGGTTTTACATATCTTAACTGGTAAGAAGTTTCAATTAACGTTTGTGCATCGGTTCATCAGAAACTGTTAATTTCTTTCTTCCTTTGCGACGACGCGCAGCCAATACACGGCGACCGTTCTTAGTAGCCATGCGGCTTCTGAATCCGTGCTTATTTCTTCTTTTTCTTTTCGATGGTTGAAATGTTCTTTTGCTCATTGCTTTGTATCTTTAAAAATGGTATCTATTAACTCGTTTATTTGGTTTTGGATATCGTTGTTCAAAAACCGAGTGCAAATATACAAAGACTTTTTTTTCTGGCAAGCACTTTTATAAAAATATTTTTAATAATGAATTAAAAGATAATGAGGAATTAAGAATAATATATGTTGCTTTAACTAGAGCAAAGTATATCTTGAGGATTGGTGTTCATAAAAAAGATAAAATATTATTAGAAAATTATTTTCATTTGAAGCAATCAAGTTTGTTTGATTTTTAAAAAATATAATATTTATTTCAATTTTT
>DHNG01000002.1:35377-35501 GCA_002409405.1 Flavobacteriales bacterium UBA5422 | reverse complement strand
CCCACATTTCTGTGAAGAACAATACGAACAAACCGCTTGGATGTCCTAATACCTTGGATTGAAAAAAATCGGGGTTATTTTGTGAACTCATTCCTTCGTTTTTAATAGCTAATTATGATTACTT
>DHNG01000002.1:34851-35202 GCA_002409405.1 Flavobacteriales bacterium UBA5422 | reverse complement strand
ATTTTTTAGAAATATTAGCATTTTTGCATTAATTCGTTGTTAACAAATGTTTACAAATTGCCACACACATTATTCGACGCGAACCGATTTTGAAATCCGGCAGGAGGCGATCAATTCGGCCTCTTCTGTTTTTCATTCTGTGGGAGTTCACCCGTGGAATGCCGGTGAATATGCTGTTGATGAGGTGATTGAACGAGTGGAGCAATCCATCAATGATAAGACGCTGGCAATAGGGGAGTGTGGTTTGGACGGATTGAAAGGTCCCGATTTTTCGATTCAAATACCAGTGTTTGAGCAGCAGGTTAAATTGTCTGAGAAACGACAACTTCCGTTGATTATTCATTGTGTGAA
>DHNG01000002.1:34240-34743 GCA_002409405.1 Flavobacteriales bacterium UBA5422 | reverse complement strand
GTTGATTATTCATTGTGTGAAAGGATGGAATGAATTGCTGATCGTAAGAAAAAAACACCGTCCTCAACAACCGTGGATCTTCCATGGATTCGCAAAAGCGGGAATTTTGAACCCGGTTGTACAATCGGGGATGTTGATTAGCCTAGGAGCAGGAATTGTTCATCATCCGAAACGTATGGAGTTAGTCAACAACATCCCGGACCAGTTGTTATTGCTGGAAACAGATGATGCTCAGGTGGAAATAAAGCAGGTGTATGAATGTGTAGCTGATTTAAAACAAATATCTTTGCAGCAATTAAACGAGTTGGTAACTACAAATTTTAAAAATACATTTACAAAGTGGCGAATTGGTTAGAACGTACTGAGTTGCTGATGGGGAAAGAACCCATCGAACGATTGAAAAAAGCACATGTGCTGATTGTAGGATTAGGTGGAATCGGTTCTTTTGCAGGTGAATTCATCGCACGCGCAGGAGTCGGAAAAATGACGATCATTGATGGTGA
>DHNG01000002.1:33800-34094 GCA_002409405.1 Flavobacteriales bacterium UBA5422 | reverse complement strand
AAAATGACGATCATTGATGGTGATGTGTTTGATCCGACCAATAAAAACAGACAGTTGACAGCATTGGATTCGACAATTGGCAAGAATAAAGCTGTCGTACTGGCAGAACGTATTAGAGACATCAACCCCGATATTGAACTGAACGTAGTACAGGAATTTGTACTTCCGGAGCGTGTTTGGGAGCTCCTAGCCGAATACAAGCCCGATTACGTAATGGATTGCATCGACTCCGTTACACCGAAATTGGAATGGATTAAGGCTTGTCTGCGATTGAAAATCAAAATTATTTCTCAC
>DHNG01000002.1:25109-33661 GCA_002409405.1 Flavobacteriales bacterium UBA5422 | reverse complement strand
TGAAAATCAAAATTATTTCTCACCTTGGAGCGGGGGGGAAGATGGATCCTTCAGCGGTAAAAGTGGCTCGTTTAACAGGAACGCACAATTGCAAACTGGCAGCCCATCTTAAAAAACGTCTTAAAAAACAAGGAATTGATTTTAGACGTGTAAGAGCAGTTTTTTCGAGTGAATTGCAACGCAAAGATTCGTTGAAAATGACAGACGGGAGTAACTTTAAGAAATCGTTTTACGGGACGGCTTCCTATATCCCCGGATTATTTGGATTGATGGGAGCGGCAGAGGTGATTCGTTATTTGTCGCAACCTGAAAAATAATGATATAAAAAAAACATCGGGTGAGAAAATTTTCTCACCCGATGTTTTTTTATGATGATGTTTTACAATCGCATTACAACGACCAATATTCCATCTGTTTGATTTTTCCTTTGAAAATTCCTTTCACGTCAACAAATATCCCCTGATCATCTTTCAATAAAGCTCTGAAATCTGTTTCTGTAAGTTGCGTATATTCTTTGTGGTTGACAGCTACAATGATCGCATCGTAATCATTCGTAGGAGTCGCAACCAATCCCACACCGTATTCATGTTCCATTTCAGACGAAGAAGCGTGTGGATCAACCAGGTCTACTTTTACCTGGAATGACTTTAATTCGTTGACCACATCGATTACTTTCGAATTGCGGATGTCGCTTACATCTTCTTTAAATGTTGCTCCCATTACCAGTACTTTTGCATCCTGGATGTGTTTTCCTTTTGCCAGTATTTTTTTCACGGTTTGTTTTCCGATATAGAATCCCATTGAGTCATTCACATAGCGACCGCTGGTGATTACTTTAGAATGGTAACCAGCTTGTTGCGCTTTGTGCGTCAGGTAGTATGGATCTACACCAATGCAATGTCCGCCAACTAATCCTGGCGTAAATTTCAGGAAGTTCCATTTTGTTCCGGCAGCTTCTAATACGTCAAATGTATTGATCCCCAGTCGATTGAAAATAATAGACAATTCATTGATCAATGCAATGTTGACATCGCGTTGCGTATTTTCAATGATCTTTGCTGCTTCTGCTACTTTAATCGTCGGAGCGCGGTGTACTCCTGCTGCAACAACCAGTTCGTATGTTTTTGCAATTTGCTCCAATGAGTCGTCATCACAACCGGAAACAACTTTGATGACATTTTGCAAGGTATGTTGTTTGTCCCCCGGGTTGATACGCTCAGGTGAATACCCGACTTTAAAATCTGTATGGAATTTCAGTCCGGACTTTTCTTCCAGAATCGGAATACAGTCTTCTTCCGTACATCCCGGATAAACAGTGGATTCAAACACAACATAATCCCCTTTCTTCAATACCTGTCCTACTGTTCGTGAAGCTCCCAAAAGCGGTTTTAAATCCGGGAGATTCGAATCGTCAATCGGTGTAGGGACTGCAACGATAAAAAACTCAACATCTTTCAGGTCATTGATATCAGCTGTAAACGTAATGTCACTGTTTTCAAAATCTTCTTTTACTAACTCATTGCTCGGATCGATTCCCTTTTTCATCAAATCAACACGTTCCTGATTGATATCAAACCCGACAACTTTTATCTTTTTTGCAAATTCCAGAGCAATAGGTAATCCAACATATCCCAGCCCGATGACCGCGATTTTGCTTTCTTTTGCTACTAACTTATCGTAAATTGCTTTCATTTCTAACATCGTAAATTCGTTCAATAATTTCTACAACTTTCAATCCTTCCAATGCGTTTGTTGTTGCAGAGTTTCTTCCTTTTAATGTGTCGATGACATTTTGAATCACATAATTGTGATTAGCAGCGGATCCTTTGTATTGTCCGTAATCATTTCCGGGGTTGGTAGGGGCCAGTTCCGGCATTTCGTACCCATTGATGTTACAGATTTCTACTTCGTTCATGTATTGTCCGCCAATTTTCACACTCCCGTTACTTCCGATAATGGTAATAGAACTTTCCAGGTTTTGCATCGCAACAGATGTTGAATAATTGATGCATCCCATTCCTCCATTGATGAAGTCAAAATTTACAATACCCGAATCCTCAAAGTCAGTTGTGTCCTTGTGCGTAAAATCGGCAAATTTTCCCTGGATATTTTTAATGTCACCAAACAACCAGTACATGATATCAATAAAGTGAGAAAATTGCGTAAACAATGTTCCCCCATCCAACGCTTGTTTTCCTTTCCATCCTCCGGCCTTATAATAGCGCTCGTCACGATTCCAGTAGCAATTCAACTGAACAATAAAAATATCGCCCAGAATTTTCTGTTCAATCAGGTCTTTGATCCATGCAGAAGGAGGCGAATAACGGTTTTGCATCACACAGAATACCTGTTTGGAAACCTGTAGAGACTTGAAAATTACTTCCTCACATTCTTTTTTCGAAAGTGCCATTGGTTTTTCACATACAACGTGTCGTTTAGATTCCAGAATCTGTAAACTTTGTGAAGCATGAAAGCCATTTGGTGTACAAACATTCGCCACGTCAAATTCGATCCCTGAATTCAGCAATTCTTCAACGGTTGTAAAAAACGGCACATGAAAGTCCTGTGCACCACACTCTTCCTGCGATCGGATGTCAACCATGGCAACTAACTCAGCCTCTTCTTCTCTCCGAATCATTTCAGCGTGACGTTTCCCAATGTGACCGGCACCTATTACTGCAAACTTTATTTTAGACATTGTTTTTAAGTATCAATTTTTTAATTATCAATTATCAATTGCGAACGATTTTCAGTCATTTGATAATTGATAATTAGCCATTCATAATTCATTCTTCATAATTTCCTTACAATTCCCTCCTGCAATTCGTATGCTTCATTGCTTTCCGGGCAAATGGCTTTCCCGTACTGATCGAACTCCAACCGTTGACCAAATTCACTCATCCATCCGATTTGTCGTGCAGGATTACCCACAACCAAGGCAAAATCAGGTACATTTTTCGTCACAACAGCTCCAGCTCCGATAAATGCATACCGGCCAATGTCATGCCCGCAAACAATCGTGGCGTTAGCACCGATACTGGCTCCTTTTTTTACAGTTGTCTTTGCATATTGATCCCGGCGATTAACGGCGCTTCTGGGGTTGATTACATTGGTAAAAACCATGGATGGGCCCAAAAACACATCATCTTCACAGATAACACCTGTATAGATAGAAACATTGTTTTGAATTTTGACATTGTTTCCTAAAATCACTTGCGGTGACACAACTACATTTTGTCCGATGTTACAGCGTTCACCAATAATACAATTGGGCATGATGTGTGAGAAATGCCATATTTTGGTTCCTTCTCCGATGGTACAACCTTCGTCAATAATCGCAGTTTCGTGGGCGAAATAGTTCATTTTTTTATAATTAAAAATGAAAAAAGTGATTGAAGAAGTAAGATTCTATTTTACTGTTCAACCAACTTGATTCATCTCTTTATTTTTTACTTTTCAAATAATTTATAAATCCGGATAATTGCTTGCTTATTTTTTTAGCATCTTGTCAATCTTCCGTCTTTCATCTAATAATATACTTATCAAAATTGTAGTGATCCACTTCGTTTAATTCTTCTTTTGAAAGGCTTTTGAAGTAGTCGTATGTTATCTTTAATCCTTCACTTCGGGAAACCTTTGGTTCCCAACCAAGAATCTCTTGTGCTTTTGTAATGTCCGGACGACGTTGTTTCGGATCATCGACAGGTAAGTCTTTGTATATGACTTTCTGATCGGTTCCTGTCAACTTAATGATTTCTTCTGCAAAGTCTGCAATCGTGATTTCATCCGGGTTTCCAATATTCACCGGATATACATAATCCGACTGCAATAAGCGATAAATCCCCTCTACCAGATCATCTACATAGCAAAATGAGCGGGTTTGAGAACCATCTCCGAACACCGTCAGGTCTTCACCACGCAGTGCCTGTCCGATAAATGCAGGCAATACACGTCCGTCATTCAGTCGCATGCGGGGACCATATGTATTGAAGATACGTACAATCCGTGTTTCAACACCGTGAAATGTATGATAAGCCATGGTCATTGCTTCCTGAAAACGCTTCGCTTCGTCGTACACACCACGTGGACCAACCGGGTTTACATTTCCCCAGTATTCTTCCGTTTGTGGATGTACATTCGGATCTCCGTATACTTCAGAAGTGGATGCAATGAGCACTCGGGCATTTTTAGCTTTTGCCAGTCCCAGGCAATTGTGAATACCCAATGAACCGACTTTTAAGGTCTGAATTGGAATTTTCAAATAATCAATCGGGCTTGCAGGTGATGCAAAATGGAGAATGTAGTCCAGATTTCCCGGAACGTGAATGAACTTGGAAACATCGTGGTTGTAAAATTCAAAATTTTCCAGGTGAAACAGGTGTTCAATGTTTTTCAATCTCCCGGTGATTAGGTTATCCATTGCAATGACGTGATATCCTTCTTTGATAAAACGGTCACATAAATGAGAACCTAAAAAACCGGCTGCTCCGGTGATCAAAACTCGTTTTCTTTCAGACATTCGCTTTAATTTTATTGTGTCAGATCGTTATTCCGAAAACTTTCAGAACGACCCGACAAAAGAAAGCAAATTTAATGAGAATTATGGATTATTTATGATCAATTATGAATTATCAATCGGTAAAACACCCCAATCAATAATTCATAACTGATCATCCAATTTTCAAATTTATTCTACTGTTACCCGAACGCCATTGGAATGCGAAGTGAATTCAGGTGCATACATACACTGAATAGTCGCAAATCCATTGGAGAAATTACCACTGTGACTCACGCGTAAATCATATTCAAATACGTGGTTTCCTTTCGGTAAGAAATCGAAGAAGAAATGCGTGGCAACATCGCGGGTGTTTTCATAGAACCCGAGACCGCCTTTCCATTTATAGCTTGACAACACATTCACCGGCTCAAAACCTGCTGCACGGAAATCTTTCATGTGGACAAACTCCATGTTGCGATCCGTTGCCAATTCGATGCGCACACGTACTTTTTCCCCACGCTTCAGTTTATCTCCGTCTTTCACAGGAACGATTACTTCTCCGGAAGACGTTTGGCGAACGACAAATAGTTGTTTTTTCAATTTCAGGTTGGTTTCCGCACTTGTTACTTTATCCATGGATTCAAAATACTGCCAGTACATTGCTCCCCAACTGAATCCTTCTGTTTGTCGCGTTACTTTTATTTTTCCAAGATCAGAAGAAACTTCTTTTCCTGTCCATGTTGCCTGAAAATAACCTGTTCCTGCTTCCACCTGTGCACCGAAATCCTCCGGTTTGATTTCTTTCCCGTTGATTTCGATCTTCACATTTCCACTCTGCTCTGTAAAGGAGCTTCCACCAATCAGTAACGCATAACATGCATTCGCAGTCGCCGTTGTTGTTTTCCAGTCGCTAGTTTGTTTGTTGCGCAATAACCAGATTTTCGCATTGTTGATTGCTTTCTGATCTTTTTTGATCGCATACAACGCTTCAATGATCAATGATTGTGTTTCGATCGGTGCCTGATACCAATAATAACCACGCTCGTTTTCTTTCCAGTACATTCCCATTTCTTCTGTTGTAATGGAACGCTCCAAAACAGAATTCATGATTTTTCCTGCCAGTTCTGTATTTCCGTTGCGTTGAGACGCTAAAGCAAACATCGTCTGGTTATTCAGGTTCATTTTTAACCAGTGTTTTTCTGCATTTTCCTTGAAGAATTTAAATGCTTCCTCTTCGTTGGAAGATAGTTTTATATCTGTAAAGAATGAACGTGCATACAGGTATTGCACCTCGTACTGGGAAATAAAGTAATCATTGCTCAGCATTTTTCGTTTCTTCAATTCATTGTAATCTTCCAGCATACGTGCATCCAGGTATTTTACTGCTTTTTGAATCATGTTTTTCACATCTTTGTTTTCTTTCACTGCAACAATGTTCAGTTGATTCAAATGCCCCATACCACTTACAATGTATTGCGTCACATAACGGCTTTCAGGCATTCCCGGGAACCATGGGAATCCTCCGTTACTTACCTGTGCTTCTTTCAGTTGATTCAGGTTTTTTGTCAGTTCGTTGTCCATTTTATTGAAATCGAACAGCAACGCAACACGTTTTTTACGCTCCGATTCATCTTGTGCATCCAATACCCATGGTGTTTCTTCCAGTATTACGGATTTTAACTGCTGGTTTTTCTCCAGGTTGGATAAGAATGCATCCGGACTGCTGGTTTTCCATTTGTCGAATACTTCCTTGATTTTCGGAGAAGAACGGACAATATTACTCGCAATGGAGTTAGCATAGAAACGCGTAAAGATTTGCTCGGAACACTCATATGGGTATTCCAGCATGTAGGGCAATGCCTGAACAACATACCACGCAGGATTGGACGTATATTCCAGGGTGACCGCATGGTGTTTCAAAGTGGAAGACTCTTTACTGTTGACCAGTTTTTCAAATGTGAAATTCTTCGATCCGATACCATTATTTGTCAACGGAATGGATTCTGTAATGAGCACTTTGTCAGTCAACACAGGAACAACCAGTTCTTCACCATCTGAATGATTTGCCGCTTTTGCAGTTACCCGAATTACTAGGCTACTGATGTTTTCCGGAGCTTTTAATTTCCAGGAAACAACTGTGCTTTGTTTTCCTTCGGCTGAGAAGGATTGAGTCGCATTTGAAAGTTGGAAATCGGCACTTACTTCCTGCATGCTCAAGGCATCAAACAATTGGATGTTTGCTGTTCCGTTTAATACTTGTTCTGTTAAGTTGCTCACTTTTGCAGTCAGTACTACTTCGTCTCCATTGCGTACAAAACGCGGTGCATTGGTTTGTACCATCAATTCTTTTTGCGTGATGACTTCATTTTGAACCAAGGCGTATTCCAATTCTTTGGTGTGTGCCAGTCCCAGTACTTTCCATGTTGTCAGTGACTCCGGAGCGGTAAATGTTACCAGAATATCTCCGTTTACATCTGTTTTCAACTGTGGGTAGAAGAATGCTGTTTCATTGAAATTGCTGCGCAACGGAACTATTCCGTTTTCAGTTCCTTGCTTTTGCTCTCCGGTACTTTCTTGTTTTTTAAATTGTACATTTTCTCCATCATAAAATCCTGCTGACATGACACTTTCTTCCTGTAGCACAGGAGCAGCTGATTTTTCAGCATTCTTGGATTCCGGAGTAGCACTTAAAGAGCGCGAAACTTCCCTTACTTCCATTTCATCCATTAGCACACCATCTCCATCTCCACGTCCCCAATGATAAGTATAGTAACCTGGGGTATAGTATCCGAACCAGTTCAATAGTGGTGGATTAACATGACCTGCATAACCGACATCTTCATAGGAAGGGTATCCTCTGCCATAGCTGTTTCCAAAACCGGTGAACGAGCGGTAACTCGCATAGCTGTTTTGACCGAATGGATTGAAACCATAGCTGTGTAAACGGAATGCATCCAATGAAGCATCGTACATGGTCAACAAAAGTTCTGCTGCTACTTTTTCTTTCTTAGGACCTGAAATACGCAAACGCCATTCTTCCTGTTGACCAGGTTGTAATTTGTCTCTGAATGTTTCAAAGCTTACCTGTAATTCTTTGTTGGAATATGGAATGGAGAAATTAAAGTCTTTTGTATATTGTCTTCCATATCGTACCGTTGACAACAAAATACCCAAACCTCCGCGGTGTTTTTCTTCCACCTTAAATGTGATTGCTTTCTGATCGCCTGATAGCAGGATGTGCTTCCGTTCAACGATTTTTCCGTCGACATTGATTTCCATTAACACCAACTGATTTTTCAATGAACTGGAAACAGGAACGGTGATTGTCTCTCCCGGTTCATAAGACGTTTTCAAGGCATAAGCATGGAAAATACATTCAAACGGAGCTTGTGTCCCATTGACATCTGTTACCTGTACAAACTGCACATCTTTTACTTCTACGCCGTTTTTATCTTTGGTTGTTGTTTCAACCTTGTAATCACCTGTTTTCCAGTTGGAATTATTTAATTGAACAGTTGTAGTTTTTTCTGTGTCAAAATTAATACGCTCTACTTCCTGTTCCACAGCACGTTCAAATTTTTCAACCGGCTGGTATTGAATGTACGGGAACAATTGATTGAATTGCGCTTCTGACAGGGATGGTTTGTCCGGCTTTGACCAACTGCGGGATACGGTTATTTTCTCAACAGGTTTTAAACGTGAGATCACAATGGAGCCTTTTGCAGGCAATGCTTTTCCATCTGCATTGGTTGTGTTCACAGAAATGCTCCCTTTGGATGATTTATCCAGTGATTCGAGTACACTTACACTCAATTGCAGAGAACTTTCTCCCACAGAAATGTATTTTGTAGCTGAACGCGTTTCTCCGTTCATATCAGTAACATCTGTTGTAATCGTGTATGTATACGTATACGCTGAATGGTGGTTGGTAGGATCTTTTTCCGCCTGAAAATTGAATGAGAATTTCCCGTTTTCATCGGTCATTACCGTGCCTTCATTGATCACTGTTTCCGATGAACTGATCGGTGCAATTCTCAAATAGTACGCCCGCCAG
>DHNG01000002.1:12341-24960 GCA_002409405.1 Flavobacteriales bacterium UBA5422 | reverse complement strand
CCCCGCCAGTAAGGAAGAAAAATACTGCGTTTTACGACATATTTCACCGCAGCATTGTCTACTGCATTTCCTGCGTAAGCAAGTGCGTTCCCTTCAACTTTAATTGTTTCTCCCAGTTTGTATTCTGCTGACGATTGTGCAATTTCCACTTTAAATGTAGGACGTTTGTATTCTTCAACAGAGAAATAGACTGTGCCGTAATCCGTTTTGATGTGCATCTGTCCGGTTAATCCGGTTGTCGGTAAACGAAAACTTCCGGAAAATGAACCGTATTCATTTGTTGTGAGCGTTACATCTGTTACTTTCTGATAATTGACATCATTCAATACAACAGCAACACTGGATCCTGTAACAATTTTACTTTTTTTATTCTCAGTTGTCAGACGAATTCCCTTGAAGTAAACAGTTTGCCCCGGTCTGTAGATGGAACGGTCTGTAAACAAGTTGTCGGTTGTGTTTACAGCAGTATTGTTGTAATCATACAAACTGACGTTGGAGGATAACTTATCTTTTCCGGATACTACTTCCACCGATTTTCCGTACCGATCATTTTCATGTGGGAGCAATGCCCAGCCATTCGCATCGGTTTTATAGGTTGCAATTAATTTCTTCGCATTTTTTCGGGTAGTGTAATTGTATTTTGTTTCATATACGTTGACCGTTGCTTGTGCAATTGCAGCACCCGTTGTGCGGTTGTGAACCTGAATTCCGGAGTTTTTACTTCCTTGATCTCTCAGTGAATACGCAAGGTCGGTACTGGTGAATTCTCCAGTCCAGTGAGTTGCTTTTCCATCTTCCAGAATGCTTGGGGCACTTGAAAGTAATACCAGGTAATCACCGTATCCAAGTGCATCTAATGCAATCTCTGTACTGTGTAGTTGAAAGTCATCTGCAGCAGGTAATGCAATTTTTTTAGCGCTCACCTGTTTCAATCCTTTCAATCGCTCTTTTAATTCATAATAATAGCTGTATTCTTCACTTTCTCTCAGTTGATAAATCAATACGTGAACAGAATCCATGTTTTTAAACGAAATCTTCATCAATGATGGTTGATTGGCAGCGGTATAGCGTTCAATATCTCCACTCAGTGATTGTTGGTGCAGTCCCTGCGAAATGATCTGACATTTTCTGGCACCGAACGTTCCGGGGTATTTCTCAATGGTTTCGTTACACAATGTATTTGCAGTTTTTAGCAATTGATAATCCGGATGCGTCGCTTCTGCTTTGCTTCCCATATCCATATACAATTCCGCAAGTTGTGCATTGACCTCACCAACTACCGGATAGGCTGCATATTCTTTCTGCATGCGCTGCAATGCTGCTTTGTACCATTCCGTTTTTGTATCAATGGTCGATGCAGTATATGCGAAGTTCAACCGATCCAGTTCGTTTCGCATACGGGCAGTAACATGGTTGTTTTTACTGTGGAAACGCACCAATTCCTGCATGGTTTTTACATAGTGCAGGTATTGAGAAAGTGAATCGTCTGTTTGTGTGGAAATGCTTAAAAATTCAGCATCTGTCCCGAAATAACGTTTGTCATTGATGGAGAATTTAGTTGCAGGACGAGTAATTCCTGTTTCTTCATTCCGGAAATGCGTGATTGCTCTGTGTGCTAAGAAATCGTAAAGTGTCGGAGCTGTCAGATAGGAATCTGCATTGATTTCCGTGAGGATGTATTCATATTCTTTCAGTGAAATCTGCTGCAATTTCTCTTTGTTTTCAAGTGATTCCATGAATAATTTATTGGAGGTATCCAACAAGGTCTTCAAATCCCATGTAGAAACATCTCCCAAATCAAAATTTTGTGTTGTTGATCTGTTGTAGAAGTTATACCGGTTGTTTTCCAGGTACATCCACAACAAATCAGCTTTTATAGATGCCAAAATTTGTTTAAGTGGTTCTTCATTGGTTTTTCTCAGTTCGTCAATGCGTGCAAGCGATTTGGAAAAATCTTCTTCTTCCAGATTTTGACTCAGCTTGAGTTGGTACATCAGCGCCTTAATTTGCATCGGCTGGTTTTTCTCTTTGGAAGCCCTGTCCATGATTACATTGACAATTTCCAATGCCGATTTCGGGAGTCCCTGGCTTTCCAGAGAGTCTACTTTTTTCCAGTCTTGTTCATAGCCGGAAAACTGAAAAGGAGTTTTCATAGTCGTTTCAGAATTAACGGTTGTTGCTGGTGTCTCTTTTTGATCGTCACATCCACCAGAAAGCAGGGACAATGAAAAGATGACAAGGGCGATTTTACTAATTAGATGTTTCATACCAATGAAATTATTCGATTAAATATAGCAATCTGTACAAACCAGAATGAAAAAAGTTGAGTAGTTGCACAGCTATTTTTTGAAAAATTTGTTAAAAATGAGAGGAGGTTTCGTTGTTTGCAGGTAAACATTGCTCATTCCTCTTGATAAAAGCAATGAAAACACCCCGGTAATGGTTTTATTGAAGGGGTAATTTTTCGGATTTATTGTCAGTCCAGATCGAATCTCTTCAGATCAGGCGTTTGCGTATCCAGGATGGTTGTCCCGGCAGTTACAGTAAACCATTCATGAAAAAGTTGCTCTGTCATCTTGGGGTGATCTTCCGGGTTTTCAGTAATCATATTCAATTCATTCAAAAAGATTTTTTTGAACTGATCCCGGATGACTTGTTCCGTCTCAATGAAATCTTCATCGATGAGGTAAACAGTTGGTTCAACATCATCTTCTTCTGAAAAAAAGATTTCTTCTTCAAATTCATTTGCCCAATCAAAAAACGGTTGTTTCGGGGCAACGATTAAAAATCCGCGGTTGACTATTTTCATAATTTATTTGGTTTCCAATTGTGTAAATTCCTGTTCTTCTTCTTCTTTAAACTGACTCCAGATTGCTTTTCCTCCACGAGGTTGAGTCACCACATAATTCCATTTCACTTCCGGTGCTTTCTTTTTGGAAGACGCAGTTTGCTTTTGAGGTGTGAAATACAGTTTTTTCCATTTTTTAAGTTCAGCAATCCCAATTGAAGGTGACTGAATCTGAACAATAGAGGTATCGTTTTGCAGAATTAAAAACGCATTGCGCTGAATATTCACATTGGTGCGGAGTTCTACCATCAGACATCGCTCACCATAACAGTTCATCCAGTTTAAGAAAGCCTTCATTGTTTTTGAAGAATCGGAGAAAGACCAACGGTAGTATTCTACAGATTTTCCCTCGGTCCAATACGTGAATTTTTCCATCTTTTTCGGAGAAAAACGCTCAGGAATAGTTAAGGTGTCACTCACAATAACCGAATCCCATTTTATTTGTGCAGCCTCCAACTCTGCCAAAGAGATCGAAGGAGTGAAGATTGCCTTTTCGGGTACTGTATCCGTCTTTTTCGTTTTATCGGACTGTGCTGTTGGCATGATGTCTTCTAATTGAGCTACTTCTTCCTTGTTACCATTACAAGCAACAATTAACAGGAGTACAGGGAGAAAATACAGTATTCGCATCAGTTATTTTTTAGCAAAATTCAACAATACTTTTCAAACAGCAAGAAGTAAACCAAAAAATGTTCATCTGCAAGATAAACTTAGTTGGCGTCATTCATGTTTCCTTTGTCGGGAAACATTACTTTCAGGTAGTTATCATCTCGCAGGTAAATATCCCGCAGGATTTTCGTTTCTCCGTTGTTCACAATCACAGAGTTGTATTCTACATACACGGGAAGTCGCTTTTTTAATTTGATCGGATGATTGACTCCCGTTCTGGAAATCAATGTGTCCAGACTGTCTGCAATGACCACATTTTCATCCAGACCAAGAATTGTTTTTGCCAGATCCACCGGGTTTTCTGTCCGCATACATCCATGTGAATACGACCGTGCTGTTGTATTGAAAAGTCCTTTGGAAGGTGTGTCATGAACGTATACATCGTATTTGTTGTAAAAATCAAATTTCAGAATCCCGAGTGAATTTTTATATCCCGGTTGCTGCACGACCCGGTAAGGGAATGAATTTTCCTTGATTTTTTTCCATTTTACCTTGTGTGGATTAATGGTATCTCCTTTTTGTAACAACACCATGTTATTTTTCTCAAAATAATTCGGGTTGCGCTGTGCGGCAGGGAGAATTTCTTTGCTTGCAATCGAATAGGGGACATTCCAGTACGGATAGACCACAATGGAATGCATCCCGGAAGTAAGTTCCGGTGTTTGATTTTCATATTTACCAACAACTATCCGTGTTTCGATACACAGCGTATCTTCATTGCGCAGACGTAGCATGTATTCGGGAATGTTAATCGCAATATAGCGATTTGGGTATGCTTTTTTCCGGCGTTGCTTTTCCATGGCGAGTGCTATGCGCTGTGCTTTATGCAGGTTTGTTTCTGTGAGAATCTGAACCGTATTTGTTCCGATGACACCATCCGGATTACAACCATGATCGGTTTGGAATTTTTTTAATGCGGTTACAAATGTTGCAGAATCTGTTGCTTCTTCTGTACTAAGATACCCTTTGGAAATCAGAATTTCTTTTGTTCCTGCAATTGCCGCAGCTGTATCTTCTTTGATTGTCTTCAGTTCTCTTACTTTTTCTTCTATCGGGTTATTTTGAACAAACCGGTACAACCCGTTTGCCAGAAATTGATAGGTACTGTCTGAAGGTCCCCAGGAAATGATTTTCTGTGCATAATTGTTGTTGCTGAAGTCCAGTAAGGTATCTAGTGATTTCAGAGCTACATATGAAACAGGTTTCAAGTGTGTCATAGTGGAATCGAGCATTCCGTAACGCAAATCATTGTAACTTCGGATAAGACCGCACACAATGACAACCTCGTTTTGGATGGGTTGATCGTCATTCCAGTTCAAATCAAACCGTTTGTCAGACATTCCAAATCGGACCGGGTGCTTGAGTAATTTGACAAGTTCTTCACCGGTCGCGTTGATGGATTTCTTTTTTGTCCACAGGGGTTTGAACCGGCGTTTTTCATAAAAAGAATACAACAGATTTCGTCCTTCTTCGTCGATGCCTAAGGTTTCTTTGTATTCTTCAGAAAGAATTGCTTTTAATGTCTCTTCGGTGGAGAGATTTTGTTGCATGAGTTCCTGCTCATCCAGTTTGGATTGACAGGATGCAAGTAGTATAGTTGTAAATATGATTAATAGCCTTTTCATATGGGGTCAATGATGCTACAAAGATAGGATTTTAGTCTGGTTTCTATCGGTTAATTACTGAAAATAGTGAGGTAATTGACAAACAGTTGCAACGAACAGATATATCCATACTGCGGATGTATATTGATTGAAAAACGAAAAGTAAATCCTGGTTTTGTTATTTGTAAAAATGATAAACCAACGCAATTTATTTTAATTTTGAGTCATGAAAATTGCTGTTACAGGAGCGGCGGGACATATCGGTTCTGCTATTTGCAGGGAATTGCTGGAGAGAGGATACGAAGTGCAGGCATTGGTGTACAACGATTATGACGCAATTCGTGAATTACCTGTAACGTTCATCAAAGGAAATGTCCTTGATCGTGCGTCTCTGACAAAGTTGATGGGAGCATGCGATGCGGTTATTCATACTGCCGGTATGATTGAACTGGGGTACAAATTTGTTCAGAAGGTATACGATATCAATGTTATCGGAACAAAAAATGTACTGGAAGTTGCACGTGAATCGGGTATCAAAAAAGTAGTGCATTTCAGTTCCATTCATGCGTTTAATCACCAACCATATGATATCCCGATTGATGAAACACGGCATTTCGTGACGGAAAAATCAGTGTTTTATGATCAAACCAAGCGGGACGGACACATGCAGGCGCAGGAAGCTGCGAAAAACGGACAACACGTGGTCATTGTCTGCCCGACTTCTGCAGTAGGCCCCCCGGATCACAAACCTTCAAAATTAGGAAAAGCAGTGATTGATATTTACAAGGGAAGCGTTCCTGCTGTTGTAAAAGGTGGATTTGATTTCGCGGACGTTCGCGATATGGCAAGAGGAACTGTATTGGCTCTTGAAAAGGGCAGGGCAGGAGAAACTTACATTTTAGGAGGGAAATATTATACAATTAAAGAATTCTCTAACCTGGTGCTGGAGGCTAAAGGAACAAAAAAACGATTGGTTGAATTACCACTTTTTGTTGCTAGTGTAGGGTTACCGTTTGTTAAATCGTATGCTTACCTGACAAAGAAACCCCCGTTGTATGACAAAGCTTATATTGATATCCTGCAGGATGGGAATAAATTGACATTGTCAACTAAAGCCCAACAGGAATTGGGATATTCTGTACGGGAATTAGGTGAAACCCTTAGCGATACGGTTGAGTGGTTTAGAAACAGTAGAAAACTATAAAACATGACGTTGACATTTGAACAATACAGTATGGTTGCATGGGGATGGATTGCCGTTGCGGTAGTTGTCTTCATTGCATTACTTTTTATTACCGCTCCGTACGGAAGACACACAAAAACAACATGGGGTCCGTTGATTGATAATAAATTGGGATGGTTTATCATGGAGTTTTTTGTATTGGTAGTACTATTCTTTTTCCTCTACAAAGGAACGAATACGATTTCACTCGTCAATGGAATCATTGTCTCACTTTTTGCACTGCATTATATCAACCGAAGTATTATTTTTCCATTACGGATCAAGACCAATGGTAAGAAAATGCCGGTTACGATTACATTGATGGCGATGTGTTTTAACCTGATGAACGGTTTTTTGATCGGTTACTACCTGGGAGAATTCGTTGTATATCCTTTAGAGTGGCTCCAGACTCCTCAATTTATTATCGGAACATTCATTTTTGCTGTAGGAATGGTTATTAACTGGCAATCGGATAATACCTTGATTCATCTGAGAAAACCGGGAGAAACCGGGTATAAAATTCCTCAGAAAGGATTGTTTCGCTATGTGAGTTGTCCCAATTTGTTGGGCGAAGTGATTGAATGGGGAGGATTTGCCATTTTAACATGGAGTTTGCCGGGGCTGGCATTTTTCGTCTGGACATTTGCAAACCTGGTTCCGCGTGCAGTGTCTCATCACAAGTGGTACCAGGAAAAATTTCCGGATTATCCGAAAGAACGGAAGGCGGTGTTTCCATTTATCTGGTAGTAATCAATCTGTCAATCGTGCGATATCGCCATATTACAATATCGCATTATTACGATATGACTATTTTAATAGATCAGTCAATAAACCACTATTCTTAATCGGTAGCCACTACATTTAACTCAAGTATGTAGGATTCTTTCGCTGAATGTTATAGCTTTGTTTGAGTTAGTAAACTAATCAATTTTGTTCAATTAAATCTATTACGCCTATGAAAGCAATTGTATGCACATTCATTTTTTCAGGATTTATTTTTCTATCCGGAGCACAACGCTCAGCTGACCTGTCGGTAGAACTTGTTTACCCCTCAACGGATCCGGCAACATTTACGATGAACACCCCGTATAATATTATACTGAAGGTTAAAAATCAGGGGACTGAAGCAATCAATGCCAGTGATTCACTGTTCTTGTACATCACTCAGAATGGAGATACGCTGGAATTCCTCCCTGGAGGCGAAGATCACATTGTAAAAACAGGAGTGAATATTCCTGTTGGCGATTCTGCGCAGATTTCTCATTATATGGTGTATGGAGACGGTACTGAAAATTCGATGGTAGAAGCATGTTTTTCAGTTATTCCGGTCAATGCGGCAGATCCTGTTACCGATCCAGACATCAGTGACAACAGAAGTTGTGTGTGGATTGAGATCGTAGAAGCTCCAACAGCTGGAATCGATCAGTTGCAAACGGACATGATTTCTGTAAGTCCGAATCCGGCAAAAAACAGTGTAACTTTAACGGTTGTTCCGGATGGTAATGTTCGATTACTCTCTCTGGATGGGAAAGAGCTGGCATTGATTACCCCGTCGAATAAGACACTTGATCTGAGTGGAATTCAAAATGGAGTATATCTTCTGAATTTCACGAAAGACGAACACCTTTTTTCCATTCGCCTGGTTGTTGAAAATTAACCGGTTTTAAAGGGAAAAGCGAGGTTGTCACATGTGATAGCCTCGCTTTTTTCATAATTTTGATATTCCTTATTGCTCTACTAAGTCCTTCACTTTTTCCACACCTTCCTGAATCGCATCAGAGGTAGCTTCTTCCGGTAACTTCCCTGCTTTTTCCGCTCTGGTTTTACATAAATTACACAATTCGGTAATGTTTTTCAATTCTCGTGCCTGTGCAACAGTTCCTGTAAAAATTTCAGCTGTTTTATCGGTGTTGATGTACGAACAGGAATCCGATAAATGGTAGCGCGTACCGGATTTTGTCCAGTAAACGGCATTTGACCCGTCAGTCAGATCTTCCACTTCATGTGTTTGATTGGTATATTCTTCCACCGAAGGCGGATTGAAATCGTAACCGGTAATTCCGGCGATCAATAATGCAACACCAGCAATACTTCCCAGAATTGCTTTTTGCTTTCCGTCAATATTCTTGTTGGTTAAAATAAAAATGACCAGTGGCAGGAATGCGATGACGGCAGTAACCATTCCCAACTGACTTTGCAGAAAGAACCGAAACGTATTTTTTTTCGAAGCAGGATCCAGCCTGTTTGACTTTTTCCACAACATGGAACCGGTAACCACTAATGCAAGATCAACCGCAATAAGTGTAATGATCAGCCACATGGTGATCGGTTGTTTGAACAATAGTGTAATGGCCCATACCTGAGCGCCAATTCCCAGTACCCATAGAATTCCGGCAATCAAACGCAATTGCGTTGCCCTTCCCTTCGCTTCTTTAGTAGGTGAAAATTCTGGTCGTTCTACTGCATCTTCCGGAGTTGAAGCATTCCGCTCTCCGTCAACTTGTACGACTTTTTTCTTTGTTGCCATGTTCGTTTAGTTTTTAGTTTATGTTCAATATTATAAAAACAATAGCAGACACGTGTAAATGAATAAGTTATTTTTTTAACAACCAGTATTTGAAATCGAATGGATTACAACATACAGTTACCGTTTTACAATTTGTTTTGTAATCGATTGTTTTTCTGTTTTAAAAGTAACCAGGTAACTTCCGGATTCCAGATTGCTCAGATCGATGGTATCAGTATTCATCGGTCCTTCTTTTACAATGCGGCCTTGTATATCCAAAACAGAATAATAGTCAACCGAAAAAGGAGCTTTGACCGTTACAAGGTGATCAACCGGATTTGGAAACAACAAAAATTCATCATCTGTGCCAGGAGATTGAATTCCCAGTTCAGAAATCTGTACACAAGAAGATCTGACGACACATCCTCCGGGTTGCATAATTTCTACTGCATAGTTTCCGTTTACCGAAGGTGAAAAACTTTGTGTCGTGACACCGACCGGAAGGTAGTTGTTATTGCAATCCAACCAGTTGTACAGTGCACCTGATTCATTGGCGGTAATTGTACTTCCTGATACGCTGGTATTTACATCAATTGAAAAACAGGTAATGTTTCGGTAGAGTTTTGTTTGCTTTTCTCCGGAAATCAGCACATCCTGATCTCCATCGTTATCAATGTCTGAAAAAGCAACTGCTCCTGCTGCTATCGAAACGAATGGAACATCCGTAAATTCTGAAAATGTTCCTGTCCCGTCGTTGAGGTAAAGTTTGGTAATTGCTTGTGCCGTAAATCCGGTAAGTAATGCATCCAGATCTCCGTCGTTATCAACATCTGAAAACCGGATGGAGCTAAAGTAAACATCCAGAAAAGGAACAGTTACATCTTCTGAAAAATTACCTGTCCCGTCATTGAGGTAAAGTTTTGTGCTGTTTTGTGAGGAGGTGTTCTTTCCTGCAAGGACAACATCTTCGTCTCCGTCTCCGTCTACATCTGCAAAAGAGATTGATCCTGTACTCAGGTTCTGAAAAGGAGTGCCTGTAACTTCAGAGAATGTGCCTCCGTTATTTCGGTACAATTTGGTAATATTGTTTGTTTGACCAGGAGCATAACTGCCGAAGATGAGTAGATCCGGATCACCATCGTTGTCAATGTCTGAAAATCCCACTGAACTGGAGTAAACGTTTGTAAATGTTTCCCCGGAAACCGTAAAGGTTCCTGTTCCGTTGTTAATATATAATCTGGATATTGGTTGATTGGAATTACCTCCTGTAATGAACAGATCCTCATCTCCATCGTTATCTACGTCTGCGAACGCAATGTTTCCAATTACAGGAATGAATGTCGTTCCTTGAATTTCGGTAAAGACGCCGGCTCCGTTATTAGCATATAGTCGTGCGATGGCTTGATTCGTAGTGTTATCTCCACCGGTAACGAATATATCCATGTCTCCGTCATTGTCGATGTCTGAAAAACCAATACTTCCTCGTTTGACCTGAATAAACGGAGTATTGGATGCACGCTTAAAAATACCTGTTCCGTCATTGAGATAGAGTGCGGTTATTCCTTCGTTAAAGTTACTGGTACCTGTTACCAATGCATCTTCATCGCCATCGTTGTCGACATCTGCGAAAGCAATTGCACTGTACGATAAATCGATGAATGAACCACTCATATCCAAAAATGTTCCGTCGCCGTTATTAAAGTACAATTTTGCAGATCCATGATTCAGTACATTTAATCCTGTGGTCAATAAATCCTGATCTCCGTCATTGTCTATATCTACAAAAGTAATTGCCCCGTTTTTAACTCCTGTGAGCACGTGATCTGTTACTTCGGAATATGAACCTGCCCCGTTATTCGTATATAATTTCGCAATCAATGATGTCGCATAGGGACTGTGACCAATAACCAATAAATCGGGGTCACTGTCGTTGTCGATGTCTGCAAAAGCAACTGAACCTAAACTCATGCCGATAAATGCAGGACTTGCAATAACTGTAAAAGAGCCATTTCCATTGTTTCGATATAGGTTGGAGATGTCCTGTGTGTAATTCTTTTTTCCGGTAATAATCACATCCTGATCTCCGTCGTTGTCTATATCAGCAAATGCTACTGCAGAGTTGTACACTCCTTCAAACGGCAGTCCTGTTAACTCTGTAAATGAACCGGAACCGTTATTCACGTATAGTTTTGCAATGGGTTGTTCAGCTGTATTTTCACCTGTAATTAATACATCTTTGTGCCCATCATTATTGATGTCTGCGAAAGCGACTGCACCGAAACTGACTCCTTCAAACGGAATTCCTCCTGCAAGGGAAAAAGTACCTGTTCCGTCGTTCATGAATAATTTTGCGATGCGTTGATTGGAGTTGTTGTAACCTGTGATCAAGACGTCCTGATCATTATCGCTGTCAATGTCAGTAAAAGTGACAGTACTGAAACTAACGGGATCAAATGGAGTTCCGTGCACTTCTGAAAAGACACCGGAACCATTGTTTTTATACAATTTTGAAATGCGTTGGTTGTTATTTGTATACCCGGTCACCAATAAATCGTCATCTCCGTCTCCGTCTATATCTGCAAAAGCAGATGAACCTACACTAACACCTTCAAACGGGGTTCCCTGTACTTCTGTTAATATACCTGTTCCGTCATTGGAATACAGACGCGCAACAGCAATATTCTCATGGTAACCAGTAACGAATACATCCTGATCTCCATCGCCATCTATGTCTGAATGAGCGATTGAACTTTTATAAATGGGATCAAACACCTTAAATGTGTATTCTTCAAATACAACTTGTGAAAAGTTATACGTAGTAGTGAAAAAAGCGCAAAAAAATAACGCTATATATTTTGTAGTCATGCTATTAGGTAATTACAGTACTAATTTAGATTATTTTTTTAAGTAATAGGATTTTGTGAAAGAAAAAAACTAAATTTACTCAACGAATTATCCTATTATACTATGAAACAAATGCTTAATTCCGGTATTTGCCGGATGATACCAGCTCTGATTTTATGCTTTTCCGTATCGGTACTTTTTGGGCAGAACGCACCTGACCTGGCATGGGCGAAAATTGTCAGCAATTCAGGTTATTCCTATGCAAGACATACTGCAGTTGACGGGCAACACAATTTATATGCTACAGGGGTATTTAATACAAGTATAACTATTAACGGGACTACCATTACACATATGAATCCCAATGGAGGAGGTTCCAACTATCTGATCAAATATGATCAGAACGGCAATGGTATTTGGGTGAAAAAAATTCCGTTTCAGATCAATAAAATGTTGGTACACAATGATAAATTATATCTATCGGCGACATATGATCAGAGCACACAGCATTTTGACGGAATTCCATTTCCTGTTCCTTCCACCCAATATGGTGCTTATTGTTTGGTACAGATTGATGTTGACGGTACAACGCAATGGGTTCGTACTGCTGATCACAATGAGTTGTTATCCGGTCAGGCAGTTACAAAATCAACTATTTTCTCTGACCACAATGGCAATATTCACCTGACAGGAATTTTTCAAACCAACGTTAATTTTCACAACGGATACACATTGACAAATACCGGAACTACATTGGGATTAAATGCCTTTCATGCAATCTATGATGTTTCAGGAGATTTAATAAATGCACATAAATTAGGGCTTATAAATCCATCTTATTCTTCAACAGATGAAGAATATTTTGATGTAGATTCAGAAATGAACTTGTATCGCTTTGTACTTTCCGAAAAAAAACTTGTTAAATA
>DHNG01000002.1:1721-12209 GCA_002409405.1 Flavobacteriales bacterium UBA5422 | reverse complement strand
ACAGGGAACTGTTCTGATGGAAAAAACGTTGAATCACACAGGAGCGGGACTCGTTTCATATAGTAGTATGTCAGTAGACCCATGGGGAAATATTTTTCTTTCCGGTTATCTGTACGGAGGTTCTGCATCTGTTGATGGAAATCTTATTACAAAATACGGAAGTGTAAACAATGCGGATGCATTGCTGTTGAAATTAAATGGATCAGGAGGAACAATTGCATGGATTGACAGGTATACATATACAGGGTGTGATGATTATAAAAAAGTGTTGACAGATGCAATCGGGAATGCATATGTAATTGGTAGTCGAAGTGTCTGTTTGGGCGGGGATGTTAATACGTTGTTTCTCAAATATGCCCCTGATGGAGAACGGATTTGGGAAAATACGATTGTTCCCGGCCCTCCGCCATATCAAAACGCTCCTGCCGGTTGGGTGTCCGGAGAGTACTTTACACTGGCAAATAATGGTGGGAATATTATTATTTCCGGCTATTTTAAAGAACGCATTCAGTTAGATGCGACCACTTCTTTTTCCGGATCGAATTTGGCGCGCGCGTTCGTGGCACAATATGGAATTTGCAATACACCAACACCGGTTCTCGCCGGAAATACAGTATTTTGCCAGGGAGATAGTTTAGAGTTGAGCACTTCAGACGTTCCGAATTATTCGTATCTGTGGAACAATGGAGATACGACAACAGCTATTTATGTCAACACACCCGGACATTATTGGGTGACTGTTGCTGAAAATCAGGAGTGTTATTCAACGTCACAATTGATGGAGATTACCGAAAGTGAATTGCCGGATGCGACTATCACGTTAAGCAACGGAACCTTTACAGCAGTGGCAGGATATAGCTATCAATGGCACGATTGTAACAACAACACACCAATAACAGGAGCGGTCGGAGCAACCTATACACCACTTCAGAACGGAAATTATGCGGTTGCTGTGACCAATGAGCATGGCTGTACTGCTACATCGACATGTTTCCTTATTTCGAATGTCGGGGTAGAACAACAGGAAGTAAAGAAGCTATCCATTTATCCGAATCCTGCGAGTGAATCGGTTCGGATCAGTAATCTTCCCAAACAGGCACGAATTGTTATCCGGGATATGACCGGAAGAATTGTATATGAAAATCCGAAAGTAAAAGAAATGGAAACCATTGGTATTACATCATTCAGGAATGGTGTATACCTGATTGAAATCATTTCCGATGGTACGACACGAACCGAGAAACTGATTGTGAATAAGTAAATCGATTTTTCTCAATCGTTTCGTTCCACGTATTTTTTGAAATTGTTCAGAATCGCTTGCCATCCTTGTTGTTGCATGTCAATCGGATTGGTCGTCTCCGCTTCAAATGTAGTAGATACCTCCGTTGTCGTTCCATTCGATTTGAATGTCGTTGTGGATTGTCTACCGTCAGCCATGGTATAGGTAATTTTCTGATGCATTAAAATTTCATCATAAACGGCCTCAAAATCAAATCCGAAACTTCCATCTTTTGCTTCCATACGTGCTCTATATTTCCCTCCGGTACGCAGGTCATTTTCTGCATTCGGGCAGCACCAGTCGTCAGAGGCAAAGTTCCATTTGGTGATGTGATCGGGTTGTGTCCATGCATCCCATACTTTTTGAAGATCTGCGCCAATAGTCGCATTTACTGTTAGTTGTATTGTATTCATTTCCCGTTGAGTTTATTCGCAAATCGTTTTTAATTTTAACAACGCTTTGGGCCATGTTGTACTGAAATAATCAATGTAGTCATCCGTCACATCGATATCAACTGTTACTGTTGTCATTCCGTTTTCTTCCTGAAAGGTATAATTTTCAAGCCCCCCAATCCATTCTTCAATTTCAGGACCTTCTGTAATATCGACTCCTTTAGATACAAAACCACATGTTCTTATGGATACAAAACGGTTGGGCTCGTTTGCAGCGATTTCGGCAATGATTCCACCCTTTTCACCTTCTTGATCAATGCCTATAAAGCGTATTTTACTTCCTGGTTCCCAATTTCCTTCATAGGTCGATGTTGGTTGGAATTCCGCAGCCCATGCTTCATAGGTTGCACGGTTATCGATTCCCAACATGATTGTATATACGTGTGCCACCGGCGCATGTATTTTTGTTTGAAACTGGAGCTTTTTCATCTTCATTCTAATAATTTTAAACGGTACGATTTTTTGACCGGAGAAACAGCATAACGATGGCTGTTGTGATCACTCCCATCATCAAGGCTCCGATTGTTCCCTGAACAGCGTAATGTTTATAATTGAAATAGGCTGCAGCTTCAGTTGTCGTTTTGTAATAACCCAATTCGACTGAACGTTTGATCACATTCGGGAAATATTCAGGAGTAATGACATAGGATACAATCCATTGAGTGAGGGGGGAAAGCGCTGCAACAAATACTGAGATAATGATTCCTGAGAGAAGTCCTTGCAGATACGTCATGTGCCCATTATAATAGCGCCGTTTTTTATCTTTCAACGCCAGTACAAATGTCCAGATCGCAGGAATGGCAAACAGGTTGGTGAGATACAAGTGATAATCGATGTAAGGTCCGTGTAACCCGCAGACTTTTTCCAATACCATCCAGAGCAATGATACTACCACAAAAATAATTGCCCATTTAATTTCAATTGCCAGTGTTTTCATAAATTGGTTCTTTACTTGTATTTATCATGTAATCCCATGCCTTGAAAGATCAACGGAGTGATTTTCTCCAGGCGCTTCATCTTTGTTGCCTCTTGTTTTGCCTCGTTCAGGTATAAAATGTATTCTTTTTGTTTTCCTGGTGTCAGTAGTTCAAATGCTTTCTGAAAGGCTTTATCGCTTTTCAATGCATCACTGAGCAGCGATGGCGGCGGGACGGCAATGAACTTCGCCGGTTTTATTTTTAACCCTTTTTTCTCTATTTCAATGGCTTCATGGATGTAAGCAAGAATTTTTTTCTCATCAATTTCCTCTTTTGAGGTGAACCGCCACTGACGCAATGATTTGGTTTGCCCTTCTGAAGCACTGATTAATACTTTATCGGGATCTTCCAGAAACACACCATTGTAAAACCAGAGTGTGAAAAAATTCTTGAATCCTCCGCAACTGACAACATTCTTGCCGTTGTAAGTGTAGACATCCGAACCCCATTTTGTAACTTTGTCCAGTGGTGTTTTATCCACAATAGATGCTAAAACAGCAACTTCTTCTGTCCATTGATTATTGGTTGGCATGACTGAATGATGGTTAGTTTCCGTATTTTTCTCTGAGTGCTGTAATGGTTTCACCCATCATTTTCTTGAGGACTTCAACATTGATATCGGATAATTTTTTGACGTAGATACATCCTTTCCCCATCTTGAATTTTCCAAATTCCTGCAATAATTTATCCTGCTCAGGAGTTCCCATATATACATACAATGAAATCGCTGCTTTACGGGGAGAAAATCCTACCAAGGGCCAGTCACCTTCCTGTCTGCTGCGCTCCGATTTGTAGTGATATACACCAAATCCGATGATGGATGGTCCCCACATTTTCGGTTCGAAGCCGGTATATTCCTGCATGATTTTGATCAGCTCGAAACTATCCTGTTGTTTTTGTTCCGTTTCTGCAAATGACAGGATAAAGTCAGTGACATTTGCTTCGTGTTGTTTGGTTTTTATTTCTGCCATTGTTCAGGTGTTATTTTTCCAGTTCTTTTTTCAAGTTATTCAATCCTTGTTCAAAATCGTTGCCCATGTCATAAAACAGGCTCATAAGATTGAACGGGTAGGGAGTATGTCCGGTGATTCCCCAGGTTACATCCGTTTGGTCAGCACTTTTCTCACGAGTAATGAAATAGGCTTTTGCCGGATCTCCGAATCCGAAATCCAGTTCAAAATCGACCCGTTTTCCTTCTTCGATTGCTGTAATTTTTTGAGAACCTTTCCCCATGGATTCACTGTCCCAATGATATACGAAACCGATGGTTCCGTCTGTTCCTTCGTAACTTTTTTTCATGTCCGGATCCGAAAGCTGCCAGATACCGAAATTATCCTGGTTTTTGACCTGTTTAACATAGTTAAATACTTCTGCTATCGGTTTGTTAATCACAATACTCTTCTCACTTTTAAAGTCCCGTGGAACAAAAAGAGCTACAATTAATGGAATCGCAATGATAATCAGCAATGCGATGACAATTCGTTTTACAATTTTCATAAGCTATCGATTTTAGTTGTTATTTCGTTCTTCTTCCTGGTGTTATTTCTGTCCGGTATACCCAAAGATAGGGAAACCGAATAAAAACAGTACGAATAATTATTATTTTGTTGATTTACAATTCGCTGTCACTCATTTGTGTTCCGACAGACCAGAGGTTTCCTGCAAAATCTTTAAATGTTCCGCGTCTGTCCGGATCTCCTTCCTGTGATTTCGGGAAGTCAATTGCTTCGCATCCTGCTGCAATTGCTCTTTGAAATGTAACATCCGTATCCGGCACGTATACATGCATGATACTTGTTTCCGCAGGATAATCTTCCGTTGCATCAGCCAGCATAATTACTGAATCATCGATTTGAATTTCGGCATGCATGATTTTTCCGGAAGGACGATGGTATGTTCTCAATTCACGGGCATCAAAAATCTGTTTCATCAGTTCGATGAATCGTGGTGCATCTTCCACAACAAAGTAGGGCGAAACAGAAGTATAACCGGAAGGTTTAAATGGCGTATTCATAGCGCTTATTTATTAGTCAGTTTAACAACTGTATTCCAATTGCGTGTTGTCACTTCTTTTCCAAATAGTTTTTCCAGGTCGTCCATCCCTTTTACGGTTTTTCCGATGGAAAGATCCAGGATACTGAGAACAACTATACTGCTGACAGAGATAATCTGGAATGAACGATCGGCTGAAAAATAAGGAAGTTGAAGCGCTGTTGTTGGTTTATTTTTCAAAAATGTGACGTACAATCGTGTATCTTTTGTTACCGTAACATCTTTGAACGGATCTGTTTGTACTAGTTCTGAGAGTTCGTCAAACGTTCTCAAAATAACCGGAATGGGAAACCCGAATACATTCTGCAGATGTGTTTCTATTGCAGTTTCAGACAGCGTTTCTCCCGGTGCATTAAAAAGGACATTTCCTGTGTTCAGCAGAGTGCTGATTCCTGAGCAACCAAGTTGTTCCATCGCTTTTGACAATTCTGCCATCGGAACTTTGTGATGTCCTCCTACATTAATACCACGCAGTAAAGCGATCAATCGTGTTGTTTTCATACTTGTTGTTCAATACGGATTAATACACCTTTTCGTTTCACCAAATTTTTATAATCCCATTGGATGTGCTGTGATTTTTCTAACCAACGCTGTAAATCATCTGGGTTTACTTCGGAATCGGAACGGTAGAAAATAGATGCGTCTTTAAACTTTTGACCTCTGACCGCCAATTGCTCTTCTTCAAAGTCCGCACCGCTCCAAAACATGAGACGCATTCCGGCCTTTTGTTTGCTGTAACCCACAATCGGATTTCCGTCCAGGAACCAAACAGGGTGTGCATGCCAGACTTTGTGTTCGGCAGCAGGCAGGTGTTGACAAATTTCCCGGTACAATAACTCGCAAATGGCTTTGTCTTCCGGAGTTTGCTGATCGTGATAGGTTTGAATGTCTGTATTCATAACATTAATTGGTTTGATTTTCCTGTACTCTGAATGCAACAATTCTTTTGATCAGGTCAACAGGTAACGGTTGATCAATCGGGAATTGAACAGATCCTTTTCCCTGCTTGTAACGCGAAAGTTCTTTTGCAAATGCTGAATGACCCGTAGGAGTGGCATAAAAGCCAATGTGATGGTTGAATACCGCAAAATACACCAGCGGTTTTTTATTGAGTTTGTAAGCCGGCATTCCATACGAAATGTACTCTTGTGCTTCGGGTGCTGTTTCACGGATTGCTGTACGAACGACCTCCAGTAACTCCCGTCGATCCTGAGATTCCTTTGCGATGTACTCGTCAACGGTGCTGTATTTTTTCATGCTGCTGTTCATACCTTTAAACGGATTAAATGATCATCAGGGTTTTGATTTCCAGACTTTGTCCGAATAGGGGAGGTATTCCGGCAATGCAGCAGATCCGTACCAATCGTAGAGCTCCACATCGAGTATACCCGCTTTTACAGCAGGATCTGTCTTGAGTATCTCCCGGGCTTCTTCCAGATCTTTTACATTGGAGAGAATAAAAATTCCCCTGTAATTTTTATCGTTCTTACCCATCGGACCTGCAATAACCATCTTTTTTTCATTTACCAGATGGGTAATGTTGTCAAGATGCCCTCTGAACAATTCATTGATTTCCGATTTTTCCTGCACCGTCGGATTTGCTCCTGTTTTCAGAATGACGAAAATATAACTTTTCATTCCATACTCGTCTGCGCCTAACTTTTCTGCCAGTTCAGCATCATACAGCGGATTGGATGTTCCATTCGATGCCTGTTCTTCAGTTTTCTGTTTGTGCAACTCATAACTGAATGCTTTCCCGTCTTTTCCGGAAACAGTTACGTTCAGCACATTCTCTGAAATACGCTGATAAACAATTCTGTTCGGAAAATCATGCTTCATATTTTGAAAGACAAAAAGACTGTCTGCTTGTACCAGTTGAAACGGAATGCCTGCACCATTGTTTTGTCCGATCACACTGGCGGTATACTGGATTTTTCCTTTGTTACCGGTTATTTCAAGGTACTCATTGATTTTCATTCCCTGATCGGACAGTTTATAGGAGAATCCTTTCAGTGTGTTGTCATTGAGTTGATCCCAACGTTCATACACATTAAGACCTTCCATTTTCCAGGTTCCTTTGAGAAAGGAGGGGAATGACAGCTGTGAAAAACCGTAGTTTGCAGCAGCAATGGCTAAAATGAAGAAAATTTGTTTCATATTAAACAACTTTCATAAAATCAAACGCACCTTTACGCAGGTTGATTCCGTACTCCGAAAATGCTTTCAGGCAAGCAAGGAAATTGGCCCAACCTTCCGTATTTCCCCCAAACCATTTCAATCCGTCTTCCGAATTTGATTTCCCATCTTCCATCACCTTGATAACGGTGCTCTTGTCTGCTTGTTCGGTCAGAATAATCCGCACAATTGTTTCCGGATCCCATTTGAATTCAATCAGTTGGTGCGGAATAATTGTTGTGACAGTAAGGGGACAATGTTCATCAAACTCCGGGAATACCCATACCAATTCCGCTTTTTCTTCCATACGTCCTGTGCTGCTCCCAATGAAATACTGTGTCATTTTATCGGGATTGACAATGTTTTCAAAGACCTCGCTGATGGGTTTCTGAACCTGTATTTTTGCTTGTGCGATCAATTGTTCCATCGGTTTATTTCGGGTTGGTATAGTTGACCATCCAACACACACCATATTTATCGGTAAATGACCCGAAGTAATCGCCCCAGAACATATCCGCCATCGGCATTTCTATTTTTCCACCGGCAGATAATCCGTTGAAGATGCGATCTGCTTCCTCACGACTATCCGGTGTAATGGAGATGTAATTGTTGTTCCCGACATGCAGTATGTGTCCCGCGCTTGGCAAACAGTCAGAGGCCATCAGGTGTTGTCCGTTACTAAGTGTAATAGCAACGTGCATTGCTCTGTTTTTTTCATTTTCCGGTAAGTTTTCTGCTCCCGGAGCCTGACTCATTTTCTGTACGAATACTTCTCCGCCAAATACGGTTTGGTAGAATCGGAATGCTTCCTCGGCATTTCCGTCAAAATTCAAATAAGGATTTAATTGCATCTGTTTTATTGTTAAGTTATTTATCTGTTTTTTTTTAATCATTGCATCGAATACAGTCCGAATGAATTTCCTTCCGTATCAATACAGATACTGCAGAAACCGTGTTCTCCGAGTGACATTTTCGGGCTAACGACCTGTCCGCCTGCTTTCTCAACTCTACTTTCTTCTACGCTGCAATCCTGACATGGAAAATAAACAATGGTATTGACACATGCGCCGTCTCCTTCTTTTGTTCCGGGCATTTCAACCAACGCGCCACACACACTGTCCTGATCGGTTGGATCGGCAGTATTGAAAAATGCCATTTTCATTTCTTGTGGAGCATCTCCCGGAGCCTCCATGTCACTAAATGTCTTCCCCAAAACGTCGCTGTAGAATTTTTTAGCACGATTGATCTCTTTTACATAGATCTCAAACCAGCATATTACATTGTTATTCATGGATTTATTTTTAAAGTTAAACGTAAAAACAAATGTAAATGATAAATGGTCAGTTGAACTTGTCTTATGGCAAGAATTTTAATTTTCCTGAGAAACTTCTTTCCGGATTCTGCTGAAAGAAGTATCCGTAATCCCCAGATAGCTTGCAATGTATTTCAACGGTGATTGTAAAACAATTTGTGGTTTTTCCTTAATCAGTTGCAGGTACCGGTCTTTAGCGGAAATTGTAACCATTTCTACGGAACGTTGCTTGAAATGAAACAACCGATTGGTCATCCACAAACGTCCCCATTCTGTAAATCCCGGGATGGAATGAAACAATTCCTGGAAGGCATCAAATTTGATTTCCCAGCATTCACAATCGGTTAGGGCTTGTATATTTTCACCTGCGGGCATCCGTTGAAACAATGAGAGTACCTCAATTACAATTTCCTGGTTGGAAAAGAAATCAGTTGTAATATCATTGCCATTGTAATTGTGAGCAAATGAGCGCATCAACCCGTTCTCCATGATGAGGTAACCGTCAGAAATTTCTCCTTCTTTCAGAATGAATGTTCCTTTTTTGAACGAAATGCTCTGATGAGCCTGAATGATCTTCTCAAGCTCTGTTTCCCCGATTAACGGATGAGAATAGATGTGGTATAGCAACTCTTTAGTCATTGTCCAGCGATTGAATTGAGGACTAAAGTATAAAATAATTTAGTGAATGAAAAGTGAAAATACTACATCTGTCGTATTTCACAATTTGCTTTTATATGCGAGATTTGCTGAAAATTGAAGCCATGAAAACAATCTTGTTTATTTTTTTGATCCTGCTGGTGAATGGTGTAACTGCCCAGCTCAACATTTCGACAAATTTCCGGCAAAATGCTGTCTGGCAGAATGAAGGAGAGAAGTGGAATGTGTACTCAACAGACGAAGGAGGAACCTTGTTTGTATTTAACAAAGAATTGACAACCTTCCGCCATACGACAGCCACCATTTCATCTGATTACTACATCACAAAGTGGGACTACAACGAAGAGGAACTAAAATATACGATGACGGTTACCAGCGATGCAGGAAACGAATACGAAATGATCATTGACGGTGTGAACAATTGCGTGGCATTTTTTTATTGGTACGAAGAAGCATATTACCTGGTGCGCCATACCATAAAAAACACCTGGTTTAACGAATAATTCTGTTGCATACAGATAGTGAGGAAAGTTGCCGATAAATGAAGTAATAATTTTTTGCCACGGATGCACGGATTTACAGGCTTGTTGGTTGAGATATAAAATTGGTTAGATTGAGAAAAGAGGATCCTTCCCGATCAGTTGGATGGTTTGCTGTTTGACCAAAGTTTGTATTTTTACGGAAATTACAACTTCCAGTTATTCTTCCATGAAGGCACAACAACGCATCCTGTTTATGCTACTAATCGGAGTTAGTCTGTTCAACAGACAGCTTTTCGCGCAAGACCGCAATCAGCAAGTGCGTGATCTCAACCAGCTTGTTGAGATGATGAATGCGTTCAGTATGTGTAATCAACAATGGTATTTTGATGCCGTTCAATTGCAGAAAGCATTGTATCAAAGCAAAGAGGGGATCAAGGAAAGTTATTTTTATTGCAGCAAGACACAACAAAGAGGCTGGAGCTATTATTCCGGGATTGAAGAGGCCTTTCATTTTCCTGAAATTACTCCGAACGAACAGGGACATGTTCCTTCTTATCAAACAGATTACATTCCATGGCTACGGTCAAAGGAAGTGGTGCAAAAACTGCTGTCGGATCACCGGATTTCGGCAGAAGTCACTCCTGTTTTGTCTGAATACATGCATTCGGCAGATAGTTTATTTGCAGCACACACGGAATTGAACACCTACGTTTCAGAGAAATTATACCATTCGGACGAACGATTTTTGAGCGGGGTACAACTCTTGGAGCGCCACCAATACTGGTTTGAAATGTGTCACAACAATTCAATGCAATTGAACGATGCGCTGCAACAGTATTTTCAGAAGCATCTTCCCCCGCTTGCAACTCATGCCGAATTACAAAATGGATTGGATGAACTGAAACGAAGCATGCAATTGCTGACAGAATGGGAACGATTACTATATGCCGGCGATCGCTCACGTGATAACGAGTTGGATGCACAATTGCGGCAATTCAATGAAGAAGCATTGAGCAAAGATTCATTCTACCTGTCAACTACTCGTGGTTATGGGTATTTGCACAGTGGATACTGGTTGCATACCCGCTATCGAACCTTTTAT
>DHNG01000002.1:308-1618 GCA_002409405.1 Flavobacteriales bacterium UBA5422 | reverse complement strand
CTTTTATACCTCTATGAAGAGCACTATTTACTGGTTTGCATCGACGAAACGTGTTCCGGAGCCATTTTTGAAGCCTTCTCAACAAGCATACAATGATTTTTTGCGAAGTTATAATTCAGTGGTGGAAGACTACAATGATTACATTGAATTAGCCGACGGACTGAGGTTTGTTGAAAGAGCAGTGTGCTGTCTTTCCAGATCAGAAGTGGATACCAACCAGAATGTATTACTGATGCAGCCCCGATTGCTCTATCAGTTTGAATTGATACCCGTAGAACCTGTATCGGTAAACGTAGTGCCGGAACTGCTCAGTGAGGATGAAGCATTGATCTATCGCTCACTTCCACATCACCTGGTCTATCTGTTGGATGTGTCTTCTTCCATGAATGAAGGGGAGAAGTTATCCCGTCTGAAAGAAAATGCGACTTACCTGGTGAACATTCAGCGCAGTGTGGATCACATTTCTATTGTGACCTTCTCCGGAAAATCAGAAACCATTCTCCAGGCAGTTCCCTGCGACCGGAAACAACAGATTACGGAAAAAATCAACCACATCCAAGCGACCGGACAAACCAATGTATACGAAGGATTCAAAACAGTAAAGGGATTACTCGAAACCAATAAAATCGGGGAAGGGATAAATACTGTTCTGATCCTCACCGATGGCGAATTTACGCTGACACAACAAACACAATCCATCATCAACGGATTGCGGGAAAACGGAATAGGTATATGTTTTGTCTATCTGGGAAAGGAAAAGAGCAACAAGGAAACCCGGAAGCTGGAAACATCCTACCAGAAAATGGGCGTACGGTATTATGACATTCACCGAATGGATCTGAAAGAGGTATTGCTGAAAATCGCAACGGAGTGAGTGGAGTATAATTGAAAAACTGGATAATTACAGTTTGTAATAGATCAATGTATTATTTTACGGATGAATTACAACTTGTTGCTGAAGCTTTCCGATAATGGCACCGTTGTGATTTGCTTTCAAGTTTTTTATTTTTACGGATGAATTACAACACTGGAATCAATCATTCCTTACACGGAAGAGTTGTGATTTGCTTTCAAGTTCTTTATTTTTACGGATGAATTACAACTCTATTGACGTACAGAGAAAGTACAGCGCCGTTGTGATTTGCTTTCAAGTTCTTTATTTTTACGGATGAATTACAACCAATGCTGTTCAACACCAGATCAACGAACTGTTGTGATTTGCTTTCAAGTTCTTTATTTTTACGGATGAATTACAACGCCTTTCGGTGATTCTTCAACTCCCAATTGGTTGTGATTTGCTTTCAAGTTCT
>DHNG01000002.1:0-174 GCA_002409405.1 Flavobacteriales bacterium UBA5422 | reverse complement strand
TTTTTACGGATGAATTACAACGCTCGCGCGACGCGCTGTCAATTAAAGTAGTTGTGATTTGCTTTCAAGTTCTTTATTTTTACGGATGAATTACAACAATTGTATCGGTCTCTTTGTTTGATAATGAGTTGTGATTTGCTTTCAAGTTCTTTATTTTTACGGATGAATTACAAC
>DHNG01000048.1:62833-63089 GCA_002409405.1 Flavobacteriales bacterium UBA5422 | reverse complement strand
CCGAATATAAAAACGGAGGAAAAGACCTCCACATCAATTTTGATTTTTCGGAGAGTCCGTTTGGAAATGTAATCGTTGCGTCAACGACAAAAGGAATCTGTTACATGGCTTTTGATTCCAACGCAGAAAAAGCGGTCAACGATCTGAAAACTAAATTTCCAAATGCATCCTTCCGGCAACAAACAGATGAACTACAGAAAAATGCTCTGAAAATTTTCGGACACGACTGGAATTATCCGGAACAAGTGAAGTTACA
>DHNG01000048.1:62064-62692 GCA_002409405.1 Flavobacteriales bacterium UBA5422 | reverse complement strand
TGATTTTCAACTCAAAGTGTGGGAAAGTTTACTAAAAATACCGCTGGGTCATTTGTCTACCTACGGAAAAATAGCTGAAGCGATTCATCAACCGACTGCTTCACGCGCCGTAGGAACAGCAATCGGTAGTAATCCTGTTGCGTTTTTAATCCCGTGTCACCGGGTTATCCAGGCATCAGGAGTTTTTGGCGGATACATGTGGGGACCGACACGAAAAGCAGCTCTTATCGGCTGGGAACACGCACAAATAGCACCTGATGAAACTCTTTGATGATACAATGGACAAAACGCTGAATCTGCTTCCGAAAGACGGAACGGTTCATTATTTCGGTAAAATATTGTCCGCCACCAGAGCAGATCAGTACTTCGATGCATTACTCAATACCATTGAATGGAAAAACGACGAAGCGATCATTTTCGGAAAAAAAATCGTTACTAAACGAAAAGTTGCCTGGTATGGAGATGTGTCGTTCGAGTATACTTATTCGAATACCACAAAAACAGCTTTACCCTGGACAAAAACGCTGTTAGAATTGAAGGAAATTGTTGAAGTCGAATGTGGAGAATCGTTCAATTCCTGTCTGCTCAACCTGTACCACACAGGTGACGAAGGAATGGCCTGGCACAG
>DHNG01000048.1:55501-61994 GCA_002409405.1 Flavobacteriales bacterium UBA5422 | reverse complement strand
AAACACAGGAGACGTATAATTCCTGCCTGTTGAATCTTTATCACAATGGCGACGAAGGAATGGCCTGGCACAGTGACGGTGAAAAAGATCTGAAGAAAGACGGCACCATCGCTTCCATGAGTTTCGGTGCAGAGCGAAAATTTTCATTCAAGCACAAACAGACACAGGAAAAAATAGAGCTGATGTTGGAACACGGTAGTTTACTCCTGATGAAGGACACCACTCAAACCCATTGGTTGCACCGACTTCCGCCGACGAAAAAAGTAACCGGACCACGTGTTAACCTGACCTTCAGAATAATTGAATATTGAAGAAATACATTACTTTTGCAACGATATGAGTTACCAGGAAGTCATTGCCAATATCCCCGATGAAGTAACGTTAGTTGCTGTCTCCAAAACGAAATCCGTTCCGGAAATCCTTGAAATCTATAACCAGGGACAACGTATTTTCGGAGAAAACAAAGTACAGGAATTAACAGAAAAACACGCCGAACTCCCGGGTGACATCCAATGGCACTTAATCGGGCATCTTCAAACGAATAAGGTTAAATACATTGCATCATTTGTGCAGATGATTCACGCTGTTGACAGTTTAAAATTGTTGATTGAGATCGATAAACAGGCAAAAAAACACAACCGGGTCATTGACTGCCTGCTGCAATTTCACATTGCACAGGAAACGTCTAAATTTGGACTCAACCGTGAAGAAGCCATTGAACTCATTGAAGATGAGGCTTTCCGGCAATTAAACAACATCCGCATACGTGGTGTGATGGGAATGGCGACTTATACAGACAACCAGGACCAGATTCGAAAAGAGTTTCAGTCACTGGCAGAATTGTTTGCCTTTCTCAAAGAAAACTACTTCCTCCACCAACCGTCATTTGATGTGAAATCAATGGGAATGAGCGGTGATTTTGAATTGGCCATTGAATCAGGTAGTACACTGGTTCGTGTCGGCAGTTTAATTTTCGGAACCAGATAGTAACAACTCAATTAAAGCCGCTTAATCAATAATCCGTGCATTTTAAATTAAAAATGTACGGCTAACGTTTATTTTAAAACAGAAAGTCGTACATTCGTAATCTGTTTTTTTATATTTTTTTATAGGACTGTTTATGAAATTTTTCTTATTCTCCTTTTTATCTCTGATCGTATCAGCCGTATCATTTGGACAAACACATAACATTCGTGGATTCATTTACGATAAAGAAAACGGTGAACCTGTATCATTTGAAAAAGTAAAGCTTTTCAAAAAAGACAGCACTCTTTTCGGTGGTGCAATGACGGATGTCTACGGATTATTTTCCATTCCAAGTGTTCCGAAAGGAGAGTATTACCTTTCCATTGAAACACTTGACTATGAATCAATTCAGCAGTCTATCAGCGTTACAAAAGCTGATGGGATTACCGAGTTGAAATTCAACCTGGAAAAAATCAAAAATATTCAAAAAATAGACGGTGTATCGATTACTGCTGAAGCACAACGGAATAAAACACAGGTGCAGGTTTCAAAAATCAGTCTGAGTAGAGAAGCCATTGAACGAATTCCGACCATCGGAGCGGAAAATGACATCATCGGGGCATTGAGTATTACTCCGGGAGTCATTACAACGGGAGACCAGGGAGGTCAGCTATATGTACGTGGAGGAACACCTATCCAAAACAAGATATTACTGGATGGAATGACCATCTATTCACCGTTTCACTCCATTGGTTTTTTCTCTGTTTTTGAAACAGAGCTTATTAAAAATACAGACATTTACACAGGTGGTTTTGATGCGAAATACGGGGGAAGAATTTCATCCATCATGGACATCACTTACCGGGACGGTAACCGTCAGAAGTTCGGTGGAAAAGTATCTGCTTCTCCGTTCATGGCAAAAGCAGTTCTTGAAGGTCCGTTGGGAAAACGAAAAGCGGACGGTTCACCGCGATCCGGTTCTTATATCTTATCTGCAAAACACAGTTTGCTGGATTATACCTCTAAAACGCTCTATCGAAACATTAACAACATGAGTACTTCCTCCGGAGCAGGGATGCCGTATACCTTTACAGATGTTTACGGAAAAATCACCTTTAACGGAGATGCGGGAACAAAATTCAGCGCATTCGCCTTCCACAACAGAGACAGTGTTAATTACGCAATCGCTGATTTGGATTGGAGTTCAACGGGTGGGGGAATTAACTTCCTGTTAGTACCTGCCAGTTCCCGAACAATCATCAAAGGACGATTGACAGGTAGCCATTACAAAACAACATTTCAGGAAACCGGAAGTCCATTGAGAAGTTCCGAAATCGGAGGATTTGACCTTGCATTTGACTTTACGTACTTCTTACAAAAAGAAAGCGAATTGACATACGGATTGAACATCAGTGGTTTCAACACTTCCTACCTGACATACAACGAATTAAAACGAAAAATTGAAAACACCAACTTCTCGACGGAAATCGGTGCGTATGTAAGTTATCGCTATGTTGCAGGAAGATGGGTTGTACAACCAAGTTTCCGTGTACAAGCTTATCCTTCTGTTGCAAACATCTCACCTGAGCCACGTTTGGGAGTGAAATTCAATGCTTCTGAATTCATCCGTTTAAAAATGTCAGGAGGACGTTATACGCAAAACTTTACATCGGCATCATCCGACAGAGATATTGTCAACTTATTTAACGGAATGCTTTCTGCTCCGGAGAACATCCAATCTAACTTTGTAAATCAGTTTGGAAAAGAACGCTCTCCGCGAAACGGTCTTCAAACCGCATGGCACGCGATTTTCGGAGCTGAGTTTGACCTGGCAAAAAACCTCTCACTGAACGTAGAAGGATATTACAAGTACTTTGATCAATTGAGCAACATCAACCAGAATAAAATTTACGATGACACTCCTGAATTTGCAGACATCGATGATGTGTACAAAAAGAACTTCCTGATCGAATCGGGAGAATCTTATGGGATTGATTTCTTATTGAAGTATGATTTAAGCCGTTTCCACTTATGGGCTGTTTACTCCCTGAGTAAATCAACACGATGGGATGGATTTGTTGAATACTTCCCGGTATTTGACCGCCGTCACAACATCAACCTGGTTGCTTCTTATTACTTGGGTAAAAAGAAAAATACGGAAATTGACGTTCGCTGGAACTTTGGTTCCGGGTTGCCGTTTACACCAACTGCAGGATATTATCAGCCAGAAAGCTTCCCGGGCGGTGTCACAACAGATTATACAACTTCAAACTCAACAACGATGGGTGTTTTACTGGGAGAATTCAACTCTGCCCGTTTACCTTCTTACCATCGATTGGACATGACGGTAAAACACCGTTTCCTGTTCAAAAATGCCATGGAATTAGAATTGATTGCAAGTGTTACCAATGTATACAATCGCAAAAATATTTTCTATGTGAATCGGATTACCAACGAAGTCATTTATCAATTCCCGATCCTTCCGAGTTTTGGTATCGGATGGAAGTTCTGATAAAACAATACGATAAAACAAAAACGCCCCGAAATTATTCGGGGCGTTTTTGTTTATGATATGAATGCTTTTTTATAATGTATTGATCGCATCAAAAAGACGGTTGGTAATTTCATCTACCGTACCGATTCCATCGATTTCAATGAATTTATCCTGTTTCAAATAATATTCCTTTACAGGCAATGTTTCTGCTTTGTAGACATTAATTCTGTTCTGAATCACTTCCGGATTCGCATCGTCTACTCTTCCGCTTACTTCCGCACGTTTTTTCAAACGCTCTCTTAATTCTTCTTCTGCCACATCCAATGCCAGCATCACGTTAATCGAAGTTCCCTCTGAACTTAAAAAATTATCCAGTGCTTCTGCCTGAGCATTTGTACGTGGAAAACCATCAAAGATAAATCCTTTTGGATTTTCGGCTTTTTTAAATTCTGACTGCAACATTTTAATTGTTACTTCATCCGGGACCAACTGGCCTTTATCCATGTAACTTTTTGCTAATTTTCCCAGTTCCGTTTCACCTTTTATATTTGCTCTGAAGATATCGCCTGTAGATAAGTGTTTGAGTCCGTATTTTTCAATAATTCTCTCTGATTGAGTTCCTTTTCCCGCTCCGGGAGGTCCGAATAAAACAATGTTCAACATAATCTGTAAATTTAACTTTATTACTCTTTAATTTGGTATATCTCTTTTAGATTTCTGCCAGCCTCATCATAATCAAGTCCATATCCCACAACAAATTTGTTTTCTATCTCAAACGCCACATAATCAGGAAGGGCCTTACCCTGGTGTGCTTCTTTTTTATAAAGCAATGTACAAATTTTTAATGATTCCGGATATTGCAGTTCAATTAACTTGTGGATTTTATCCATTGTAATTCCGGTATCAACAATATCCTCCAGGATAATCACGTGAGCACCTGACAGGTTCTTGTTGAGTCCGATCAATTCGTCCACTCTCCCCGTTGAAGCACTTCCTTTATAAGAACTCACTTTCACGAAGGTTATCTCACAATCCAGGTTTATTTCTTTCATCAGATCAGAAGCAAACATAAATGCTCCGTTTAAAATGGCAACAAACACCACTTTTTCACCTTTGTAATCACTGTTGATCATAGTTGCCAGTTCTTTTACTCCATGCTGGATTGAAGCCGCACTTAAGAATGGCACAAAGGATTTATCATTCACTTGAATCTCGTTCATTTTCACAATAAGGAAACCCAAAGTTAGTATTTTTTTATTTTTTTCGTGTAAAAAATTACGTTCCGTTTTTTTACGTAAAAATCACATGTATCTTTGTCATATGAATGAAGCAAATTCGGTCTACTCAGATGTATTCGATACCCAGGAGAAAAAACTGGGTTTGTTAGGTGGCGGTCAGTTAGGTCGCATGATGATTCAGGAAGCAATTTCTTATAACATTGATGTACATGTGCTGGATGGAGATTCGAATGCTCCCTGTAAAACAATCGCAACAAGTTTCCGGGAAGGTTCAATTACCGATTACGCAACCGTGTTGGATTTCGGCCGGGACAAAGATGTACTGACAGTAGAAATTGAAAATGTCAACATCGAAGCACTGGAGGAACTTGAACGGATGGGGAAAAAAGTGTTTCCGCAACCGCGCGTTTTACGCATCATCAAAGACAAAGGACTTCAAAAGCAGTTTTACCTTGATCATCAGTTGCCGACTGCTCCTTTTTTACTGGTAAACAACCTAAATGAGATTCATGCAAATCAGGATTTTTTACCGGCTGCAAATAAAGTCAGAACCGGTGGGTATGACGGAAAAGGTGTTGTATTACTCCGATCCGAAACCGATATTTCAAACGGATTTGATGCACCGGGAATACTGGAAAAGTTTGTTCCCTTCAGTAAGGAGTTATCTGTTATTGTTGTCCGTAACGAAAGTAATGAAACAGTTGCCTACCCGGTTGTAGAGTGTGAATTCAACCCGAAATTAAACCTCGTTGAATTTTTGTTTGCTCCCGCAGCTATTTCACCGGAAACGGAATCCAGAGCGAAAGCAATTGCCATTGATGTAATCAACAAACTGGATATGATCGGAATTCTTGCTGTTGAGTTTTTTCTACTGGAATCAGGAGAACTACTTATTAATGAAATTGCTCCCCGTCCGCACAACAGCGGTCATCATACTATTGAATGTAATTATACCTCTCAGTTTGAACAACACTTCCGGGCGGTTCTCAATTTACCACTTGGCGCTCCCGGTATTGTACTCCCAGGAGTAATGATTAACCTATTGGGAGAAGACGGATATCACGGAGGTGCAAAGTACCTCGGAATGACGGAAGCAATGAAACAAGAAGGTGTGTATGTGCATCTGTACGGAAAAAAACAAACCAAACCGTTCCGGAAAATGGGACATATAACCGTTGCATTGCCAGACATTGAACGTGCTAAAAAAATTGCACGAAAACTCTTACAAACAGTAAAAGTCATTTCCTAATAGTCAAATAGCGATTACCTTATCGTTTTTTTATTAATTTGGTATCATGAAGCTAGTAAGGTTATCGGCTATTATTTTACTTCTTTCTTCTCTCTCCGGCATTCATCACGTGTACGGGCAGCTCTATTCTTATAAAAACCTGACACACAGAAACGGGCTTCCCCTGACTACAACCTGGGCCATTAAAGAAAAACCGGACGGTGGAATACTGATCGGAACGCAAGGAGCAGGATTAGTAGAATACGATGGCTATGCATTTCATGACATCATTGCTGCAGACCAGGATAAACTCCACCATGTAACCGGAATTGAAGTCCTGAATAAAGAAACCTTCTTCACTTCCAAATTCAAAGGATTATTCCGAATCAGCAGCAGCGGAAAGGTCAGCAATGTATTTCAGGCAGAAAAAATCGGAGATTATATAGACGTTGTTGTGTCTAACAAACGTCTCCTGGTTATTGCACAAAGAGCCATTTACAGCTTTGACCCGAAAACCAAAACGGCAGAAAGGATCAATCCGGAGTTATTTGAAACCAATTTGCACAT
>DHNG01000048.1:52667-55352 GCA_002409405.1 Flavobacteriales bacterium UBA5422 | reverse complement strand
TTTTTCTCACCAACCAGGGAAATTTCATTTATACACCGGAAGAAAAATTTATGTTGCTGGGTGATTTCTTCAAAACAGGTAATAAAGAAATCAGTGCGATGACCTTTGGGTATTACAAAAATGATTCCCTGCATTTATTTGACAGAACGGTTGAAAAAGGATTAATTGCGGTACTGAATCAACAACCATTCAACGGAAAAGTAAAAACCCTTCCGAAAGTTCCGGGCGGTCGTCTTCCCATAATCGTTGAAGCAGTCTATAACTCCAGAAAAGATTGTTTTGTTTTCTTTGGAAAGAACGGTGAAATTTTTGAAGAAACAGATTGTAAGTTAAAGAAGATTCCGTTGAATACACAACAACGAAACATTTCGCTGAAAAAAGTGCTCTGTGATTACAACGGTGATTACTGGTTTACTTCTGATCTGGCCGGTGTTTTCAAAATCGGGTTGCAACCCTTTACAAAAATAGAACTTCAACAGGAATTTGAAGACAGGCAAATCAGTTTCGTACATCAAACGGCGAAAGGATCCATCATTTTTTCGAATTTTCATCACACAACATATTCCGGAAATCCGTATGTAGAAGAAGTAAAAAAACACAATCTGGAATTTTTGTGCAGCGCATCCATAAACGGAAAATCCTATTTTGGAGGAAAATCCGGGGTGTATGAATACAATGAAAACAACAATGTATTTTCCCGGGTCAATCTCTCTTTTATAGCTGCCGATGAGCAAATACAATTCATGAGTTACCAGGCTCCGTTCTTATGGATCGGGGTATATGGAGACGGGCTCTACAAATTAGATGATCGTTTTCGTCTGATCCGGCATTACAAACATGAAAAACATGCACCTCTGGTTATTTATACCGGTCAATTTTCAACGGATGGAAATGAATTATTTTTGGGTACGTCTAACGGAATTGTAAAACTGACAATACCCGACGAACAGTTTTCAAAAGTTGATAATCATGAATTTGGTCATTACTGCGGGTTGTCTGTCAAAGATATCTTTGGTACCAATTGGTTTACCCTCGAGTCCGGTCTGATTGGAATCAGTAAGCAAGGTGAAATCTTCACATTAAGCTCCCCTTCTCTGTTTCCCAGTTACCTCTTTTATACCTTGAACACAGATAACTACGGAAACCTGATCATCGGGACGAACAAAGGGCTCAACCTGATTCAAATCAATGATCAGGGGAAAATTTTAAGGCAGCGAAATTTCAATGCAGGGACTGATTTTGAGGGGTATGAAACACACATGCGTTCTTCATTCCAGGAAACGAATGCCGCATTAGTCGGGACACTGGAAGGAATGTATAAACTGGACTTTAACCTCATGCAGGATCTTCCCCGTCCGCAAAAACCGGTTATTACCTTGAAAAGTGATGTCGACAACTACGAATCATCGATCATCTCCTTTCGCTTTTTGTCAAAAAACCCAAAGATGAAAACGGTATTATACACCTACCGAATTCTTAATCATACCAATAAGTGGGAGCCGTTGTCCGGAATCAACGAGGCTGCTGTTTCGAACCTGAGAAGCGGTTTTTACATCATTGAGGTACGCGCTACATACGACGGTATTACGTACAGTGAAACAGCTCGTTTTCCGGTAACGATCAAACTTCCGTTGTTAAGGGGAAACCTGCTGATCATCTCCCTTATTTTGATCGTCATTGTATTGAATATCATTTTCTACATACGATCTAAGAAAAACGAAACCTTTGAACTGTTCTATTCCGAAGAGGTCCATTCAACACAGAAATATGCACAGACATTAATCTTATTCGGGCTCATTTCTCATGTTGCTGCAAATGAAATTGCTCCGTTTATTTCCGGTACCTTTCACGTGAATCACCTATTGGTTGGATTTACGGCTCTTTTGTTGTTACTCGGGTTTATCGGAGTACGATATTTTGGAAGAAACGGAACGGACAAGAATAGTCAAACCATCATCACATTGTGTTTTTCAATCATTATGCTGTTTAATATTTACAGCATGTACATGACTTCACTCCATCCGTTTTATGGATTTTCCGTGCTCCTGGTCGGTTCTGTTGCTCCGTTGATTTTTGAAAAGACAAAATCTATCTTGTTGTATGTTGCATTATTTCTCGGGATTAACATTGCCGTAATTCTTTCCTCTTCCGGGCTGAATTATGACAAATACCTGCTGATCATTCCGATTGTGATTTCCGGTTTGCTTGCTGTATTCATGAACCTGATTCGTCATGATTCCGTTCATCAGCTCGCATTTATTTCCTCCATTATCAATAAAAGTAACGTACTTGCACTGGCGATGGACCAGGAAGGACGCCTGAAGTATGTCAGTAAAAACATTGCAAAGTACATCAACATTCAGTCGAAAGATTTGCTTGACAAACCCATTTCAATCATGAATGATTACCTGCCGACCGAAGCAAGCAGAAAGATTGACCTCAAAACAGAATTCAAAGACGGAAAACGCTTTCTTTCCCCGATTTTGAATATCCACAACGAGGTTTCTTGGTTTGAGTGGTCGTGTAAAGAGTTTTCCAAAGATGTAAATGTATTAATCGGGCAAGACATCACCGAAAAGATCAACCTGCAGAACACCTACGAAATTCTGGTTGAAAATGCAGAGGATCTGATTTACCAGGTTGACATTGACGGTCATTTTCAGTTTCTGAACAACCGCTTCAATG
>DHNG01000048.1:46102-52544 GCA_002409405.1 Flavobacteriales bacterium UBA5422 | reverse complement strand
TTCTGAACAACCGCTTCAATGATTATTTCTTCCAGGAAAAAGATTCTCTTCTGGGAACAAATGTGTCAGAATTAATTCCTGAAGAATACCGGGCAGTGGTCATTGATTTTTATCAAAATCAATTAAAATCCCACAAAAAAGTTTCTTATTTTGAATTTCCGATCATTGATTCAAAAAATCAATTGCAATGGTTTGGCCAATATGCCACCTTGTTGTATGCCATTGGAGACTCCTCTACCGTTGTCGGCTTCCTGGTAGTGGGAAGAAACATCACAGAAAAAATTAAAAAAGACAGCCTTATTGCTGCACAAAGTGCCGATATCACCGCCAGCATTAACTATGCAAAACGGATTCAGCTAAACCTGCTCCCTTCTTCTGATAAAATTGAACACTTCTTCTCTGAAAGCTTCATTATCTACAAACCAAAGGACATCGTATCCGGAGATTTTTACTGGTGTAATCAACTAGGAGATTATACAATTGTTGCTGTCGGAGACGGAACTGGTCATGGTGTACCGGGAGCGTTCATGTCTATTTTGGGAATCAACCTGTTGAACTCCATTATTATGGAAAAACATATTTTAGATCCCGGACGGATTCTCGATGAACTGGACATCAAATTGAAACACATGCTGTCGGAAGGCAATCAACAGCGGATTAATGACGGGATTGAGGTAACGATTTGTATCTACAATGAACGCAATAAAACACTGGAATATGCGTGTGCAGGATCGAAATTAATGCTCCATGACGGAAAATCATTCAGTATCCGAAAAGGAGACAGTAAGCACATTGGTGATGAACATCCGAATTTCCAGGGATATGTAAGTCATCATCAACCAGTAAACAGTGAAACTACCATCTATCTGTTCACGGACGGTTTTTACGACCAGTTCGGAGGATTCCAACAGAAGAAGTATTCCATCCGTAGGTTATTGGAATTATTGATGCAGAATATCAGTCTACCACTCAAAACACAACAGAAAATCATTATTGAGGAATTTGAAAACTGGAAGTCAACCACAGAACAGACCGACGATGTAACAATTATCGGTTTGAGAATCAATGAAAAATCCAGTGATAAAACCTACTGATATAAAGGATTCTATTTCTACGGCTATCATGCCATGTAATGCGCACAAAAACAGGATAAACAGTCTGCGGATCATTTTTCATTTGGGTTTAAGGAGATTATTTCTCAATTTTGTAGTCAATCAGAACAAATACATCAATGAAAGTTTGCAGAAGAGAAACGTTTAATGCCGCTCACAGGCTGTTTGTTGAAGGATGGACAGATGAAAAGAACCGTTCCGTATTTGGTAAATGCAGTAACCCTAACTACCACGGTCATAATTACATCCTGGAGACATGGGTAGAAGGAGCAATTGATCCATTGACCGGATACGTGTTTGACTTAGGTGAGCTCAAAGAGATCATTCGAAAAGAAGTGAGTCATCGTTTTGATCACCGAAATCTGAACCTGGATTGTCCTGAATTTGCAGGAAAAAATCCTACAGCGGAAAACATTGCTGTAGTGATCTGGAATTTACTCCGGAAATCGCTTCCTGAACACCTGAAGCTAAGTGTCCGATTATCGGAGACAGAAAATAACTGGGTAGAATACCACGGGCATTAAGTTGCTCCGGCAAAGCATAAAAAAATCCCTTCCAATAAGTTTGGAAGGGATTTTTTTTATATCCGGCAGTGATAATTACTTCAGTAATTTACCTCTTTTCTTATCCAGTTTACCTTGTTTTTCATCCAGTTTGGAATGTTCAACATCCAATTGTGTCATTTTGGTCTGAATCTTTGTTGCATCGCCTTTTCCTTTGCTCAGGTCTTTTTGCAATTTATCTGATTCTTTCTGTAACTTCTCGCGGGATTTATCAATTTTAGCTTGCTCACTGTCTAGTTTCGCTACATTCTTTTCTAACTTCTCCGCTTCTTTTTTCGCCTTTTCTGCAGCTTTTGCTTCTTTTTCAGCTTCTTTTGCTAGTTTTTCTGCTTCTTTTCTAGCCTTTTCAGCCTCTTTTTGCTGCTTCTCTGCTGCTTTTTTAGCTGCTTCCGCTTCTTTTTGACGCTTCTCTTCATCTTTTGCTGCAGATTTCTGAGCTGCTGCTTTTGCTTCCGCTTCTTTCAGGCGTGCCTCCTGCTCTTTTTGTTGCGTTTTGGCATCCTTCTCCGTCACTTTCGCATCCTTTTTAGTATCTTCTAAACGGTTGTTTTCTGCTTCTTGACGACGTGCTGCCGCATCTTCTTGCTGCTGTTTCGCTGCTGCATCTCTAGCTGCTTTGTCAGCTGCCATTTTAGCTTCATACTCTTTTTTCTTCGCTGCCGCTTCCTCCTGAGACACTTTCGCTTCCGCGCTTCTCAATTCAGCCTGACGCTTCGCTTCTTCTGCATCTTTTGCTGTTTGTTCAGCAGACTTCGCTATTTCCTCTTTTTGCTTATTCGCTTCTTCTGTTGCTTTACGCGCCTCTTCCTGACGTGTTGCATGTTCTGCTTCTTTTGCTGCTACTGCATCTACCGATTCTGTTTTCGGTTTCAGGATAAACGAAACGGTTCCTGCGTTTACCAAAACAACATCTACTTTTTTATCATCCTTGAACATGGAATGGGTGACATCGATTCGCACCAATTGTTTGTTATACGATGGAATTGAAATTACCGCATTTCCATTTGCATCAGAAGTTCCCGCACCGATCGTCATTCCGTTGTGCGTGATTTTAACCAACGCCCCTGATACAGGTCCTCTCTCGCTTTTAACAGAAATCGTAACAGAAATTGCTTCTTTGATGTTTCCTTCAATAGTGATTTTTTCAGTAGTACTTCCCGCAAAAGTAACAGCTCCGATACTTGCAAAAAATAACGATGCAATGAATACTTGTTTTTTCATTTTTGTGTTTTTTATTTAGTTGAAAGTTAGCAAAACTTTTTTAGTTGCCAATACAATTTTACAAAAACTATTCCAAAAAATAGCTAATTTTACTTCATGCAATTTTCAAAAATCGTTGGGCAAAATGAATTAAAACAACATTTAATTCAGGAAGTGAATGGAGGGAAAATCAGTCACGCGAAATTGTTTCTTGGACAAGAAGGTTATGGGACGCTGCCGTTGGCGCTGGCGTTTATCCAGTACCTCTTTTGTAAAAACAAACAGGAAAATGACAGCTGCGGAGCCTGTGATTCGTGTCTGAAAATCTCGGATTTACAGCATCCCGATGTACACTTCTCCTATCCGACGGTACTTTCAGAAGCGAAAACTTCTAAAGAAGTTTTTTCATTTTGGCGAAAACAAATCCTGGAAAACCCGTATTTCGATCTCAACGAATGGACAACTGCAATTGACCCGAAAGGAAGAAAGCCGGTAATCGGATCGGAAGAAAGTCTGGAAATCATCAAATCTCTTTCTCTGAAATCCTACGAGGGTGGTTATAAAATTATGATCATTTGGGCGGTCGAAGAAATGAACACTGTTTCAGCCAATAAGTTGCTTAAAATACTGGAAGAACCTCCCGCAAAAACAATTTTCCTATTGATCGGAACTTCCCAGGAACGGTTGTTACAAACCATTTTGTCAAGAACTCAGATTTTACGGATTCCCCGAATAGAGACGGATGAATTAAGCCGGTTTCTGAGAGAAAAATACGAGTTGAGCATGTCCAATGCAGATTCAATCACCCTGCGTTCGGAAGGTAACTTAATTCAGGCATGTGAATTTTCCAATGAAAGTGCACAGATGACCGACGACCGGGAAATGTTCATCGAACTGATGCGGGTCTGCTACAAGAAAGATGTCCTCCAAATGCTCGATTGGTCAGAAAAAATCGGCGGGGACACACGGGAGCGGCAGAAAAACTTTTTACAGTATTGTTTGCATATGTTTCGGCAAAGCTTGTTAAAGAACTACACGGAAGAAGTCTTACTGCGCGTTTCAAAAGAGGAAGCAGATTTTCTGAAGAATTTTGCACGGTTTATCACCGGTAACAATATCATCTCTTTTAATGAAACATTCAACAACGCACATTATTACCTGGAAAGAAATGGAAATCCCAAATTGATTTTTACCAACGTATGCTTTAATGTCATGCGGTATATACACGTTGCGTAATTTAACAAACACATATCGGTTTTGTTATTTTTTACTCATTTCATTACATTTGCCATTATAAGAACAGAAAATGAAAACACTATTGATCCTCGGAGCAGGTCTATCTTCTTCTTCCTTAATACGCTATGTTTTAAAACAAGCGGAACAGTTCAATTGGTCGGTTCGTATCACGGATCAGAATCTTGAAATCGTACAAGCAAAAATCAACGGGCACCCGAATGGAGTTGCTTTAAATTTTAATGCACTGGATGCCTCCCAGAGAAGACCGGAGATTGAAAAAGCCGATTTGGTTATTTCCATGCTTCCGGCACGTTTTCATATAGATGTAGCGAAGGATTGTATTGATCTGAAAACGAATTTGATTACTCCTTCTTACATTTCTAAAGAAATGAAAGCACTTGACAAGGATGCCAAAAATGCAGGGGTTGTCATTATGAATGAGATCGGGGTCGACCCGGGAATTGATCACATGAGTGCAATGAAAATCATTGATGAGATCAAAGAAAAAGGAGGACATTTGGAAAGTTTCAAATCGTTTTGTGGTGGTTTGATTGCCCCGGAATCGGATAACAATCCATGGAATTATAAATTTACGTGGAATCCACGAAATGTTGTATTGGCTGGTGCCGGAGGAGCGGCATGTTTTATCCGCAATAATCGGTATAAATATATTCCATATTCACGCCTGTTTGCCCGACTGGATCATTTATCTGTAGAAGGATATGGTGATTTTACAGGATACCCCAACAGGGATTCATTGTCTTACCGGAGCATTTACGGATTGGACAACATCCCTACCATTTATCGTGGAACACTACGCAGACCTGAATTTTGTGAAGCGTGGAGTGTTTTTGTAGAATTGGGTATGACTGACGACACCTATTCGATGGTCGATATGGAAGTCTGTTCACCACGTATGTTTCTGAACGCATTTCTCCCCTATCACCCTGTTAAATCAGTTGAGCAGAAATTCAAAGAATTCCTGAGAGAAGACCGTTTATACTTGTATTCAAAATTTGAATGGCTGGGATTGTTTGATGAAGAACTGTCACTGAAATCGGAAACACCGACACCGGCACAATTGCTTCAAATCATTCTGGAACGTAAATGGGTACTGGAGAAAGGAGACAAAGACATGTTGGTAATGATTCACGAATTTGAATACAAACTGGAGGATCAGTTATACAAACTTACTTCCAGCATGGTCAACATCGGTGAAGATCAGGTCTACACATCCATGGCCAATACAGTTGGTCTCCCGGTGGGAATTTGCTCAAAACTGATTCTGAACGGAGAAATGGACGATAAAGGTGTACTGCTTCCTGTTGAGAAACATATTTACGAACCGATTCTGAAAGAACTGGAAACTTATAACATCCGGTTTATAGAGGAACAGGAACAAATCAATGAATTAGCGGTGTAAAATCCGTTTCTATTGTTTTCAACACAGAACCAGTTATTTGAATGGACCACCTTCTATTGAACGTGCATTTGTTTTCATGTGAATGATCTTTTCTGCCTGCTGATCAAATAAGTCAGGACTTCCTGAAGTAAAATAGCTGACAGTCCCTTTCCTGCTGAGTTGCTGATCTATCTCCGGATGGCGGGACAAGTAATCTTCCAGGCTTTCTGCCACAATATCTCCTTGTGAAACAATCCGAACAGTATCCGGTATGATTGTTCGCAGGTAAGAAGCCAGAATCGGGTAATGTGTACACGCTAAGAGAATGGTGTCAATATCAGGAGACATACTGAGCAACTGTTCTATATCTTCTCTTATTTGTTTTTTACCCGCTTCGGAATGCGCCTTATTGTCTTCAATGAGCGGAACCCATGCCGGGCAGGCATGTTGAAACAGTTCAATGTGGGGTGAAAATTTCTCCAATTCCAGTCGGTAAGATTCTGAACGAACCGTTCCTTCCGTTGCCAATAAACCAATGTGATGTGTTTTTGACAAAGCACCGACTACTTCAGCACTTGGACGAATAACTCCTAAAACACGGTGATCGGGAGCTGCTTCGGGTAAATATTTTCGCTGAATGGAACGCAAAGCTTTCGCAGATGCTGTATTACACGCCAAGATTACCAACGGACATCCTTTATCAAAGAGTTGTTTTACCGCTTCCAGCGTGAATTCATATACTTCTTCAAAGGAACGTGTTCCATACGGAGCGCGTTTGTTATCACCATAATAAATAAAATCATAATCGGGCATATATTCCAACAATGACTTCAACACTGTCAGTCCCCCGTAGCCTGAATCAAACACTCCGATTGCTCCCATGAATTCAAAAATACAAAAGAAAAAGAAAGTCCTGCAATCTCATTGTA
>DHNG01000048.1:22403-45934 GCA_002409405.1 Flavobacteriales bacterium UBA5422 | reverse complement strand
TCATTGTATTTTTTGCGTTCTTATCCATGTTCAAACGAATGCTTTTTGAGAAAGAATGTGATTTTAACGTTCAAAGCATTAAATTTGTAGCACATGAAAGTACTCAAACTCCTAATCATACTGTTTTTTGTGGCTGATTGTTATGCGCAACCGGCATACAACAATTGTGATAATGCATTGGAAGTATGTCCCAACACAACTGTTAATGTAACCAATACAGGGGCAAACAGAACACTGTGCGGAGGATGTGAAGATGACTTTAATTTTTGTTTTGCTCCGGCCAACACTATCTGGCTCACATTTACCACCAATGCAACTGGAGGAGATGTACAAATTTCACTGACCAATCCTGTTTTTCAATTACAGGCAGGACAAGGAACACGTTACAATGCCAACCTCATTCAGGCGAATATTCCCTGTAATTCAACCAGCTACAGTTCACTTGGAAATTGTATCAGCGCGGCGACAGGTTTTCAGGCGATCAATGCTGTTGGTTTGACTCCCTCCACCACTTATTACCTTGTTTTAAGCGGAGATCAGTCTGCGCCGGGAGTAACCATTCCCGCAGAGTTCACCATTGATGTAACGATTTCCGGCACCGCTGTCAACAGACCGATTCCTGTAATGAACGCAGGGATGTCCACCACTGTTTGCAAAGGATCATTAACTCCGGTATATGCTGATAGAGTCAATTGTGATTCCCCGGGACCATTTCGCTGGTATATCAATAACGAATTGGTCGCTGTAACAACAACCGATTCCACTTTTTATACTTCCGCCTTACAAAACGGGGACATTATCCGGGTAGAATCAGATTGTTTTACCAGTTGTACAGAAATAGCCGGTGTTTCCCTTCTACCTGTTACGGTTGTTGATGTCATTGCCGATGCAGGAACAGATGTGACCATTCAACCGGGTGAAACAATTCAGTTAAGCGGAACTGCCGGAATTAATTCAACTGTATTCTGGACACCAAGCTATGCATTATCTGATCAAAGCAGCCGCTTTCCGATTGCCAATCCGAACGTTACAACAACCTATTCCCTACTGGTAACGGATACCATTTCAGGGTGTACCGCGATGGATTATGTGACGGTTTCTGTTGACAAAGGTTTGTTTTTACCGACTACATTTTCACCTAACGGAGACGGAGAGAACGAAACGTGGGTTATTCTGGGAATAGAGGCCTATCCGGATTGTTTATTGAATATTTATAACCGATGGGGACAGCAGGTGTTTCAATCAACAGGGTATAACAAAGAAAAAGCATGGGATGGTCGTGGAAAAGCCGGTCAATTAAACGAAGGGGTTTATTTTTATGAACTGCAGCTCCGGGATTCCGAGAAACAAATTCTAAAAGGTAGTATTACATTAATCCATTAAGAAATGAAAGTAATCATTACCGCATTGTTTGTTTCAGGAGTTCTTCTGTTGGGTTATACACAACAAATACCACAATACTCACAGTGGGCATCTCATCAGTTTGCAATGAACCCTGCACATGCGGGAATCAAGAAATGTATTGACCTCCACAGTGTGTATCGTGCACAATGGGTCGGATTAGATGGTGCTCCCCAAAGTGGTTTTGTAACAGCCAGCATCCCGCTGGACAGTAAGCGCAAAAAATACCTGAGTGCACGTCATGGAATGGGAGCAAAATTTGAGGCAGACAGAATCGGGCAGTTTGGTACCAACCGGTTTAACCTTGCTTATGCAGCCCATTTTAACTTTAGCGAACACAACCGCCTTTCTCTTGGTGTTTATGCTGGTGTTGTTCAATTCGGGTACAATCACGCAACTTCTACCACCATCACTCCGGACCCGGCAGTTATGCAGGAAGTGAGCATTGTTCGTCCGGATGCACATTTCGGTGCCTGGTGGAACGGGGAAAACTATTACATCGGGCTGATGGCCAACCAATTGATTCTCTCGTACTGGGAGGTGGGATACGATTCTCATTTTCGTTTTCACATGGCAGTCAATGGTGGTTATCGCTTCATCCTGAGTAATAAAGTAGGACTCGTTCCTTCTGCAATGGTGCGGTTTCCATTTATGGGACCTGTGAATGCAGATATCAATCTGAATGTAGACATTCAAAATATCTTCAATATCGGAATTGGATTCAGAACGCAGGATGCCATTATTTTTATGGCTGGGTTTAAAATCAACCAACAATTCTCCCTCCAATATTCGTTTGACTTCACGACTTCAGGATTGAGCAGAGTAAGTAATAACACACATGAAATCGGTATTAGTTTTCTGACATGCAAACCAGAACGAAAATCAACTTCCAGCTGTCCGTTGTTTGAGTAATAACGGTATCCGGTTAATTAACAATATCCGGCTCTTCGATATTCATGAGTGTGAAATGAAATGTTGTGCGACCTTCTTTCTTTTCAATCTTCAATGTCCCATCAAGTTGTTCAACAAGTGTTTCGACAAGTACCAATCCGAAACTTTGTTTTTCACGTGTCGGTTTTTTCCAGGTTCCGCTGTCACTGTATCGAATTTGAATCCAGTTTTTATCTTCATCCGGAAGAATCTCCAGAATAATGTTCCCTTCTTTCTTTCCGTTGAATGCATGCTTGAGTGAATTAGATACCAACTCATTTAAAATCAAACCAATTGGCACAAGTGATTTCAATCCGACTTTTTCGATTTCGGAGTGAATGGAAAAAGTAATTTCCCGTTCGTGTGCATCTGTCCGTAGAATTGTATTCACCAGATCGGATGCATATTCTGTAAATTTCACCTGGGAAAGGCTTTCATTCTGATACAGTTTCTGGTGAATGAGTGCCATGGCCATGATGCGGTTAATGGATTCCTGAAAATGTTCCTTCATCTTACTACTTCCGATTTCCATGCTCTGCAGGCGAAGCAGGCTAACAACAATTTGAAGATTGTTTTTCACCCGGTGATGGACTTCTTTAACCAATGTTGTCTTTTCATCATTCTGAAGCGTAATTTTGATGTTTTGTTCGATCAATTGTTCATTGACCTCCCGCAATTTCATTTCGGAATACTTGTTGACATTGGTGAACAGGTAGAGCAGATAAAAATTCAACACAAATCCGGAAATCATTTCAGCTACCAATATCAGTTTTTGATAAAATGTGCGCGGACGAACAACTTCAATATTGATGTTAAGTGAGTAAAAAACAAAGACCGTAATTGCAAGCAAGGAAATAATCAGCAGTACCAATCCAAAACGTTTTCCGATACTGAAAAATCCCAACGATACTCCCCCGAGCATCCACAACACATCTACCAGGTGAACCGTTTCATGAAATGCAATCAATGCGAAAGAGGTAACTCCGACACCTAGCGTACTGTATAGAAAAAAAACAGGTTTATATTTTTTCGTATAGTGAATGAAAATAATCGAAAATAAGCTCAGTGCAGCACCAAATGCCATTGTGATGGCACTCTCAGTAAAATCAAATGAATAGGCATAAGTCAGTACTGAAAATACCAGAAAAAACACGCAAGACATTCGAAATGCCAGCTTCATACGAAGGTCATCAAAATACAGTTGTACTTCTTCGGAAATCTCCATATGTTCAAGGTTCGTGTTCAACTGTTTAGCTTCGTACTTGTAAAAATGAAACTTTTTTTTCAATTTTTAATCTTTTTTAGCGCTTATACATCATTCTGATTGTATAATTTTCTTCATTTGTGGAATCTATTTCATTACATTTGCGATATGTGTATACGAAGAATGAAACCTATATTGCTGTTCCTTGTGATACTTTTTACGACATTCAGTACACAAGCGGGGAAAATTGAAAATGCATTTGAAGCATTGAACATTCATGATTATTTCAAAGCAAAGAAGCTGTTTACAAAGAGTTTAAAATCGCAGGAGTCGGTTGGAACGTATGGATTGGCAACCATCTTTTACCGGAAGGACAATCCGTTTCATTCACTGGATTCAGCTTATGTGTATATCAATCGTTCGCGGGAGACCTATCCCCTGGTAAAGGAAAATGCCAAACAACGTTACCTGCTCTTTATTAATGAGTCGCGCATTGACAGTTTGCGACAATTGATCAGTACTCAGTTTTTTGAAATAGCACTCCAAAAAAGCACAATCGACGGTTTTCAGCAATTCATAGAACAGCATTCCTGGGCAACAGAAGTCCCTCGTGCAGCATACCTGCGGGATAGTCTTGCCTTTCTGGATGCTAAAAAGCTGAATAACTCCATGGCTTATTCGACCTTTATCGGGAATTATCCGACCTCTTCTTTTGTAGAAGAAGCTACAGCATTACTGATGCGTACGCAATATGAAGAAACGACTGCTCCGAAGACACTTCAAAGCTATGAATTGTTTTTGATGGCCTTCCCTGAAAATATCCATAGACCAGAAGCTGAAACAGCTGTTTATGAAATAGTCACCAAACCGAATACAATTGCAGCGCTGGAAACGTTTTTGGAGAAATACCCGGAAAATCACATGTTGAACACAGCCTGGGAACGCTTATACCACTTAAGTGTGTATGAATATTCTGCTGAAAACATCTCCGCATTTGCTCAAAAATACCCGGAATACCCGTACCTGGAAAAATTGCAATTGGATCTTTCATTCATTGATTATGCCATTTATCCGTACGAAAAAAACGGTTTGTTCGGATTCATGGATTCTACCGGAGCAACTGTTATTCCTGCAGCGTATGAGTCAGTGAGCCCTTTCAGAGAAGGATTGTCACTGGTTTCCCGGGATGACAAATTCGGATACATCAACAAGAAAGGAGACGTTGTAATTGACCTGATTTACAGTGGCGGTAACGATTTCGAGCAAGGAAGAGCCATCATCGAGCGGTACGAACGTATCGGTATGATTGACAGAACAGGAGTGGTGATCTTTGAACCTGAATTTAAAGAACTGGGAACCATTTCTGAAGGGATGCTTTATGGTGTGAAGGACAGTTTATATGGCTATTATAACACGCTGGGAGACCAGGTCATTCCGGAACGTTTTACCGAAGCATTTTCCTTCTCAAACGGAAGAGCAAAAGTAGAAGAGAAAGGATTACAGGCATACATTGATAAAAAAGGAAAATACATTGTACATCCTGCATTTGAAGAAATAGAATATTTCACCGACTCTCTGCTCATATACGGAGACGGTGATACATATGGTCTGATGAAACCATCCTGCCAGATTGTCGTTCCTAACAAATATGATAAAATAGGTCAGTTGTCAGAAGGGATCGCAATTGTAGTATACGATGATTACATCGGATACATCAACGAACGCGGAGAAGAAATCATTGCTCCTCAATTTGACGTAATCCCCAATTACCTTAACAGAAGTCATTTCAAAGGAGGAAGTGCGGTTGTTGCCAAAAACAACAGCTATGGCGTTATCAATACGAAAGGGAAAGAGATCATTCCGTTAAAAAACGAAGGAATCGGTGAATGGGCGGAATTGACTGCTGTGAAACGAAAAGGAAAATGGGGCTTTATTAATCGTGCCAACCAGTTGGTCATTCCTGCCAGCTATGATTTTGCGGAAAGTTTTAACGGAGCGGTTGCACTTGTTCAGGAAATGTCACTCTATGGCGCAATCGACCGGTCAGGAGTAAAAATCATTGAAACGGGATACAACAATATTGAAATCGCCATGAAGGGGTATATGATTGTCAACAATGGTGCTCTGTACGGGATTGTTTCGTCCAAAGGGGAAGTCGTTGTACCAATGATTTACAGAAGTATTCGGATTTTTGACCAAAATTTATTAATTTTAACGGACAAGGACGGAATCAGTTATTTTGATTGCAGTAAAAAGCAACTTTTAAAACCGATGGAGGATGAATAATCTAATCTCAAAATTGGATAAATACAAGTATGGTTTATTTGCCATGATTTTCTTCTACGTCCTTTTCTCAAGTATCCGGGTTCAATATGGTTTTATTGACCGTCCGGACATTAGCCATTTACTGAATAAAAAAGCGGATGATATCATTGAATTGAAGCTCGAACCAATGGAAATTGTGGAGCAACGAATGAACGCTACCGGAGAAGTGAAAAATGCTGCCCGGGACGAAAACAGCAATGGTAAATCTTCCGGATCAGGAAATTCCAGTAGTGAAAGTCATTACGGTTCTGCTAAATCGCTGAGTGATGTGGAGCAAAGCGTATATGATCTGGAACGCAGTATGTTTGAAGAAGCCGGAGGTTTTCAAGAACGTGCCAAAATCCAGAGTGAAATGGACAAACGCAAAAAGGAGCAGGAAGAAAAAAACAAAACCAAGAATAATACAAAGGCAGGTGGCGGCTCTACAAACAGTGTAGGCGATTCACCGAAAGGAGAAGTACTTGTTAGTTATAGTCTGAAAGGACGAAACGGTCAATCTGTTCCGGCTCCGGGTTATATGTGTCCGCAGGGAACAACCGGAAAAATCATCATCAACATCAAAGTAGACCAAAGTGGAAAAGTGATCGAAGCACGCGTCAATTCAGGATCGGCAAACAATGATTGTATGTCCTCCTATGCACTGGAATTTGCACGAAAATCCCGTTTTAATTACTCCGGAACAGCTCCCGGAATGCAAGAAGGAACAATCACTTACACATTCGTGAATTAACCTGCAAACGACTTCGTTGATGAAAGAACACCTCACCTTAAAATCCTTTTTGCTTAAAAACAGTCAAATGGACGAAACGACCATTGACCGTCAGTTGGTTCTTCAGGCAGATAAAATCAAACAAATAGCTGTCAAAAAAGGTGATTTCCTGATGAAACAGGGAGATACATGTATCCATTCATTTTTTGTAGAAAAGGGATTGCTCCGGTATTATTCCATTGACGATAAGGGAAAGGAGCATATTTTGCATTTCGCGCCCGAAGGATGGTTTTTATCAGACCGGGACAGTATTTATTTTAACATCCCCACACATTACTATACCGAAGCATTGGAAGACAGCACGGTGATCATGCTTGAAAAGGATTTCTTTATTTCTTTTGCCGAAGATGTGCATTTCTTTGCCCAACTGAATGAACGTTTACTTCACAATCACATTCGCCACCTTCAGAAACGAATTACACAATTACTCAGTGCTACAGCCGAAGAACGCTACCTGGATTTTGTCAGAATCTATCCGGACATTATGCTGCGTGTACCTCAATGGATGGTTGCTTCCTACCTGGGAATAGCGCCAGAAAGTTTAAGTCGGGTGAGAAAAGATCTCGCGAACAAATGGAAAGAAAAATAGTCTATTTTTTTGCCGTTTTCTTTTTCTCTTTTTCCACTTTTTTCTGTTCCTTTTCCTTCTCTTTATTTGTAGCTTTTACTTCTTTAATACGCATTTTAGACTCCTTTCTTTCCTCTCTGTATTTCCGTTGAGATTCTTTGAATGATTCTTTTGTCATTTTATCCATTTCCGGATCAAACTCGACATTTCCACATAAGATATCCGAAATAACCATCTCTGTGTAATAATTGTCTTTGTACGGATCGTATTTTGCAGTCAAATCCTGGTCAAACATTTTTGCAAGATTCCGATAAATAAACGCTTGTCCACCACCTGAATATTCTGTAATGATCGCATCTACCGTTTTTCCTGTTTCCCGGTGAATGAGTTGCATCAATAGATGTCCTTCGCTGGTATATAAATCCCTCACAGAATATGTAAACTCTTCTTTCAGGAATTTATTCATCTTCTTGGAATACTTTTTAGCGTCTCTTTTTTTGTCCAATTTGGCGAGTTCTGTTTCATATTCATCCATAATGGCTTTGGCTTTCAACGCCATCGGGTATATTTTGCGTACACGCTTTAACTCACGCTCGTATTGTCTTTGAAAATGCCTGTTGACAATAAATTCATCCAGATCTCTGTAAACAGTAGTTGTATCTGTATTCTGAGAATACGTATTTGATAAAGAAAACACGAGGAATATTAAAGAAATAATTACATTTTTCATTTTACTTTATATATTTACGCAGTAATCTCAATACATCAAAGTTATTGCCAAAAATGAAACGCTTCGTTAATACGATTGTATTTTTAACATTTTTCATCACCAGTTCTTGCAATTCAACAACAGCAGTTCAGGAAGATAAGTCCGATAAAGCATCGTTGTCCGCTGAAACGGAAGGTATGGAAAATGCCTTTGGTTCAGATACAATTCCAAAGAAGCATGAGGTTAAAGAGCAAAAGGAAAATCTTGCAAAAATTGAAAAAAAGTATGGAGAACAATGGGGATTTTGCGAATGCGTTGTTGCCAATGATTCAATTGACCGGGCAGTTAAAAAAATAACTGATTTTGAAACCCCTGATGCAGAGAAATTACTCAACCGTTTTGATTACGTTTCTAAAAAATGTCAGGCCTTTCTGGGAATGGATGCAAACAGAACACCGGAAGAACGCCAACGACACGAAAAGAAAGTAAAACGCTGCCTGCGGGAAGCAAAAAACGGTTAATGCTGATTTATTTCTTGATCTTCAGCAAATCATTGATCTCCTGGAAAGGAAGTTCAATATAAAACACCCCCATCGCGTACGGAGCAATTTCATATTGATTGAACACAAACGTTAATGTCTTGTTTTCAAATGAGAAATTTCTGTTCAGGTGAAACAGATTATCCGGAAACCAAAATCCTTCTTCAGACAGGCTCGCTTTAGCATTAATTCCATACTGTTTTCTGAATAATGCCTCTGCTCGTTTTTCCAATTGTGGAATATCGGTACAAATGTCTTCCAGACGAACGATCGCAGCTGTTTCTGTATCAACCATGTAAGTCGTGAAATTCGCATTCCCATGTGCTCCGCCGGTATATGTTTCCATTGAAAAGTCTGCTTTCACGTATGCATCGCCTACAAAACAAAAATCAATTCCTGCGTGCATGTACCAGGGAAATGTTGCTGATGAGTCCTGTTCTGTTAAATCAATGTATTCACTCAGAAACAAATCGGCATGTGCTTCCAGCTGTTGGGGAGTGACCTGTTGACTTCCGTCTTTACAGCACTCCAATCCCAGGTAATTTGCAACAAGGGAATCGGTGATGTGTTTCAACGGCGCATCGTTCCGGGCAAGTATATAGTCGATAGTGGCTCTCGATGTATCTGAAGAAGATTTTCCGGCAGCTTCATACCGGTTGATTCTGCCGACATCCCAAATCGCCTGTTCGACAACATCCCCGTTTATTTTCCGGGAATTTCCGCAACTGAACAGGAACAGCATCATAAACAAGCCGATGTACTTCATGGATTCTTATTTTTTTGAACTGCTAAATGCAAACGGCAATAAATCACCTACAGAATTCAGAGAGATCGTTCGTTCGTTCTGACTTACCAGAATCACTTTAATCGGCGTTGTTTGTCGTTTTTCAGACTCCAGCATTACCTGCCGGCAACCTCCACATGGAGATAACGTACTTTCAAAATCGACAAAATCACCTTTTGCCACTACCACAAGTGTTTTAATTGCTTTATCCGGGAAATTGGCTCCTGCATAGAACAAAGCAGTGCGTTCGGCACATGTTCCGGAAGGAAAAGCGGCATTTTCCTGATTGTTTCCTAAAACGATCGTTCCGTCTTCTAACAACAAGCACGCTCCTACATTGAACCCTGAATATGGTGCATATGCTTTTGCAGAAGCTTCATAAGCCTTTTCTACAAGTTTTTTTTCATCATCAGGAAGTTGCTTCCATGAATCCAATGACTGATATTGAATACGTAATTCTTCCATACATTAGGTGTTTTGAAAGGTATTATGAAACGGGGACAGGAATCAATTACTCAGAAAATCCAACTCTCCGCGTTTCATTTTATGATAGGTCTGTGCCAGGTAAGCCAACATAATCCGCATTGCATCAAACGCTTCTTCTGTTTCAGGAGAAATGTCCTTTTTCTGCAAACGCAATAGTAATTTCATATACATTGCTCCGAATAACAGCTCGACATCATTCTTATCTTTCAGATTCGATTTTTGTTTAAACTCTTCTATAAAGGGCTGAGCAGCTTCAACCAGACCGGTATACTTTGTATCATTGACCTGGCCCAACAACATGTTGTGCAAAAAGCTCAATTCGACTAAAATTTCGTTCAATTCCAGTAAATGTCCTGACTTTTGTTTCAATTGGTCTTTCATATCCCGGATGAGTCCTTTGTACCAACTAGTATACTGGGGAATGAATGATTCGTCTGGTAGCTGTGGCCTTACGTATTGGTCAATAATTGCATCCAGGTCAAAATTGTATGCACGGATCACATCTTCTACCTGATACATATACAAGATGTATTCGGCAATATTCTCTTCCAGTTTTTGTTGTGCAATCAGCATAAGATGTTCAATTATTTTCCAACAGATTTTTCCTGTTCGTTCATGTATTCAACAAATGTAACGGTCAGATCCATCCCGGGATTTGCGTAAGCAATCTGTGTTCCTGTACCACTTACAAAAAACAAATCGATTCCATTTTTTTTGGAAAATTCTTCGCTGTATTTTGTGATTTTGTTTTGAATCGCTGTTGTTGCATCCATCTGTTTTTGTTGGAAAGCAACCATTTTCGTATTTTGGAAATCTCCCATTTTTTGTTGTAACGCCCCGAGTTTTTGTTCATAGCTGGCCATTTGATTAGGCGTCAGTATTTGTTTGCGTGCTCCATCTTCGTAGGATACATAAACACTTTGGTATTCAGCCTGCATTCCTTCCAATTGCGCTTGCAACTTAGCCCCTTCTTTTTCAAACACTTCCAACTCGGTTTTGTAGACATCAAAGTTTTCCGCAACGGAATCAAGAATGTAATAAGCGATTTTCACTCCACCTTCAATACTTGCAGCCTCTGTCTTGATATCCGCTTTTCCTGTTTTATCTTCTTTTTTCCCGGATTTACATGCCACCAGTGATGCAGCTACCGCTCCTACAAAAAGTAGTTTCTTCATTTGATTGTATTTTTATGTTTAAATGCTTCTTCCCAATCGTTGCGCATTTGCACAAAGCGATGTAGTGTGTTGATTAATAGTTCCTGCGAGATCATACGTTCGACATCCTCAATTCCAAAAACATCCGTCTCCCCTACCTTAAAGGTCTGTTCAAACTGTCCCAGTTCAATTTTCACAATGTACTTTCCATTGTACTGAAAAATCTGGATTTTGTATTGCTGATGTGGAATATCTTTTACTAATCGCATGGTACAAAAATAACAAAATTATAAAAACGAAAAGGGGCAATTGATCAATTGCCCCGCTCCTATCAAAAAGATCACGTTTGGATCACACCAACGTTATACGGCTTTTCTGCTTTTTTATGATTGGCCATTTCAATTCCCATAGAAATTACTTTCCGCGTTTCAATCGGATCGATGATTGCATCTACCCACAAACGGCTGGCCGCGTAATACGGTGATATTTGTTTGTCGTAACGGTTTTTAATGGTGTCGAAGAGTTCTTTTTCACGCTCCGGTGTAATTTCCTCTCCTCTTCCCTTCAATGTTGCCACTTCGATCTGCAACAATACTTTTGCTGCTGCTGCACCTCCCATTACAGCAATTTCAGCTGTCGGCCAGGCAACGATCAGTCGTGGGTCGTACGCTTTTCCGCACATGGCATAATTTCCTGCGCCATACGAGTTTCCGACAACGATGGTGAACTTCGGAACGACAGAATTGGCCATCGCATTCACCATTTTAGCTCCGTCCTTGATAATTCCTCCGTGTTCGCTTTTAGAACCAACCATGAAACCGGTCACATCCTGCAGGAAAACCAATGGGATATTTTTCTGATTGCAATTCATGATAAAACGTGCTGCCTTATCTGCCGAATCGGAATAAATAACCCCTCCAAACTGCATTTCGCCTTTCGCGGTTTTAATAATCTCCCGTTGATTGGCAACAATTCCTACACTCCATCCGTCAATGCGGGCATACGCACACACGATTGATTTTCCGTAGTCAGATTTGTACTCTGTGAACTCTGAGTTATCTACCAACCGCTCGATGACCTGTTTTACATTGTATGGTTTCGAACGTTCTGATGGAATGATTCCGTACATTGATTTCAGCTCAAACTTCGGTGCAACACTTTCTTTTCTATCAAATCCTGCATTTTCAGGTTGACCGATTTTATCCATCAGATCCCGGATTGTAGCCAGGCATTCCTGATCGTTTTCTGTTTTGTAATCACAAACACCTGAAATAGATGTATGCGTTGTCGCACCACCCAATGTTTCATTGTCAATTGATTCGCCAATTGCAGCTTTTACGAGGTAACTTCCCGCAAGGAAAATTGTACCGGTTCCGTTGACAATCAACGACTCGTCTGACATGATTGGCAAATAAGCTCCACCTGCGACGCAACTTCCCATTACTGCAGCAATCTGAACGATTCCCATGGAACTCATCACTGCATTGTTTCTGAAAATACGTCCGAAATGTTCTTTATCCGGGAAGATTTCATCCTGCATCGGGAGATATACTCCGGCACTGTCAACCAGGTAAATGATCGGTAGGCGGTTTTCCATTGCAATTTCTTGCGCACGCAAATTCTTTTTACCCGTAATCGGGAACCACGCTCCTGCCTTCACCGTTGCATCATTTGCCACAACAATGCATTGTTTTCCTTTCACATAACCGATCACGATTACAACGCCACCGGAAGGACATCCGCCATGTTCCGGGTACATTTCGTAACCTGCCAGTGCGCCGATTTCGATCCGCTCCGTGTTGGGGTCTAACAGGAGGTCGATCCGTTCTCTGGCCGTCAGTTTTCCTTGTTCGTGAAGTTTTTCAATGCGTTTTTTACCTCCACCTTCGTATATTTTTGTTAATGTTCTTTCGAGCGCGCTAATTTTCAAGCGCATATCGTCCTCGTTGATGTTGATTTCTAACTCTTTTTGAGATATTGCCATAGTTTATTCGATTAACTGCAACAAATTTAATGAAAAGAAAAGACTAAGAAAATTTGAGGATTGAAAAGATTAAAAAGAATCAATGGAATTTCTAAATTAGCGCAGTAAAAGAATCGTCAACTTATAAAAACAGCAAGTTATTTCCAATGACAATCACATTTAACATTCAAGAGAAGGATTTAGTAACCCTTCAATTATTTTTAGCCTCCACTTCTGATATCATCCGGAAAAAACGACAAAAAAACAAGTACATCATTCCGGTTTTCTATGTTCTGATTGCGCTTGTAGGCATTGCCACCGGACAAAAAATAGCTGCTATCTCTTTTTTATCAGGGGCCGTCCTCTGGATTTTGTTGTATCCGTTGTGGGAACGAAAAAATTACCGCAAGTATTTCACAACTTTCATCCGGGAACACATGAAAAATCGTTTCGGGAATGTACTTTCAATTGAAATAACAAACGAGTTCCTCTTGACAAGAGAACATGAAAATGAAAATAAAACCCCCACATCGGAAATTGAAATGATACAAGAGATTCGTGAATTGTTGCTCATCCGGTTAAAGGGGGGAACGACGTTTTTCATTCCGAAGGAACAGATTACTGAACTTGGACAATTAAAAAACAGGTTGCAGAAATTAGCCAATCACCTGAAGGTTGACTACGCAATTGATGAAAAATGGGAATGGAATTAATTTCCGAACGGTTGTTACTCTACTACTTTGCGAATTGAATCTTCCGCTTCTTTCACGACGTCCTGAATATCTCTTCCTTTGATTTCAATCGGAGAAAGTACTTCCCAGGTCATTTTATGAAACGGTGACAAAGGAAAAAATCCTTTTTTAGCCATTTCCAATGATCCTTTAATCGCAACCGGAACAATTAACGCTTCCGGGCATATCGTAGCAATTGTAGAAATTCCTCCGACCTGAAATACTTTCATCTTCCCGTCTTTTGTACGCGTTCCTTCCGGGAAAATAAATGCTGACCATTTGTATTTTTTCATGCGCTCTGCCAGCTTCTTAATTTCTCCGATGGACTGCTCTGAGTCTTTCCGATCGATGTTTGCTCCCCCTCCGACTTTGAGATTAAAAGCAATACTTGGAATTTTGGATTTCGCCAGTTCAATCTTCGAAATAAATTTTCCATGGTATTTTCTGAAAAAGAAAATCAACCCGGGAATATCAAACGTACTCTGATGATTGGAAACAAAAATAATTGGTCGCCCTTTGGGTAAGGTGAATCTGTTTTTTAGTCGTGGGACGTTAAACAGCAACAGCGCTGAATACGTTAGAAAGAAATTCAATACATCGACACTTTTTTTATGCGCGTTGTAGCCAAATGCTTTGTAACACAACCATTGTATCGGGTGAAATAAAACAAGAAGCAATCCGAACACTATGTAAAACGCCGGAGAAAGAAGAAATCCGAAAATTAATCGCATCAGTACATCCGATTAAGCAAATTCAGGCTCTTTGTACATGATGAAATCAAAAGGAACTTTTACCATATATGCATAGTCATTCCCGACTTCATACATGTCTTCATCGTCTTCACGGTAATACCATTCCACTTTGACAGATTCCGTGATCTTTGCAAGGTTATTTAATTTATACAACAAAAATAAGATCCGTTTAGAAGAAGAAATATTAAAATATTCCAAATCAATTCTGAATACAGTTTGTTTAGCCGGCATTTGAACATACGATTCAAACCAGTTTAAAACAGGTAACCAAAAATCATCCGCTTGTTCAGGGATTGATCTTCCTTTTATTTCCATTACCCCCAACTCAGAGTTGAATGATATGTAAGGTGTATGAGAGGTTGATTCTACTAATAGATGTTCCATTTTTTCTGTTTCGAAAGCGCAAATTGCAAAAAAAAATTAAATTATCAGGTATAAATACGTATTAAAAATCGAAATAGTTCTTCACCACCCCTCTAATCACAAGCTAATTAGTCAGATATGTTTTTTTAATGATCTCATCAATTGGCCGTTCAACAAATGTAACAGGTTGTATATTCCGCTGTTTGCACGCCAAACGAAAAAAATCCTGCATGTAAAAGGCGTAGCTCCCAACAAATCCAATCGATGTGCATGCAGTTGCATACCGGTCCATGAATAACTGTACATTTTCCATGTGGATGCCTGCAATCAACGGATTAGATTGGTGTTCTGTAAATAATTGAGGTAATTGTGAATACAGCTCTTTGGAAGTCGGAGTACCGAAACTATTTTTCAGTTCTTCTATACTTCTCCATTGTTCAACAATGTTTCTTATTTCAAGGTATTGCCCGTCGTTTTCTACCAGGCGCAACACTAAGAGTTTACCAAAATAGAAACCACTTCCCTCATCTCCTTTCTCCCAACCTGCTCCTCCTCTCAATTCAATCAACTGATCGTGCTCAACTTTAAATAAAACGCTCCCTGTTCCACAAATGGCAGTCATCGCATCTTCATCTGCTACTGCTCGGGCTGCTGCAAACAAATCAGATTCAACCAGCATTTCTGAAAATCCAAACGATGTGAGTGCCGTTTTCACTTTCTGTTGATTTTCTTCCCGCAGACACCCGGCACCATAAAAGTGCAGGAAACACTCGCTGAGATCGTATTGCTTCCAGAATTCTGTTTGCCGCTGAAGAAAAGCAGCGTCTACCCGTTGCGGATGATACGATTCCGTAGTAAAGCGGTGTAGTTGCCGGTCGAAACCAATTCCGCACCAATCCGTCTTGGTTCCACCACTATCCGCTATTAATTGTCTGAACTTCATTCAACGCCCAAAGTTACGACTGTTTTTCAATCTTCCATCTGATAAATAAAATCAAGATCAATGAAAATAAAATCCCCTGATTAAATCCATTGGGTAAAAACCGGACAAACGAATCGTAAAAGTTGATTCGGACATCTTCCAGGTCTGCGGACAAAAAGAAGAAGACAAACAGCGACACAAGGTAGCTAATGAAACAATAGAAAAATGTAAAAATAAAGAACAGTAGCAGTACTGTTCTGGTCAGATTAAAATCTAGTTTCCGCACAATGATGGCTGTTATGATTCCGGTCAAAAAGATTATTTTAAATTCAATGGCAACTTCAAACAGGAATGTGTCACAATTAATGACATAGTTCAGATCGAATGAATGATCCACTAATTTTTTGAACAAGTCTAAACCTATCGACAAACAAGCGAATACAAGCACAACCAACAAGGTTTGTTTAATGGATATTTCTTTCATAGTGTCATGGATATGTTCTTCAATGTGAATATTGTCTATTTTAGCTAACTTAAACAAAAATAATCGATTTTGGAAATGCTCAACAGAAGTTTATGCATTTAAATTTACACACTATCACCCCTTTAGGGAATTCCAGGAGACGAAAATTCGGGGAGGTATTCCGCATGGAGGATACTGAAAATGGCAAATTCTATGTGCTGAAGACAGCAAAAAAAGAAGCGATCTCCGAACGGGCATTGGAGCAATTGAGAAATGAACATCGATTTACTTTTTCTGACCCGGGGCTTCCTCAGGTTGTTAGCTTTGATGAAACAGACGAAACAATCTCGTTGCTTCTCACCTATAAATCCGGGACTGGTTTAGTGGAATTCTGGGAAACGATACCCAAAAAGAAACGACTGGAATTTACCCGTCAATTTGTTAAGCAGACGGCTGTGTTATTAGACCTCATTCATTCTCAGGAAATTTTCCATTGTGATTTGAAACCTTCCAATTTTCTCATTGAAGGAACCTTGGAGAATTTTCAGGTTCACTTGATTGATTTCGGAATGGCTGTCAATAAAAAAACCGGAGATTTCCGTTCATTGATTTTCCCCTTGGGATTCGCTGCTCCTGAATTGATTCTCAATAAAATTGAACTCATCAATCCAACAACGGATTATTTTGCGTTGGGAATTACTATTTATCGCTTATGGGCGGGTAAATTACCTCTTGCACATCCCAATCCGAGCGTCTTTACGAATCTACAGCTGGCACACCCGATTCCTTCTGATTCTTCCATGCCCAAACAACTGAATGAATGGATTCTGCGTGTGTGCGCTAAACCGCATTGGCGAACTGCTCCGAATTTGATGTCAGAAGAAGAAGTTGACCAACGTCTTCAGGAATCATTTGAGCAACGCTATACCAGCTCTGTCGCATTGATTGAAGCGATTGAACAGGTTAAAGAAAAACGTTTCTTTTGGTAAGCAAGTGTGCATTTTCTAGTCGATAAAATCCTGTATTTTGTCAGAATGAATTTTACGCAGAATTTCAATCTCTTCTTTCGTTAACACCAATCCTCTTCTGCTCATCATGTTATTGGCGTACTCCACTGCCTTGTCAAATTTGAAAGAAACCGGATTTTGTCCGCCCCAGGAAAACGAAGGAACAAATTTATTCGGGAATTCTGCTCCGAACACGTTACAGGAAACACCAACTACTGTTGCCGTATTGAACATCGTATTGATTCCACATTTGGAATGATCGCCCATACATACTCCCATAAACTGAACATCTGTTTTCACTTCCGCTTCTGCCTCGTAAGAATAGGTTGATACATTACCATAATTATTCTTTAAATTCGAAGTATTCGTATCTGCACCAAGGTTACACCACTCACCGATCAATGCATTTCCCAGAAACCCATCATGTCCTTTATTGGAGTATGCCTGAAATACAACATTACTGACCTCTCCCCCTACTTTACAGTGCGGGCCAAGTGTTACAGCACCATAAACTTTTGCCCCCATTTTCAATGCGGCATGTTCGCCTAACGCCAATCCGCCACGGACACTACACCCTTCCATTATTTCCGCATCTTTCCCGACATAGATCGGTCCTGATTTAGTATTCAGAATGGACGCCTCCACCACCGCACCTTTTTCCAGAAAAATTTGAGAAGGGTCACCAATCACAGTATTTGTTGCAGATAACGGTTGACTGATGCGGTTATTGGTCAACAGTTTAAAATCTTGTTTTAATGCTATTTCATTGAATTGATACAGGTGCCAGCGTTGCGAAATAATTACTGGCTGTTCCCCCATCCAGTTTACCTGATTTATTCCATTCCCTTTTCTTGCCAACTCTGTTGATTCGTACTTTAATACCGAATTATCCGGTAATGAGAGTATGACTTCTCCAATTTCACGGGAGGGAATCAATGCTGCATTTATCGTGATATCGCAATATTCCGATATAGCGAATTTACCTTGTAGGTATGTTTCCGTTTCATAGTACACCTCTGTATTTGCAAGTAGCCTCCAGCGTTCTGTATTTGTGAGAATACCGATACGCAAATCGCCCACAGGACGTGTTAATGTAAGCGGTGCAAAGCGTTTGTGTAAACCGTTATCCGATAAGACTAGTTTCATCCTGTTGTAATTTTGGTGTTGGTTGGTGAGAAATCAGGTACAACCCTGCAAATGTAAGTATTCCGTTCAGGATCAACATTTCATATCCAAACCGGTATCCGTTGAACCAGTCAACTGAATTTTTGTCTAAAACATAACATAGCACAGGAATGAGGAGGCACACAAACGGAACCAGCCATTCATTTAATTTTCGCTGTGTCAGAATACCAAAGAAGAACAAACCCAGCAATGGCCCATATGTATAGCCTGCCAATGTCAGAATCAACCCGATTAAATCCGTTCCCGGGTTATTTTGAACATACCACCTCGTTCCGAGAATAATCAGTAAAAACAGTACAGAAAAACCGATGTGCACAATCAATTTCAATCGTTGCCGTTGTTTTTCCTCCCGTCTGCTAAAATTGAGAAAATCAATACAGAATCCGGTCGTCAATGCTGTCAGTGCACTATCGGCAGATGCGTACGAAGACGCAGTGATTCCTAGCAGGAAGAAAATACCTGCTACCAATCCAAAATCACTCAATGCCAACGAAGGAAAAACGTGATCGGTAATGATTTTACCTTCTTTCATAGGCAGCTCCGCACCTGTTTCCATCGCATACACATACAATGCTCCTCCCAACAATAAAAACAGGAAATTGGTAATCACCAGAATCGTTGTAAAGGAATACATATTTTTTTGTGCATCGCGTAGATTTTTACACGATAAATTCTTTTGCATCATGTCCTGGTCTAATCCTGTCATGGCAATGGCGATAAACATTCCTCCGAAAAAATGTTTCGGAAAGAACAATTTGGAATTCGGGTCGTCAAAAAATAAAATCTTCGACATGGAATGTCCGTTAGTTGTTGTTGCTGCGGTTATTTTATCATACAATCCAACAAAATCAACATGCAATACTTTTGCGATGATTATTGTACAGATAATAACCGAACTAATGAGGAAAATTGTCTGAAATGCGTCGGTAATAACAATGGTTTTAATTCCTCCTTTGAATGTATATATCCAGATTAAAAGTAAGGTCACAACTGCTGTGACCCAATACGGAACCTGCATCGGACCAAACAAAAACAAATGCAGTACTTCTGTTGCCAGAAATAAACGAATGGCCGATCCCAACGTGCGGGAAAGCATAAAGAAACTCGCTCCTGTTTTATAGCTGACAGTACCAAACCGTTCCTCCAGGTATTGATAAATGGACGTGACCTGCAAACGGTAGTACAACGGCATCAGCACCTGTGCAATCACAACATACCCCAGAATGTAGCCCAGTACAACCTGGTAATACCCCATTCCATCATTGACCACCGTTCCCGGAACCGAGATAAATGTTACACCGGAAAGTGAGGTTCCGATCATTCCGAAGGCAACAAGGTACCATTTATTCTGCCGGTTCCCCGTAAAAAACGTATCTGAATTCGCTCCGCGTGAAGTAATAACTGATATGATGATCAGTACGGCAAAATAGATTGCTAAAATGGTAATAATAAGTCCGGGTGTCATCTATCGTTTCATTCGTTACAGCTCAAAATGCATGTACTATTCAACCTTCTCCGGTCGAATAGTACAATTGCAAATTTACATTTTGTATCCGATTGTCGACTGATTATCTTATTTTCCTTCAAACATTTTCAGATTGTTTTCCAGATCAGATACCATTGGATCTCCAGTTTTCTTTGCCAGTTCGATTGCACGTTTTTGTTGCACAATTGCCTCTTTTTTATTCCCGGTTGCATACAATAAATGAGCGTACGTATCCAGATTGAATGGTTTTTCAGTCAAGGAAACGGATTTCTTTGCCCACACTACTGCTTTTTTCAATTGTTTCGGATCCTTAATCTGTTCGTAGAACGTCCAGGCGATGCTATTCAGCGTCCCAAAATCATCCATCGCGTAGTTAGATACAAATTTACTGGCTGCGTTTGCATATTTATCCCACTCGTTTCGAATTTCAAATTTGTTCAATTCTGCTGCAGCTATTGCTTTGTCTGCCAGATCATTTTTACGGGAAGTAAGCTCCTGTTGTACCTTTTCATAACCGGCATCATCTTTTTTGTAGAGTTGTCTCATCAATGCAGTGGTGTAAACCTGTTCCATCTTTTCTGCCACGGCTTCTTTTGAGTACTTTTCTTCAAATATTTTTTTGTTATTCTCCAGGTTTTTGAACACTCTTGAATTCATATCATCTACTAGCATCAGTGTTAAATTCCAATTTCTTTCACTGGTTAATTCTTCATCCTTTTGCGTAGCGAAATAAACTTCCGTCTCTTCTTTCCCTCCCATACAGGATTCAGCCAGCAATTGTACATAATGTGCTAAAAATTCAGGATCACGGTTTCCGTTTTCGTATTTTTTGACAAATTGTCCAAATTGTTTTTCAGGATTCAGTGCATTTTCTCCACCCAGAACAAATTCATTTGCAGGATATGCTCCACAAATCCGGTGAATCATCTCCCCCTCAGGAGAAAAGTACAACAGAGTAGGATATGCCTGGATTTTCCATTTTTTTGCCAGTTCAATCCCTTCTCCTTTTTCCATATCCATCTTTACATTGACAAAGTTGGAATTGTAAAAATCGGCAACCGTATCGTTTGTAAAAACGCTTTTGGCCATCCATTTACAAGGTCCGCACCATACGGCAAATGCATCTACAAAGATCGGCTTATTTTCTTTTTTTGCTTTTTGAATAACTTCTGCCCACGATCCTGTTTCAAATTCAATTGCTCTGTTCTGAGCTGAAAGTTCTCCAGGTAAAAAAGCCAGCAATACAAGCATTCCAGCTACCACATTTTTGACACTATTTTTGTAATTTTTCATTCGTTTTATGATTTGATTTTGGTATTTAACGTACCAATTTAACTATTTATTTTAGAGCAGCTACAGACAGCCCGTTTTCTGGCAGAAACTTTTTACCCGCACTCTTGTATTTCTATTTCCCATTCATTATCTTCGGCATTCATTAAAACAAAAAAAGAATACGTTATGAAAATCACATATTACGGACACTCATGTATCAACATCGAACTCAATGGCAAAAATATTCTGGTTGATCCGTTCATTTCCGGGAATCCTAAAGCTGCAGGAATCGATATTAATTCACTAAAAGTCGATTATATTCTGCTGACACATGCACACTATGATCACGTATGGGACGTGGAAGCGATTGCCAAACGAACCAACGCATTGATCATTTCCAATCATGAGATTGTAACGTATTACGACAAAGCGGGGATTAAAGGGCACGGGATGAACCAGGGAGGTAGCTGGAATTTTGATTTCGGAAAAGTAAAAGTAGTTAGTGCCATTCACTCTTCTTCGTTTCCGGATGGTACATACGGAGGAAATCCGGTGGGGTTTGTAATCCAACAGGACGGTAAATCCATTTATGTTGCCGGGGACACTTCGTTGACAATGGATATGAAATTGATTCCTCTTTTCTACAAGCTGGATCTTGCCATCTTACCGATCGGTGGAAATTTCACAATGGACATTGAAGAAGCAGTTGTAGCAGCTGATTTCATTGAATGTAGCAAGATTATGGGAATTCACTACGACACAGCTGAATTGATTACGATTGATCATGCACAGGCAAAGGCAACTTTCAACAAAAAAGGAAAAGAACTTATACTCCTGAATGTAGGTGAACATCTGACGGTTTAAGAGCTCTTTTTATCAAACAAGGGTTCATTGTAATTACATTTTCCAGCAGATTCGGATGAAGAAAATTATCATTAGAGAGGTAGAAAAAAAATGGGCCGAGATCGGGAAAAACGCCACTCCGAAAGAGTTGACGCTCGAAATTGAGTTGTATAAGAAGTTGTTAAACATCTTTCAACCGGGAGAGTATTATTTTTTCGTTTTCAACCCGTCTTTCCGAAGCGTTGATTTTACGTCTTCATCTGTTGAAACCTTGTTGGGATATAAACCGGACGAATTTTCCACCGATTTATTGCTGGACAGTATTCATCCGGATGATCTCCCCTATTTTGTAGATTTCGAATCGACAGTAGTGGATTTCAAAAAACAACTCCCGGTAGATAAACTCATGAAATACAAAAGCCGGTATAATTACCGGCTTCGGAAAAAAGACGGAACATACATCAGTATTCTGCAGCAGTCTGTCACCATTCAAATAGATGAAGACGGCTCTGTGTTATACAACCTGGTTTTTCATACCGACATCACCGACCTTTCACCTTCTTCCCAAATGACATTGTCTTTCATCGGACTGGAGGGGGAACCTTCATTTATCAATGTCAAACCTAAATCGGTATTTTCGAAGTCAAAGGAAGTATTTACAAAAAGGGAAAAAGAAGTCTTGCGCTATGTACTCCAAGGATTCAATAGTGAAAAGATCGCATATGAATTGAATTTAAGTATTCATACGATCCACGTTCACCGGAAAAACATTTTGCGGAAATCGGGATGTAGTTCTGTCAGTGAATTACTGGTTAAATCCGTTCGGGAAGGATGGGGATAGAGACAACATACCCAACCCGTGTTACTTTTCCTCATTCCTGCATTCTTTATTAAAAAGAAGAAGTGAATAGCTGCTTGTTCACCAAAAAAATCTATTTTCGTTAACCAAAATAAAAACAAATATGAACTGGGAAGAAATTGTATTTCAAATTGCACTGATTGTCATTCCTGCAGGAGCAGTATTAATGACAACCATTTTATTTTTAAGAAAGAATGCTGAAAAAGAAGACAAGCACAGCATGCGGCAATTACAATCAGAATTAAAAAAACAGCGTCAGGAGTTTTTCCTTCCCAACCGTGTAGATGCCTATCAGCGTGCTGTTCTATTGATGGAGCGCATTCATCCGAATAGTCTGATTATGCGGACAATCAACCCGGGATTACCTTCTGCAGCTTATCAGGCTGAATTACTCAAAGCCATTCGCGATGAATATGATCACAATGTAGCACAACAACTATTTATCACACCAGGGCTTTGGGAAATGGTGAAAAACTCCAAAGAAGAAACCGTTAAGATTGTCAACATTGCAGGGAAACAAATGCAACCGACTTCCATGAGTACGGATCTGGCAGCGAAAATTTTTGAACTGACAGCAGAAATCGGAGAATTACCAAGTGACATCACCGTAAAAGCATTAAAAGAAGATTTGCAGCGGTTGTTTTAAAACAACCCTACTCGCACAAGACAGAAAAACGTTCACAGTATTTGTGAGCGTTTTTTATGTTCACATATCTCTATACAACGCTGTTTGAATAAAAAAGCATTACCTTAAGATCACTGCATGAATTGGCAGCTGCACTAGACATGCAGCTGGTTTACGGATTCATTCCAAAA
>DHNG01000048.1:18562-22292 GCA_002409405.1 Flavobacteriales bacterium UBA5422 | reverse complement strand
AGACGGTTCTCTTGACGCTTTAATAGATCGGAAGGCTTCCAGGTTAGCTTATGAAGTTGTTCATCGGACATCACAAAATATGGCATTGGAAGATCAGGAAGTTTCCTATAGTCGACTAAAACCGGCCGCAGAAGAACGCAAACAGGAAATCATTGAAAAAATGCCGAAATCGTTGTGGGATTAAATCTGACATATCTCAAGGGGCAAACTCCGTTAGATGAAGAAGAGAAAGGCGGATTGAAAATAAAGAGTATTTCTACCAGAGCAGAGTTGGACGAGTTTGAGCAAAAAAACATTGAGGAAGTACTGTTGTGGACACTGAATAAAAAATGGACTGCAGACAAGGTTTTTACGATAGATTTTGTCTGCACGCTTCATAAAAAAATGTACGGGGAAGTATGGAAGTGGGCAGGTACATTTCGAAAAAGTAAAAAAATATCGGCGTAAAAAATTACCTCATACCAACAGATCTGAAATTCTTGTTAGATGATGCGCTCTTTTGGATACAACACCAAACCTATTCTCCAGATGAACTTTCGATCCGTTTTAAACACCGACTGGTTGCTATTCATTATTTTTCTAACGGGAATGGCCGTCACAGTCGCTTAATGGCTGACATTATCTCGGAAAAAGCGTTCGAACATATTGTTTTTTCATGGGGAGCAGGATGTAATTTATCAGAAAAGAATTCCGTCCGAAATACTTATATTCAATCATTGAAAGCAGCGGATAACGGAGATTATCGTCCGTTGATAGAATTTACACGTTCCTGATTCTACCTACGACCTGTCTGCTTCGTGCAATACTTTTGTATAATGCTTTAAAGACCGTAGCACAAGTGTTATTCCAAATGCAATAATCAACACAATCAGGTGCTCTGTTCTCCACTGAGGCGCTCCGCTTGTAAACCACACGCGCAGGAAATCGACGAAAACAAACCCTAAAATCGTTGCTGTGATTCCGGAATATTCTCTTCTCAACGTTGTCTTGAAGGAAAACGGAATTTCTGATTTTACCTTGTTTTTAAAGCTTGGAATGAATGCCGGAACTTTCAGCGACCAGTTCACATAATCGTCACCAAATTTGCGTTCCAGGAAGCGTTCTTCTGCATACATGATACGTTCGTAATAAATCCAGAACAACAACGAAACAATGATCACAAAATAAATGTTGTATGTATATGCTACAATCCCGATCCACATCAGGTAATTCCCCAGGTAAAGCGGATGCCGTACCGTTGAATAGATTCCTTTGGTATTGAGCGCTTCTGCAACCTGTCCTTCCTTTGTATTTCTTCCCGAAGTATGTTTGTTTGCCGTACCGATCGCTATTGACCTGATTACCTGACCGCTAAACGAAATTAATGCACAAGTTATCAACAAAACCCAATCCAGCAAAGGGTTTTCATCAACACATTTATAATCAGTAAAATAAACAACCGGAATTGCCATTAAAAATAACACTACAGGAATCTGTCCTCTGTATTTAAACAGCTTATTTCCACTTGTTTCGAATGAATGTACTAATGCCATTGAAAAGAATTATGTATATTGCAAAAAATTAGCTGCGAAGTTAAAACAAATAACAACAACTGTGAAAGATAAGAAAATTTTTGAGTTAGAATACGTTTTAAAAACCTCACCCAAAGTACTCGATAACGTTCTTTTTACCCAAAGCGGACTTGCAGACTGGTTTTGCGATGATGTCAATGTAAAAGACGACGTCTACTCATTTGAATGGGATGGTTATATCGAACAGGCGCGGCTACTCAGTTTAAAAAAAGGACAAGCCATCAAATGGCAATGGATCGAAGATGAAGAAGAGGGAATCGATACCTATTTTGGTTTCAGATACCATGTTGATCCGTTAACCAATGCTGTGATTTTAACCGTTTCAGGTGCTGCAACAGATGAGGACAGTAAAGAAGCCAAAGCCTTATGGGAACAGCATGTCAGCGATTTAAGGAGACTGATTGGCGCGTGATCCAAATTTTATTGCATTGTGCAGTTGCTATCGGTAAATAAATCACTAAATTCGCCATGCGATAATTTTTATTTTTACAAAAACAAAGAATAGTTATGAGCTACGATATTATTGTTATTGGTTCAGGTCCAGGTGGATATGTTACAGCAATCAGAGCTTCTCAATTGGGATTAAAAACAGCAATTGTTGAACGTGACAGTCTGGGGGGAATCTGTTTGAACTGGGGATGTATTCCTACAAAAGCATTGTTGAAAAGTGCCAACGTTTTTGAATACCTGACACATGCTTCTGATTATGGAATTCAAGTGAAAGACGCCAAAGCGGATTTTGGAGCAATGGTAGAAAGAAGCCGTGGTGTTGCCAACGGAATGAGTGCTGGAATCCAGTTTTTGATGAAGAAAAACAAAATTGATGTCATCAAAGGAACCGGAGTTATAAAACCAGGGAAAAAAGTAGTTGTAACCGGAGAAGACGGAAAAGAAACGGAATATACGGCAGGAAAAGGAATCATCATTGCAACGGGAGCGCGTTCACGCCAGTTGCCGAATCTTCCGCAAGACGGGGAAAAGATTATCGGATACCGCGAAGCAATGACCTTAAAAACACAGCCTAAAAAGATGGTTGTAGTTGGTTCCGGTGCGATCGGAGTTGAATTTGCTTATTTCTACAATGCAATCGGTACAGAGGTGACTGTTGTTGAATACTTACCAAACATTGTTCCGATTGAAGACGAAGAGGTGTCAAAACAATTGGAGAAGTCATTCAAAAAAGCGGGAATCAAAGTTATGACAGGTTCTGCTGTTGAGAAAGTAGAAACTTCTGCAAAAGGATGTACCGTATTTGTAAAAACAGAGAAAGGGGAAGAGAAATTAGAGGCAGATGTGGTACTTTCAGCTGTAGGAATTGAAGCAAACATTGAAAACATCGGATTGGAAGAAGTTGGTATCGTTACTGACAGAGGACGTATCCTTGTAAACGATTTCTACGAAACAAATATCCCAGGATACTTTGCGATCGGAGATGTAATCCCGACTGCAGCATTGGCACACGTTGCTTCTGCAGAAGGAATTATCTGTGTTGAGAAAATTGCAGGACATCACCCGGAACCGTTGAACTACGGAAATATCCCGGGATGTACATACTGTTCTCCTGAAGTTGCTTCTGTTGGTATGACAGAAAAAGCGGCAAAAGAAGCAGGATATGAAATCAAAGTAGGGAAATTCCCGTTCTCCGCTTCCGGTAAAGCTAGCGCTGCAGGAGCAAAAGACGGTTTTGTAAAATTGATTTTTGATGCGAAATACGGTGAATTGTTAGGCGGTCACATGATTGGAGCTAACGTAACGGAAATGGTTGCCGAACTGGTAGCAATCCGCAAGTTGGAAACAACTGGTGAAGAATTGATTAAAACGGTTCATCCGCACCCGACAATGTCAGAAGCAATCATGGAAGCTGCAGCTGCAGCATACGGAGAAGTGATTCACTTGTAATCCTTGATTGAGGAAATATAAAACAGAAAGCGCCCGTCGATTGACAGGCGCTTTTTTATTGATTGTACGATTTGATTTCTTATAACCGTCGTTCATTCTTTTTTCAACGCTGCCCCATACGTTTTTAACGCCCGTTCACGTGCTGCCGGGTGATCAACCATCGGAACAGATAATTCAAAATCCGGGTTCCAGGTTCGTATGTACTCCAGGTTTTTGTCAAATTTTTGTGTTTGTGCGGTTGGATTAAAAATACGGAAATA
>DHNG01000048.1:18071-18439 GCA_002409405.1 Flavobacteriales bacterium UBA5422 | reverse complement strand
TTAAAAATACGGAAATACGGCGCCGCATCGCAACCACAACCTGCAGCCCATTGCCAGTTTCCATTATTCGCAGAAAGGTCATAATCATTCAGTTTTTCTGCAAAATACGCCTCTCCCCATCGCCAATCAATCAGTAAGTGTTTGCATAAAAAGCTGGCAACAATCATCCGCACACGATTGTGCATAAATCCTGTCGCATTGAGTTCCCGCATTCCTGCATCTACGATGGGATAACCGGTCGTTCCTTCACACCAACGGGCAAATTCTTCTTCATTGTTACGCCATTGGATAAAATCATATTGTGGTTTAAAACTGGTATTCACCACCTGGGGATAATAGTAGAGTATCTGCATAAAAAACTCACGCCA
>DHNG01000048.1:17624-17953 GCA_002409405.1 Flavobacteriales bacterium UBA5422 | reverse complement strand
ATCTGCATAAAAAACTCACGCCAAATAAGCTCGTTCAACCAGGTTTCATTGTGTTTTCGTGCAAAATCAACACACTGACGAATGGAAATCGTACCGAATCGTAAAGCAATTCCCAGGTGTGACGTCAGGTTCATCGCAGGAAAATCCCGGTACAGGTGATAGTTTTTAACGATTGATTCATCCAGGGAAGGTTTACTGAATTTTATAGCTGTTTTTTCAAACCCGATTGCTTTCAGAGAATGAATTTCTCCCGGAGAAATCGGCAGAAAATTCTTGTAATTCAAATCAACAGAAACGTACTGATTTAACGATAATGTTTCTTTCCATTT
>DHNG01000048.1:10560-17506 GCA_002409405.1 Flavobacteriales bacterium UBA5422 | reverse complement strand
TTCTTCGCATACGGTGTAAAAACAGTATACGGATTTCCATCGTTCTTTGTCACTTCTCCTTTTTCAAAAATAACCTGGTCTTTAAACGAATGAAATGCGATTCCCTTTTTAGAAAGTTGTTGTTTCATTGACAAATCCCTTCTGATTGCCACCGGTTCATAATCATGGTTACAATACACCGCTTCAACCGCATAGGTCATCGTAATTGTTTCAAACACCTCCGAAGGAGATCCGTAAAATGTTTGAATTCCCGATCCGTATAGGTGCAACTGTTCATTCACCAATGTCAATGCCTGATGAATGTAATCCACACGACGATCGTATTTATTTTCCAGCAGGTTCAGAATCGTTGTGTCAAAAATAAACACGGGAAGTATCCGGTATCCGCTGTTCAATGCATGTGTCAGACCGACATTATCTTCCAACCGCAGGTCCCGACGGAACCAAAAAATCACTGTTTTATTCTCCATACCGGGAGTAAAATTATTCATTTACGCCGAATTGAAGATAGTACCTTGTTTTTCGAACTAACTCTTTATCAAAAACAGGGTTTCCGTTTTCATCCAATCGTGGATAATGGGGCGTATTTCGTTCAAAGGTCTGAGGCAGAAAATACAAATCGTGGATCAACCGGTTTTGGAAGAAATGACGAAAATGCTCACTATCCGCTCCTATTTTCAGGTGTACGATGTTTCCATAAGGCAATAAAAACTGAACACCTCCATAATAAATTCCATGCGACGTTTTTCCATAAGGAAGCGCTTCCAGAGAGCGAAAACCACCCGGCATTTCTTTTGTCCGGACTGATTTATCCCAGAATGAACCTCTCGTTTCTCCTGTCCAGATATACAATCCTGCGTTGATCTTATACCACTCCTGCCGATAGGAAACCGCTAAAATTCCCGTCCGGAAGCGATCCCGTGCCTGCCCGCCGAATACATCGTTCTCAAAACGAACCGATACATTTTTAATATGAAGCGCAAACCCTCCCGAGAGTTGGGATGTTCCCGCATTGTCGGTGTATACCAGGTAATTGAATGCAACACCAACATCTTTTCGGGTTTGATGACTCAATCCGTCCAGTTCAAAGTCAACAATCGAGTTGTTTTTTCCGACCATCAATGCAGCACCGGCATTAGCTCTGTTTTCAAAGAGCCGTTTCCGGTTTCCCAAACCATACACCTTCCAGGAAAAGGTATTTCCCAGGTTGAGCTGCGCGTAATCAAATCCGATGTATCCTTTCAATTGCCAACCAACTGCCAGTTCATGCGTTCCGATATTAAGTACCAATCCGGTCTGCAGACCTGCATTCGGTTTTTCATGTCGAACTCCTTGCCCGTAACAACCGGCAAAATACACCAGGAAAAAGAATACAGTCAAATTTTTCACGTAGATAAATTAGTCAAAAAGCATTCCAAATAATAACATTCGATCAAATTTTTATTAAAACGGGACGACTCGAATCCTTATACAACCAAATGACTTAATAATTCCATTCAGGCATGTCCGTTTATTATGATTCCGGCGGAACAAAAATTTCGTTGTATACCCTCTGATTGAATTCAACCAATTCGTGTATTTTTGATGATTTATAGTACATTTGCATCCACCCAGACCTTCATTCCGTAATGAGTGTTGAGTGATAAAAAACAGTACAAACGAATGGAAATGCAACAAAAAGAATTATCAGAATTAACCGACCAGGAATTGTTACAGGAAGCAAAAAAAATGAAGTCAAATGCCATCATTGATGCTGTATTTGTTGGATTTTTGGTGGGGATTGTATGTTTCAGCGTTTTTACCAACAGTTGGGGATTAGTGACGCTGATCCCGTTGTTTTTAATCTATAAACTGGTAAAGAAACCGAAGGACAAGCAAAACGAATTAAACAACTTACTAAAAGAGCGCAACCTAAAATAAACCATGGCCGAAAATTGTAAAAACTGCAACGAACTGATTACGGGTAATTTCTGTATTAATTGTGGTCAGAAAAAGTACAAGCGAATTGATCGAAAATACGTGATGGAAGAAGTACAGTACACGTTTCTTCACGCGAATAAAGGGTTATTGTATTCTGCAAAAACCATCTTAAAAAATCCGGGGAAAACAGCACGGGATTTTATTGACGGAAACCGGGTACGGCATTATAAACCGATCTTACTGACATTTGTTTTGAGCGGTCTTTCTGCATTTCTATCCTACAAAGTGATCGGAATGGAGGCAATGATGCGCGATTATTATTCAGTAATGCACATGGATTCTGTATTCATGCAGAAAGTAATGGCGACGATATCCAGTTACATGTCGCTGTTTATGATGATCCTCATTCCGTTCTTTGCACTTGCGACCAGAATTGCATTCCGAAAATCGGGACACAATTACTATGAACATGTAGTGATGAATGCCTACATCCTTTCTTATTACACGTTGATCAGTATTATTTTGATCTATCCGCTTATGTTCATTTTCCGGCATAGTTCGTCTGCTATTCCGTATTATTTAATGCAAGCCAGCGTATGGATAACACCGCTTCTGTTAATCTGGTTTTTTAAAGGATTTTATGCAGAAAAATCCTGGATGACAATTCTTTTAAAAGTACTAATCATTCTAGGGTTGACGTTGTTAGGCTATCTCGCATTTATCCTGTTGACAGGTATCGTTGTGATGATTTATGTGATGATGAACGGAGCGGAAGCACTGCAATCCATTCAACCGAGATAAGATAAAACAACAAATGCCACAAATAATAAAAGGAATCCTTGTTATATTAGTACTGTTTGTTAATTGTACAACGAAAAAGAATGATTATCAATGTTCTGATGAAATGTGTGTCATTTTTAAAGAAGATCCAAATGACAAGGACACACCATTTGAACCAACACCTTCGGAAATTGAAGAAGTTGAAATTGCATTTAGAAATTATATAGTCAGTAATAAACCTGACTCACTTACTTTTGGAATACATCACAAAAATGTACCAAAACCTGACAAGCTTGTCTATTATAAAAGAAGGTATTTTGGAAGAATAAACATTGAAAATGAAAAGGTCATTAAAGTAGAATATATTTTCAATCGATGTATAACTCCGGAAGATCATGATCAAGAAAGATGGAAGGACTTACTTTATTTAGAAAAAGTAGATTCAATGTGCTGGTTTTCGTTTCAATACAATATGAGTAGAAACGAAATTTATTAATAAAAACCAACAGCAATAATGTAACATCATCGTATGCTAAAAGAAACATTCATCGGACTTTTAACAAACCATACGAACAATGACCGTTTGATTCATGAACTTTGGACGGAAGTGGAAACAACCTATTCCGGGCATGAACGAAAGTACCATACCTTACAGCATCTGGAACATCTTTTAGACGTGTTGACGGAATTAAAAGACCAAATAAACGATTGGAATACCATTCTATTTACATTATACTATCACGACGTCATCTACGACGCGTCACGATCTGATAACGAAGAAGGAAGTGCAGATTTTGCTGAAAAAAGAATGCAGCAGTTGGCCGTTCCTAACGTCACAATAAAACGCTGTAAAAATCAAATTTTAGCAACAAAATTACACCTGGAATCCAGTGACAGTGACACCAATTATTTTATAGATGCAGACCTTTCTGTGCTGGGGCAACCATGGGAAGTGTATTCAGACTACTTCAAAAATGTACGGAAAGAATATATCATATATCCTGATACTGTTTACAAGCCGGGAAGAAAAAAAGTATTGCAGCACTTTTTAGCAATGGAGCGCATTTACAAAACCGACTTTTTTTTCACTAAATTTGAACGACAGGCAAAGGAAAATCTACAAACTGAATTGCAGTGGCTCAATGAATGAACGATTGACTCTATTCTGGAACGAACTAATCACACAATGTGAACAACACAAGCAATTTGAGTTCGTGTTCAAAATTGAATACTGGGGTATCTTATGGACTCCCTGGTTTATATCCATCAATGATACTTCTTTAACGTTTAGCTCAACGGACATTTCAGAAAGCGATTTAAAACAGTTGGTTGACCTGGAAATGATTGAATTTGTTGAAGAAATAACACCAGTCGACCCCATTGATCTGAAAATTGAAACGTACAGAATAAAACATCACGGTTAGATACCATAGGAAAGCAATCTGTTTTCGGCAACCATTCAGAATAGATTAAGTGGCATTTTCAATTTTTGCTTGATGAATTCAAGAAAAATAGTAGTTTTGAATCCCAATTTCAGTACATCGAAAATTCGAATTTAAACAATGGCTAAAATTACCCCGTTTAGAGCTGTTCGCCCTGTGCGCGACAAAGTACATTTGGTGGCTACCCGCCCGATTTACTCGTACAAAAAGAATGTGTTGGAATCCAAACTGGAAGACAATCCGTTTACGTTTTTGCACATCATCAATCCTGAGTTCGGAGGGGAACGTACAACGCAACCCAATACACCGGAGCGTTTTGAATTGGTTAAACGGGAGTACCAATCTTTTTTGGAAGAAGGAATTCTTTTCCAGGAAGAAAGTCCCAGAATTTACATTTACCGTCAAACAAAAAACGGGCACGCATTTACAGGAGTTGTTGCCGGAGCCAGTAACGAAGAATACCGTCAGGATAAGATCAAAAAACACGAAGCAACACTCACAAGCCGGGAAGAAATGTTTATTGATTACCTGGATATTGTCGGGTTCAATGCCGAACCGGTACTTCTCTCCTACCCCCACAATCCTGCATTGGAACAAAAAATCAACGAGATTACTTCCCATCGTGCAGAATACGAATTCACTACGACAGATCGCATCAAACACGATTTGTGGGTCTTGAGTGAAGCAGAAACCACAGAAATGCAGCAACTGTTCGAGTCAATTGACGCACTTTACATTGCTGACGGACATCACCGGTCCGCTTCCTCTGTCGGACTGGAAGACAGACGAATCAGGGAAAATCGCAGTCAATATCCCAATGAATCTTCATTCCTGGCGTATATGATTGATGAATGTGCATTGCAAATCCTGGAATTCAACCGGGTAATTCATTCGCTGAACGGACTTTCGGAAGATGCATTCATCCAAGCTGTTTCAGCCTCATTCGAAGTAGAAAAATGTACAGCACTACAGCGACCTGAGCAGGAACACGACCTGACAATTTGCATCAAAGGAAACTGGTACAAACTAACCTGCAAACCACACATCATTGACGAGGAACATCCTGTCAACTCATTGGACGCTGAAATTCTCACCCAATACATCTTACGTCCGATTCTTCACATTCACGACCTGAAAACAGATAAAAACATTGAATTCGTAGGAGGTACAACTCCTGTAGAAAAAATTGTGGAATGGATGACCGAAGGAAAATACGAACTGGCTGTTTTCCTGTACCCCGTAACCATTGACGAAGTTAAAAAAGTGGCAGACAATCAACTGATCATGCCACCCAAATCAACGTGGGTAGAACCAAAACTGAGAAGCGGGATGACCATCTATGCCATCAACGAATAAAGGATCAGATACCTCTGCTGAATTTATTTATCGCGCAACTCCAGTTTTGCCTGATTCCAGTAATTGTCTAATGCCTCAAAACTCAAGTCGCTGATAGCTTCCTTGTTTCGGGCAGCCATCTCCTCCATTTTCTGAAAACGGGCAATGAATTTTTTATTCGTTTTCTCCAGCGCATTCTCCGGGTTGACATTTAAGAAGCGGGCATAATTGATCATGGAGAACAGTACATCTCCAAATTCCTCTTCAATCTTGTCGCTTGCCGCATCAACTTCTACCTGTAATTCCTGTAATTCTTCCTCCACTTTTTCACGCACCTGAGCAGCATGTTCCCAATCAAATCCAACTCCCCGGACTTTTTCCTGGATTCGGGATGCTTTTACCATTGCAGGAAGCGATCGGGGAACACCTTCTAAAACGGATTTTTTTCCTTCTTTTAATTTCAGTTTTTCCCAATTAGCTTTTACTTCTTCTTCCGTTTCCGCCTGTGTATCACCATAAATATGCGGATGGCGGTGTATCAACTTATCACAAATGCGATTCAGAACGGATGTAACATCAAATGCACCGACTTCACTTCCTAATTTGCTGTAGAACACCATGTGCAGAAATAAATCACCAATTTCACCCTCCACTTCCTTCAAGTCCTTATCAAGAATGGCATCTGCCAATTCGTATGTTTCTTCAATCGTCAGATGGCGAAGGCTTTCAAATGTTTGTTTTTTATCCCACGGACATTTTTCACGCAGGTCGTCCATGATATCCAGCAAGCGTTTAAACGCCACTAATCGTTCGTCCATAATTGCATCTTTTGAACAAAATTAATGTTTTGATGCTTACATTTCGGAATAAATAAATGCAATATGTCGGATTTAAACCCTTAAATTTGTTTCAAATCCTCCTAAAACAGTTAAGAGGATTAATAGAACATACTACGAATGGAAGAAACAAATAAGACCAGTCATCTAAAACTGTATTCATCAAATGCGATTTGGGCATCTACATTTTTAGGCGGACCTCTTGCCGCAGGTTACATGATAAAAGAAAATTATGCAGCACTAAATCAATCACAAAAAGGAAAAAATGCATTAATTATTAGTATTCTATTTACGCTTTTGCTTTTTTCGTTCCTGCTTTTTGTTCCCGAATCGATAATAGATAAAATTCCAAGAATACTCATTCCAACGATTTATTCACTCATTGTCTATTTTATTGTTGAACAAATCTTTGGGACTGTTCTAAAAGAACACAAACAATTCAATAATACATTCCAATCTGCAGGAAAATCAATTCTCATCGGAATCATTTCCTGCATTTTATCTTTTGCAGTCATCGTCGGTTTTACACTTCTTGTTTCGTCTCCTGAAGATGAAGTTTATGAGAAATACAATATTGAAATTGAAAAATTCTCTCAAAATGAAGCCGAAACATTGGTCTTTTACGATTATTTA
>DHNG01000048.1:1075-10416 GCA_002409405.1 Flavobacteriales bacterium UBA5422 | reverse complement strand
GGTCTTTTACGATTATTTAGAAACAAGATCAGCTTCTTTTCTCCTCTATAAGTTGGATGAATTCATTCCAAAATGGGAAGAGAACAAACAGTTACTAAAAAAGATAAGTCTTATAGACAACTTGTCTCCCGATATAATCGAACAAAATACACTGCTACTCAGATATACAGAGTTAAGAATAACAGCTTTTCAATTATTTAAAAAAGCGATTGCAGAAGAAACCAGACAATATGATCTTGAGTTAGATCAAGTTCACCGTGAAATCGAAACTATTTTAAAACAACTATAATTGTATCAATACCGTTAAAAACGAATTATACAAATGAAATTTTTGTAATTTTCGGGCTTTAAAAATTACTTAGAAAAAAACAATGCGTCCAATTCTGTTGCTATGTCTGCTGTTGACCGGATTTGAGGGAATGACTCAAAACCGCACCAATTGGGGACTGGAAGCACGCATGCGGTCCGGTTTTTTGATTGGCCACCGTGTTGTGATGGGACATTTAGCGAACGATCATACGTATGCTGCTGAATTAAGCTATGTCTTTCGTACCAACGGTGAAAAGTCCTGGCACAAACATTACAAATATCCTGAGTTGTCTGCCAATCTCTACTACGGAAGTGTAGGAAATACAGAAATTCTCGGTAATTTTTTTGGTGCTTACGCTTCTCTTTCGATTCCGTTTGTTGCAAAAGAAAAGTTTCGTCTAAACGGAAAACTGGGGGCAGGAATCGGCTATACGGGAAAAGTCTATGATGAGGCATTGAATAAAAAGAATGTGGCTGTTTCTACACATCTGAATGCGCTGATTAACATCGGAATTGATGCAAAAACATATTTTCGGAAGAACTGGATTACGGTTGGTATTGACCTGACACATTTCTCCAACGGAGGGTTCAAAGTTCCCAATCTGGGATTGAATATTCCACAAATTGCATTGGGTTACGGGCGATTTATTTCTCAAACAACAGAACATTCTACATTGGAACGACCAACAGCTATCCCGCAACGAAAGCTTCTTTTAGGGGCGACAGCCATTGCATCCGTTAAAGAAGTATTTCCAACAAACGAACGGGCGTATCCGGTTTTTGCACTGAGCATTCACGCACGAATGTTCATGAAACCAAAGGTAGGATGGGAAGTTTCCTTTGATGCCATTTCCAAACAAGCCATCTTAGGCTATCGTCCTGAAATTGTTAAGACACAATGGGAAATTACACAATTTGGAATTTATGCAGGTTACCTGCTTCCATTGAATCAATTTCATTTTGTGCTTGGAATGGGGGCATACGTAAAGGATAAATACAAACCGGACGGACCATTGTATCACCGTGTAGGGATGCGTTATTACCTGAAAAACGGAATCCATTTCAACTTAGTACTGAAGTCCCATTGGGGAAAAGCTGACTATGTGGAGTGGGGAGTCGGATATAGTTTTTTTAATCTGTTTAACCGTAAACAATGAAACAATGGCTGCTCTTCATCCCGTTGATCGTGCTTTTTTCCTGTAAAAAGGCAGAAGACCGTAATTGTTTTAAGGTTGCCGGTAAACAGACATCGTTGGAAATCCCACTTGATACATTCAGTAAATTACATGTCGGAGCAAAAATAGAAGTTGTATTGGTACAAAGTTCTGAAAATAAGCTTATCATACATGGCCGGGACAACCTTCTCAACCTCATCACCTATGACATGGATGACAAGGGTTTTCTCAATCTGAAAAACACGAACAAATGTGACTTTTTACGGTCTTATGATAAGAATGCAATCAAAGTAGAAGTACATTTTGTCAACCTGGATGAATTGTTTTTTGAAGGAACTAAAAATCTTTCTACATCGGGAGCCATCACCGCCTCTGATTTTAAACTGACAATACAAGACGGAGGAGCAACAGTAAATCTGAATCTCAACTGTCAAAGTATTGATGCAACACAGGGACACGGCTATGGTGATTTTGTATTAAGCGGCACCTGTCAGAATGCCAATATAAAAATTACCAGCAACGGGTTTGCAGATACCAAAGGACTGACGGTTACCAATAATCTGGTTGTTGTTTCCAGTACACCTGTTGTATCATCTATCAATGCAGAGGGAGCAAATACAACGGTAGAAATCAATGGTTCCGGAAATGTTATATACGTAGGTAATCCACTGACATTAAACTACATTCAATACGGTTCAGGAGAATTGATCAACGGAAATTAATTTGATTATATTTTAATCGATAAATTGATTAATTATTTATCTTTGATAAAAAAATCAAAGGCTATGTCAGCGCATCAGAATAATTACATTAAAGGCCGTGGGGCTCAGATCAATCCGGACAATCGTTTTTTCAAAGCATCTAAAGGTGATGATTTTGACGATCTGGATCCTTCTGAAGAAGGAATCGGAGAAACAAAGTTCATTGAGGTCTTTCCCAAATCAATTGTCAATAAAGTCGGAAGTCCGGACGTCCCGATGTATTATTCAATGAACCCCTATCAGGGTTGTGAACATGGCTGCATCTATTGTTATGCCCGTCCCACACATGAATATTGGGGTTACAGTGCAGGAATTGATTTTGAACGCATTGTCTTAGTCAAGAAAAATGCGCCGGAACTGCTTCGTGCAACACTTTCAAAGAAAAAATGGGACATCCACACCATCGGGTTGTCCGGAAATACAGATTGTTACCAACCCATTGAACGCAAATACGGGATTACCCGCAAATTACTGGAAGTATGCCTGGAATTCCGGCAACCGGTTTCCATCATTACTAAAAATGCATTAATTGTAAGAGACATTGATTTATTACAGGAATTAGCCAACCTGAATTTAACTGCGGTGAGTATCAGTCTGACAACCCTAAAAGAAGAACTACGGCGGGTACTGGAACCTCGCACAGCCACCTCCAAACGTAAATTACAGGTCATTGAGCAACTGTCACAGGCCGGAATTCCTGTCAATGTAATGCTGGCACCCGTAATTCCAGCCTTAAACGATGATGAAATTTTTTCCATTGCCAAACAGGTTTCAGAACACGGTGCACGGACCATGCACTACCAGATTGTCCGCCTCAACGGACCCAACGAAGCCATTTTCACCGACTGGGTACATCAAAATTTCCCTGATCGTGCAGACAAAGTACTGAATCAACTCAAAGAAATGCACGGAGGAAGTGTTTCCAGTACCCGATTCCGGGAACGGATGACAGGTGGGGGCGTATTGGGAATGAACATTCGACGGCAGTTTGAACTCGCTAAAAAACGCTTTTCACTTCATGAATCTTTTCCGAAATTGAGAACAGACTTGTTTGAAATCCCGAACAATCAACTCAGGTTATTTTAACACATTCACCGATAAAATTTTAACAAACAGAAAATGAGCAAATTATTTTTTCAACTACATTTGTTCAAAATTTAAACTATGCGACTTCTTATTTTCACTGTTTTTACTCTTTACCTGACCAGCAAGCCCCTGGCACAATGTCCTACTGCTCCACTCACACTTGGAAGTCAGGCAGAAATCAACAACTTTCCGGTCAACTATCCCAGCTGCATCATTATTCCCGATGGAATTGACATCAAAATCATGGGAAATAACATCGTGGATCTGACTCCTTTGCAACAAATTACAACCGTACTTGGTGCATTTGAAATTCGCGAATGTCCAAACCTCACGAATCTCAATGGTCTAAACAACATTACGGCCATCGGAAATGATCCGTTGGATGGATTTATTTTGAGAGAATTGACTTCACTTACTGATATAACCGCTTTGAGCAATCTGGATTCAATCACCGGAGAATTTACAATCCGGACGTGCAATCAATTGACAAATCTGAACGGGTTGGGAGCTTTGGTTCGCAACAATGGTTCTGTCATCATTCGGGACAACGCAATATTAACAACGCTTACGGGAATCAATTCACTGAAATTTATTGGAGAAACGCTTGAAATTGTAGAAAACGCAACGTTAACGGACATTAGTGCGTTAAGCAATGTTGATACCATTGTCGGAGGAGAAGAAGGAGGTGTTTTTATAGAAGCAAACGACCTATTAACTTCTCTGTCCGGATTGGGAAATGAGCAGACAGAAATCGGAGGAAACCTGGATTTATTACTAAACGGTGATCTGTCCTTGTGTTCGGTACCATCGATCTGTAAATACCTCGGAAATCCACCTGCGGATGCTGTTATTACAATCAGTGGAAACACAACCGGATGTAATACTCAACCAGAAATTGAAGCAGGATGTACCGGACTTTCTATTGAAAAATTACGTCATGATATTGGTTTAATTATTACCCCGAATCCATTTTCTGACCACCTGATAATTGAACATACAGATAACGAAGAAATTACACTAACAACTGTACTGGGAAGATGTGAAAGAATAACTGTTTCAGAAGGAAAAAATGAATTATCAACCGAGCACCTTCAGCCCGGAGTCTACTTTATCCGCGACACGAAAGGAACAACTTATAAGATTGTAAAACAATAACGATCTATTTCCCGGTCAATGTGATCAGAGATTGATACACTCCATTGATTACTTTACTCATCCGGTAAATATCCAGCGTTTCCATTGTGTCGGTCGGATGGTGGTAATTTTTGTTGCGGTAAAATGCCGTGTTCGTTACCATCAGCGCACTGTAGCCGAATTTCCAGTAATTCAGATGGTCAGAATAATCAATCCCGGATAGTGTTTCCGGCCCGGTAAACTTTTTTGTTTTAATGGCCTTCGTCGCTTTGTATTCCTTGCTGAATTGTTTCGCAAATTTTCCGGCGCTGCTTTTTTTAACAAGCGTGATGTAATTTCCCTTATTCCCATAAAAAAGCGACAAAATTCCCAGGGGATAATCCTGTGATTTTTTCTCATCGCTGAAATAACCAATCATTTCCAGACACACCATCCCATATACATCTACTTTATTTTCATGTAAAGATTGTGCATGAATATAACTCCCCATGTATTCTGTTCTGAAATACGGAGGTTCTTCCAACGTGTATGCAACAAGGTCAATCCGGTAATTCAACGATTGTTGGTTCAGTAATCTTGCCAGTTCAAGTAGTCCTACCACTCCACTGGCATTGTCATCTGCCCCTTCCTGTTCGCCACACACATCGTAATGTGCTCCGACAATAATGCGTTGTCGATTATTCGTTCCAAAAGAAGCAATGACATTGCGGTATACCGTTCCTTTCACTTCGTATTCCTGGTAAGAAACACTGTCCGCGTACTTCAAAAATTCATTCCGGATATAACCTGCAGTCTTGTTCAATTGCTTCAGGTTTTTGTGGTGGCGGAATGCATCACTTTTCGTCAATTGCACCAGGTGATTTCTGATCAGTGAGGTATCGGATAATTGTTGCGTCCAGCTATGCTGCAACAAGGAAAGAGAAATGAGAAAAAAGAGGTATTTCATAATCAGAGTGAATTTAACTCTTTTTTCAATTCCGGCAATATAAAACTCCTGAAACCATTCAATTGATATCCTTGTTGTGATATTGTCGTGTGAACCACCGACATTGCAGGTTGATTTCCGTCGTATGAAATCCCCACAAGCTTAACTTTGCTGTTGACAGGTACATTTCTGAACACATAGTTTCCGTCTATTTTTACCGCTGGCAGAATGGAACGAACATCTTTAAAAATAAGATTAATATTCATATCTGATTTCCCGTCTACTGACACTACATAATCAATCAGTTGTTCTTTCGCGTCCCAGAATCGATCACAGTTAATCCATCCGAATCCGGAGACATTCAGCACATAGTAATTCAGCTCTGCTTCATCAATCTGGTCCATTGCCTTTTCATTAAAAGCAATCCGCATTGCATCCATTTTGTTTTGATTAAAATCAACCGTCGCACCTTTTTGTTGTGTATATGTTCCCTGAACCGCAACACCGACTTCTTTTGCTCCCCATGCTTTCGTTTTCAATCGCCAGGTAACCATTCCCGCTTCGTTTCGAGCGCCGTAAAATGTTTGCATAGAATCGGATACATTTTCTTTTTGCTTCGGAAAATACAACGCATACTGCCCTCCTTTTTTCAGTTCAACATCTACCCCATTCTGTTGTATACTGACATACACCATCCCTCCTGTCTCCAGCAACTTATTCCCTGCAATTGTTGATAGTTCTTCCGAAATAAAATCGGAAAAATTATAATATTCCTGAATTTCTACCTGGACGGGAGATAAATTTCCGTTCAACTGCAAACACCCTTTAGGCAAGTACATTACTGTTCCTTTTTTACATCTAATCAGTGTATCGACCATCGCCGACCATGTAAAAACTTGTGTCCCGGGTTTGAATCGTTTTTTAAGCTGATTGATGGATAGATTACACGGTGTACTTTTTTTAACCATTACCGTATCGGCCTGTACTGAATGGGCAACAAGCGTTGAATGAACCAACTGTTCTAACGGCTGATCTTCTATTGGTTCTTCAGGAAGTCGCGTTGTCGGTTCACTGCTGCAACCAGCGAGAAATAAAATACTGATCGGAAGGAGGATGTTCTTTTTCATAATCATACAGTTTTGATGGATACCACTTTCTAAGAGAAAGCGGCATTCTGAAAAAGTAACAGCACCTGTTTTTCATTTACCCGAATGTATGTTTTTTGATCATCACGTCCATCATCTCCCTTCATCCCCCTCCAAAGATGGAAACGCAATGCACGCTAAAAAACGATAAGGTTAAGAACGTAAAATCATAATTGAAAACGATAATCATATAGGTTGTTTGAACCTTTCCCCCTTTGGAGGGGGAGAACCATTTCAAAAAGATTCCTTTATTAAATCTTTTCGTATTGATAAAAAATCCCTCTATCCAACAAAGTCCACAAGCTCGCTTTTTGATGACAGGCTTTCAGCCCGTTATTCGCCCATGTGTTACAGGTATAAAATAAATTGTACGTTCCCTTTGCTTCGTAGAACGTATCATGTTCTCCATAGTTTGCGGTTGTTGGAATATGAATGAACTGATTGTTATCATCTGTATCGAAACTAGCCGTTATGTAATGAACCAATAATTTGTACTGCTCTTTGCTCACATTGATTTTCACACATTTCTCACCCTCCTCCATTTCCCGGTAAAAGGTCGTATGAATAGCTGCCTCACTCAACGCAAAAGCAGCTTTGAATGCAGTACTCACTTTCAATTCACTCCAGGTTGGTGTATCCAGGTAAAATCCTTTATCTCCCCAGCCAAATGCAACAAAATTAGCCATTGAATCCTTTCCTGTTGTATGTTCAAATTTCACAAACTGATTCCAGTCAATTTCCTCATTTTTGATTGGCACCACTAAATCTGTATGGACTCCGTTGGACAAAATATAAATGGAAACATCTTCTTTTTGGGATGCATGCTTATTCACCGGAACAAAAGACATAAATATCCCTGCAATGGCGTATAGCAGCAACAATTCGACAACTCCGAATGCTGCTTTTCCTGTTGTTTTTACGAGTTTTTTAGTATTCACTTGATAGATTCTAATACTCAATAATACGAAATAACGAATAAAAAAGGTTTTATTCTAAAAATTGGATTGATATTTCCACCACGGATTCTCGGATTAACATTCAATAATTGTAATTTGTTGAACTTTATATTTCATCACCTAACTTTTAGAACATAACATTTTGTACCTGATATAAATATTTTCTATTGCTGTCCACGTTTACGGAAAATAATAAAACAAATAACAAAAGTTCCAATTAGAGCTATTAAATAAGAGGTTACATGCATCCAACCTACCGCTAGAAAACGACTGTGACGAACATCATCTATTTGATTTCCCAATCTTGGAACCAAATAGATGACCTCCAATTCTGCCAATAGATAACCAATCAACCCCGCAACAATAGCCAAAGCAAACATCCAACAGATAAGCCTTAAAATCAGGCGAATAATTAATTTATATTCTAGTGAAGGATAGGATCCCATGTAATTAAATGCTGCCACCAAAATTCCCATAAGCAGACCAAACCACCAAGTAGCTATACATCCCCAAACAAGCGCTATGAGTATGGGAGATGTACTTTCAATAACCTTAGGATGTCCAATCGTAAAATACTCAATACACAAATGAGCGGTGATTAGGTCATGAATAATTCCATAACAAACGGAAATTGCCAACGTTGTTAGTATGATCTTTATTTCTTTCACTTCTAGCTATTTATTTATTCAAACAAAAAACGCCTTCTCATTCGAAAAGGCGTTCTTCCAATTATGTCGTGTCTTACTTCGACAAATGCATGTTACGCTCCGCGTAGATTTTTGTAAAGTAAGGATCTTTCAGGTTTTTGATGAATCGGATTGCTTCTCCTGTCGACTTCATCTCCGGACCTAATTCTTTTTTCACTTCCGGGAATTTCTCATACGAGAACACCGGTATTTTAATTGCATATCCTTCTTTTTTCGGATTGAAATTGAAATCTTTTACTTTCTTTTCTCCCAGCATTACTTTCGTTGCATAGTTGACATACGGTTCGTCGTATGCTTTGGCAATAAAAGGTACCGTTCTGGATGCACGTGGATTCGCTTCAATTACATACACCTGGTCATCTTTAATTGCGAACTGAATGTTGATCAACCCAACCGTTTCCAGCTCAACCGCAATTTTCTTTGTAATGTCTTCAATCTGCTGCATTACAAAATCTCCCAGGTTATATGGGGGCAATACCGCATATGAATCTCCCGAGTGAATTCCCGCAGGCTCGATGTGCTGCATGATTCCGATGATGTAAACGTCTTTTCCGTCACAGATAGCATCCGCTTCTGCTTCGATTGCACCTCCCAGGAAGTGATCCAGTAAAATCTGGTTACTTCCCATTTCACCGATGATATCCACTACGTGTGTTTCCAGTTCCTCTTTGTTGATGACAATCTTCATCTTCTGTCCACCCAACACATATGAAGGACGTACCAGCAACGGGAATCCCAATTCGTCGGAAAGTTCCAACGCTTGCTCAGCGCTTTCAACAACACCGTATTCAGGGAACGGAATGTTTAATTTCTTTAACGCTTGTGAAAAACGTCCTCTGTCTTCTGCCAGATCCAATGCTTTGAAGCTTGTACCAATGATTTTGATTCCGTAACGCTCCAGTTTTTCTGCCAGTTTCAATGCTGTCTGACCTCCCAACTGCACGATTACACCTTCCGGTTTTTCGTGTTGGATGATGTCGTAAATATGCTCCCAGAAAACCGGCTCAAAGTAGAGTTTATCCGCTGTATCAAAATCCGTGGAAACCGTTTCAGGGTTGCAGTTGATCATGATTGTTTCGTAACCACATTCTTTTGCGGCAAGTACGCCGTGTACACAACTGTAGTCAAATTCAATTCCCTGAC
>DHNG01000048.1:568-942 GCA_002409405.1 Flavobacteriales bacterium UBA5422 | reverse complement strand
TCAATTCCCTGACCGATTCGGTTTGGCCCTGAACCAAGTACGACGACTTTTTTCTTGTCCGAAACCGTACTTTCGTTTTCCTCTTCGAATGTTGAATAGTAATAAGGGGTTTGCGCTTCAAATTCTGCGGCACAGGTATCCACAAGTTTATATACCCGTTTGATTCCCATTTCGTGGCGCTTTATAGTGACCTCCGATTCCAGGCAGCGCAACAAGTGTGCAATCTGACGATCAGCATATCCTTTTTGTTTCGCCTCGAACAACAATTCTTTCGGTAAATTTTCCAGGTGATATTTTTCAATTTTCTGCTCCAACTTGATCAATTCTTCAATCTGCTTGAGGAACCAGAAATCGATTTTTGTTTTTTCAATAAT
>DHNG01000048.1:0-437 GCA_002409405.1 Flavobacteriales bacterium UBA5422 | reverse complement strand
TCGATTTTTGTTTTTTCAATAATTGTCTTGAACGGAATCCCCAGTTTGATCGCATCGTAAATATGGAACAACCTGTTCCATGACGGTCGCTCCAAACTGTGAAGAATCTCCGATTGATTGGTCAGTTCTTTTCCGTCAGCGCCTAAACCATTGCGGTTAATTTCCAATGATTGACACGCTTTTTGCAATGCTTCCTGGAACGAACGTCCAATTCCCATCACCTCTCCAACGGATTTCATTTGCAATCCCAATTCACGGTTTGCTCCCGGAAATTTATTGAAGTTCCAGCGTGGAATTTTTACGATTACATAATCCAGTGTCGGTTCAAACAACGCTGAAGTTGTTTTCGTGATTTGGTTTTGCAATTCGTCCAAGTGATAGCCAATTGCCAGTTTCGATGCAATTTTTGCAATCGGATATCCCGTCGCTTTAGAAGC
>DHNG01000036.1 GCA_002409405.1 Flavobacteriales bacterium UBA5422 | reverse complement strand
TTGCAGGTTTCTTTTTCCTGGTCGTCCGAAAAAAATTAAACTGAGAAGTGTAATTGTTCAGGCATTTTGGTTACTTTTAATGGGTACTATGTCCTATGGAAGTTTTTCGAGTTAATATTATAGACTTTTTTCGTTCCTTTTTCCCGTTTCAGCTGATTGTTGCCCATTTGAAGCACAATTTACTGGGGATCATGACATGGTTGCTTTTTTTCCTGATTATTTCAGGTAAATTGGGAGGCCGGTTTGGACTGCCGATTCTGTTTTTTTCTCCGGAATACCTTGGGAAAGTTTCATACTGGTCGTTCGGATTACTGGGATTTGGTTTCGGAGGACTCACAATGGCCTTTAATACCTATTCGTACAGTAAGCTGGGAAAGCGGTTTCCGTTTTTAATCTTTGTGAAGCGCCCGTTTCTCCGGTTTTGTAAAAACAACGCGCTCATTCCAGTTGTTTTCTTCTCCTTTTACCTGATCAATATGATCACATATCAATGGATGGAAGAATATGCCTCTGCCTGGAAAGTGTTTTTTTACAGCCTTTCATTTATTGGGGGAATTGTCTTATTTGTTGTGTTTTCACTGTCGTATTTCTTTCCGATTTTCAATCGGTTTCGACTGATTAATCTTGTAACAGATGACGATGGAAGTTACCCGTTTCAGGCCGTCTACCGGAAACAGGAGGGAAAGTGGTATAGCCGGATTTTTGCCAAGACAGATCGCCGGTATCTGTACTTCGGGCGTGGATTTAGAATGTATCTGAGCCGGCCGATTGATCACATTGATGATACAATTGTGCAGAAAGTACTGGCCCGAAACCGGATCAATACCTCGCTGTTCGAATTGCTGACCGTGTTGCTGTTTATCGGGATCAGTTTGTTTCCCGATTATAGCATTTTTGAGCTTCCGGCTTCCATGAGTATTGTATTGCTGATTACACTGGTATTCATGTTGTATTCTGTTTTGCAGACCTGGTTCAGAAAATGGACCCCCTTTTTATTCGGATGTGTTATCCTGGGAATGAATTATCTGAGTACCAGTACACCGTACTTCTCTTATCGAAATTATGCATACGGATTAAATTACGACTCGTCTAAAAAACCAGCTTATTCACTACAGATGATTGAGCAATGTGCGCAGCAAGAAACCGATAAGTCCACTTCCGAATCGTATCAGAATTACATCCAACTATTGGAGAACTGGAAAGAGCAGACCGGAGAAGCCAGACCGAAACTGATTATTGTGAATTCGTCGGGAGGAGGATTGAGAAGTACCTTGTGGACATTCGGTGTATTGCAGAAGTTGGATCAGGAATTCAACGGGAAACTGAAGAAAAATATTCACCTGTACACAGGAGCTTCGGGAGGAATGATCGGTGCCAATTATTTCCGAGAGTTATGCCTGAGGGCTGAAAAAGGAGAAATTCAATCCATTTATTCCAAGGAATACAGTGAAAAACTGGGGAAAGATATGCTGAATAAACTGGCTTTTTCGGCTTCAACCCGTGATTTATTCCTGCGGATCCAGAAGTTTGAATACGGAGGATATGAATACCCGAAAGACCGGGGGCAGGCGTTTGAAGATCAGCTGCATGCCAACACGGATTACGTAATGGATCACACACTGGGATACTATGCTGAATATGAGAAGAAGGCACAGATTCCGCTGATGATTGTCACACCAACAATTGTGAATGACGGAAGAAGATTACTGATCAGTGCCCAGTCACTGGGTTTTCTTACAGCACCTTCCAACACAGGGCATTTTCTTTCAAAAACGTATGAAAACATCGATTATCAGACATTTTTTGAGGATTTAGATGCTCAGAATATCCGGTTTTCTACTGTATTGCGTTCCAGTGCTACTTTCCCATTCGTAACACCGATGGTTACATTGCCAACCACACCTGAAGTACAGTTAATGGATGCCGGAATACGGGACAATTACGGAGGGAAAATAACCATGGAAATTTTGTTTCACTTGCAGGATTGGATCAAAGAGAATACTTCCGGGGTGATTATTCTCCAGTTGCGGGATACGAAGAAAATATTAGACAATACAACCTACCGTCAGGTATCGTTGATTAATAAGTTAATGCTTCCGTTTGCAAATATGTATTCCAATTTCCCTAAAACTCAGGATTTTGATCAGGATCAGCTATTCAAACTCGGAGTTGCAGATCTGACATTCCCGGTAGATGTTGTCAATTTTAACCTGCGGGAAAAAGTCAACGACCAGATTTCGCTCTCCTGGCATTTGAGTACACAAGAAAAAAACAAGATCAAACAGGCGTTTTACAGTGAATTGAACCAACAGGCTTTTCAGCAATTGAAGAAGCTGATTGAAAAAAAATGATGTATTTTCTCATCCCGAAACCGGTCAATTATACTTAATTTCGGAATTGAAATAGTGAAAACAACAGTATGAAACTAACCCGATTGATACTCATTGCTTATCTCATCGTTCCATGCTTCTGCGGAGCACAAACGATGGTTACCGAATTGAAGAAAAAAAACTACGGTACGTACACAGGAGAAATACCATCCTACATATACAGCAGCGATACATCCCTGTTTACAATTGATGCAACACCGATAGAAATCCGAGTCTCTGAAAATGCGCTTGCGCTTACAATCGGGAAGCTGCATAAAAAGGGTAGTTACCACATTTTATTTAAGAATAAAAACTACTATGTACTTGATGCTTTTTTTGAAGGAGATATCTTGACCGAACGGATTATACTCTACGAAAAAACCAAAACAATGATCCGGGAAGGAAGTTACCCGCAACCGAATGCTCTGTTGAAAAGAACAGGAAAATGATAGTGTGCAAGTAGATTGAACATCAATAAAAAACGGGATACTTGAAAAGCACCCCGTTTTAACAATTATTTATTTTGAAGGATTACCCGATTACAGCTTTGTAACCATCCGCATCCAATAACCCGTCTAATTCAGACGCGTCAGAAAATTTAATTTTAATAATCCATCCTTCTCCGTACGGATCAGAATTTACCAATTCAGGATTTCCCTCGAGGTTGGTGTTGAATTCAACAATCTCTCCTGAAACAGGCAGGAATAAATCAGAAACTGTCTTCACAGCCTCTACTGTTCCGAACACCTCATGTTGATCTAACGTTTCACCTTCAGTTTCTACTTCAACATAAACAATATCACCCAATTCTCCCTGAGCGAAATCTGTAATTCCCACAACAACAGTGTCGCCTTCAACACGTACCCATTCGTGGTCTTTTGTGTACTTCAAGTTTGCCGGTATACCCATTTTTTTGAATTATAACGTTTTAGATTAATAGCATAACAATTGTCTGTTGTTCAACAAGACGTAGCAAATGTAGTATTTTTTTTAGAATGCAAATCAAATAAAAAAGAGGTGTCGATTAAAACACCTCTTTCCGACTTACTTATGAATACAACTTTCGTTAAAATTGCCGAACTTGTGAAGCTCCTGTTACTAATTTGGAGCCGATTTTAGGGTTGCCTTTGTACTTTAACTCGCTGGCACCCGATGCGTCAAATTCCAGGTTATCCGTCACATAGATTTTTGAGGAACTGGCACCGGAACATTGCATTTTTGCTGTTTTGACTTTAAATAATTCTGCTTTTAATTCACATGCGCCTGTGCTCATCATGTCCATCGTTGCAGCCGATCCGGATAACTTCACGTCACTGGCACCTGTTATTAATCCTTTGACCGTGGTGGATGAGAGGTTGAGATCTACATCACTGGCTCCGGATAAATCCAGATCAATGTCGGGAACAGTTAAATCCAATTCAACATTTGTTGCTCCCATGATCGTTAATTTAAGATGATCAAACTTCAGGTTCGTTTTCGAATAGAAGTTCACAGCACCAAAACATTCAATTGATTTCAGATCTACTACAGTCAGATACACCTTAACGTGAAAATCATTGATTTTTTTCTTGCTATAAGTGGTGATCTCAAGTGTCTTATTGGTGTTGTTGATTTGTATCACTTCCTTACCTTGTTCATCTGCTTCTACTTTAACAGCTTCTTTTGTTCCTTGCGAAATGTAGATATCTACCGCTCCGGATAATTTAAGCGAATGGAAAGTTCCGTAATCTTTTTCACTGTCAAAAACAGGAATTATTGTTCTGTTTGGCTTTGCTTCGTTCTGAAACGGAAACTGAACAGGAAGTTGAAACGGAGGTACTACTCGTTCCTGAAAAGCAGGAGGAAGTGTAGGAGAATCTGGTGCTTCCGGAGCAGCAGGAGGTACTGATCTGACAAGTAATGGGGCAGGAGGTGGAAGTTCATTTTCCAATTTGATTTCGTTGGTGTCTTCTACTTTACTAACACCGACATCTAGTGGTCGTTTTCTATGTTCCGGCTGTTTTTCGGTTCCATATAAAAAATAGGCCCCCAATCCGATTCCTACGGTTAAAATTGCTGTTGAATACATGACTACTACTGATTTCGTAAATACTAATTTCATTTTTGTGAGCAAACCAGTGAGGATAGTTCCGAGTGTTATCAATCCAATCCACTTATAAGCGTTTTGGACAGGTGTTTCAACTTTCTCATTCCGAGCTTGTTCAAACAAGTTGTTCATTATTTTCTCTTCTCTCGACATACCTTTCTTTTTACACGATAACAGGTTGTTCTGTCAATAGTTTGGCCAATTCTTGTCTTCCGCGCGTTAACCGTTTTTTGACAGCATCTTCGTTTGCTTCCTGAATAACTGCTATCTCTTTGATTGAGAATCCTGAAATTTCAAAAAGAATCAATGCTTCCCGTTGTATTTCAGGGAGTTTTCCCAACGCTTTGTACAAGTCTTCTATTTCCAGTTGTCGCTCCACCTCGGCATAACCGTTGGAACGATTTTCAAAACTGTCGGACCATTTTTCTTCTTTTATTTTCTTCCCGGAGTTGGACAGCACCCGAATGCTGATTCCGAATAGAAAATGAAGAAAAGCGTCTTTGTTTTGAATGCCTTCGAATTTTTCAAACGCCACCACAACTGTTTCCTGCATTAAGTCTTTAAAGTCCATTTCCCCGTATACGCGCGCTTTACAAAACCTTTCAAAACGAGCATGAATAGGCTTGTACAGGGACATGAATTCTTTTTTCTTCTTATTACTCATAAAAGTCTGCTCACAAAGGTAAGTGTCTTGAAAGGGGGAAAAGTGACATGGAACACGATAATTTTTTTGAAAAAAAACGTTATTGACTGTTTTTGAATGGGATATAAATGAAAAAAGTCGCCCTTGTGAGGCGACCTAACAGTATTATTGATCGGATTTATTTATCTTTTCGTGTACCGCCGATTCCGAATTTAAACCCGAATGCACCTGTAAAGAATACACGAGAGCGGGTATTTGAATCCCAGAAATACTCATTCATTCCGGTATCCTGATTGTAAACAACATTTCCGTAATGACTGGTCAGACTTGTGTTACCAACTCCTACAGCAGTAAACACGTCCATGGAGAATTTATTTCCCAACCAGAATTGGAAACCGGTGTAGAACTTAAATGAGAGTTGTGTTGTAGCTCCAATCCGTTCCCCCAATCCATACATCTGATCAACATACTTGGTGTTGTACAATCGGTATTTTAATTCCGGACCAATGTACAATCCTCTTGGGGCTGTTGCCAATCCTGAAATCGGGTAGTAACGGAAGGCCAGTGAACCAAAAAATCCAAGACCACTTTCCTTTCCCCACCCCATATAGGATCCAAACATGTTTTCAAAAATTACAGGAGTCAACCCAATTTCAGACACAGTAGGTCCCAGACCAATCTCAATGCTTGATTGACGGGCAACACGTTGTTCGTATGCAAAATGCAATTCTCCCATGATGAGCTGAGTAGGAGAATACTTGATTGCAAATTTTGAATGATTATCTTTTTGGGCAATTCCCTGGAATGCAAGTACTGCACAAGTAAGAGAGAAAAATAGTTGACGCATAGTTTTATGTTTTGACTTACAACGAATAAAAATAGAAAAAATTATCTCACTCCGTTAAATAAGCTGATGTAAAACAACTACCTTCTCTTGTTCAGTTTATGTGCTCTTCGTTTGTAATCGTTGGAAAAACTTTGTTTTTTATTGGTATACTGCCGTTTTCCGAATCGATTGGTTTCATAATAGAAGGGCAATCCCATTCCCAGGTATACTTCATGAGAAGTTGCCATGAATTGTGAATAACGACCAAGGTTGTAATTAAAATTGTACCCGATTCGGGCAACATTGGAAATCATAATGTCAAATCCTGCTGCAATCGCGTTTTCAGATCGGTATCCAACTGTAAAAGCCATTTTCCCGTAAAAAATATTGCGAAGCATCAGGTCACCCTGGAGTGGAGAATTAGGAACAAACTTTACCTGGATACAGGGGTTGAAAATATAACTGCCACTCCTGTTCGATAGATAAAATCCGGTTGCCAGGTAGTGGTGCCACCTATTCACTTTAAACCCGTTGTTTGGCCCTGTGTGGATATTGTTCATCAACGATGGAATCGAATAACCGATGTACATTTTCGGTCCGTTGTAATACACACCAAACCCGGCATTGAATCGCCATTGATTGAAACTCTGCATAAAAGCAGGATCGTTTTGATTGATCAGGAACAGACGGGAATAATCATTGTTGACATTCTGTACACCTGCACTTGCGCCCAATGCGAAATACTGTTCATCATTGATGTAAATCCGGTAGGCATACCCGGCATTGATTCCTGTCGACTTTGCAATTCCTACACGATCGTTAATCGCGGAAATTCCCACTGCGTGTGATGAATTAATCTCATAGGCGCCGATGAATCCGACCGTGGAAGGCGCTCCTTGTTGCCCGGTCCATTGTGTTCGATAGATTAACTCTGCAGAAATCCGTGCTTCTACACCAATTGCTCCCGGATTCAATAATCCTTTTGCAACATTAAATTGAGAAAAACGTGCATTTGTCTGGCCAAACGCTGTAGATCCGCAGATACAAATGATTCCAAGTAAAAATCGTGTCATTTCTTATTGTTTTAGCGTAAGGTAACCGTCAAATTTATGTCCGTCTATTGTTAAGATGTAAAAATAAGTTCCTTCAGGAAGCACATCTCCTCCCATACACAAACTGGTTCTGCATGTACCGTCCCAGTTGTTCAAATACCTGTCCGATTCAAACACCACATCGCCCCATCGGTTCCATACCTTCAACTCCGCCGTAAATTCATAAATTTCAGGGATTTCAAACAGGTCGTTAATTCCGTCTCCGTTGGGAGAAAATCCTTCCGGAATGGTTATGTCAATTAATTTGAAATGGGTGGTGTGTGTCATTGAACAACCCAATGTATTACTGGTAGCCACTAATGTAACATCACCGGATGCTGTTCCTGTATACCCGGTACTTGATCCCGTTGTTGCAGTAATATTTTCACCAGGTGACCATAAATAGCTATCAAAATCAGCAGGTCCGTAGGCATATTCCGTTTGTCCCGGAAGTACAAAGATGGTATCGGGCATGGAGAATTCGGGTAACTCTGCAATGTCAATAGTAAGTGATAGTGTTTCAAAGCATGCGCCTTTATAAATGGTAACGGAATACGTAGATGGTTGCTGTGGTGAAACGACAATTGTTCCGGAAAATTCTCCGGTTGACCAGGCATAGACATCTCCGCCGCTCGCTTCCAGTAACAGATAGGAACCGGAGCAAACGGTTGTTCCACCAATGGCTTCCACACTAAATTCAACAAAATCAACCGTTAATTCGGCAGAATCTTTACACCCGTTTGCATCTGTTACAACAACTTCATACGAATCAGATTCTGTTATAAATAAAGTAGGATTGGTCGAACCGTCATTCCATACGTAATCTATAAACGATTGATTTAAACTCAATGTTGAACCACCGATTGCCGGACATATGGTTAATCCTTCACTCGAAGAAATCACAGGATTCGGATCCGGATATAATGTAACAAAAATAGAGTCAATGTAGGTTGCATCTCCAGAGACTCTATTTTTGTTACATTATA
>DHNG01000038.1 GCA_002409405.1 Flavobacteriales bacterium UBA5422 | reverse complement strand
AAAATGTAGATGGTTTGATTTCCCGACAGAATTTCTTCCCGTGTCATCCCGGACCATTCCACACTAAAACCTCTCGGAAGTGTTTTCGTTGCAATCCGCTCTACGGCTTTGATGGCATCTCCCGAACTATATCCTGTTTCCGGTTCTCCGTTGATCATCGCTGACATGTACATGTTGTAACGCGTCAACACCTCAGGACCATAAACCCGTTCGATCCGCATAAATGTGGAAAACGGTACCATTTCTCCGGCATCATTTTTCAGATACAGATCCAGAATACTTTCCGGATTGCGGCGGAATTCAGGTCCTGCCTGTACCATTACCCGGTACATCTGTGTAAAACGAATAAAGTTTGTCGCATAATACGATCCGAGCATGGTTTGCAGTGTCGACATTGCATTGTCGACAGACACTCCTTTTTTCGCTGCCATGTCGTAATCGATGTGGATCATGTACTGCGGGAAGGTCGCATCAAAAGTTGTGAAGGAGTTTTTCAGTTCCGGAGCCGCATTCAGATCAGCGATAAATTTCTTCGTGATCTCATCAGTATTCTCAATGGTTCCTCCCGACTTATCGAGTAACCGCAACTCAAAACCACTGGTATTTCCAAATCCCGGTACTGTCGGTGGTGCAAACACTTCAATTTCCGCATCAGCAATGTCTTCTGTTTTTTCAGACAGCTTCGCAATGAATTCATCCACAGAAATATCCCGTTCACTCCAGTTTTTGAGGTTGATCATCCCCATTCCGTAGGAAGCACCGGCGATTTCCGTCACAATGCTATAGCCCGCAAGCGTTGTCACATTCTCAAATCCTTCAATCTTCGCTGCATGACTTGCTACTTCGTCCAGCACTTTTTCCGTCCGTTCAACAGTGGCTCCTTGTGGCGTTGTAACGTTTACATATAAAATTCCCTGGTCTTCCATCGGGATAAAACCGGATGGCAAAATTGAGCTTGTACCCCAGGTAAGAAAGATGAAGAGAAACAGGATTCCCAATGTTACGGATGTACGGCTGGCAAACTTCGACAGTATGTTCGTATATTTTCCTGTCACCCGCTCAAACCAGTTGTTGAATTTATCAAAGAACCTGCCGATCACTCCTTTTTTAGCAGTGTGGTCATGTGGTTTCAGAATAATGGCACACAGTGCAGGTGTTAATGTCAATGCATTGATTCCTGAGATGACAATACTGATCGCCAGTGTCAGGGAAAATTGGCGGTAAAATACTCCTACCGGACCACTCAGGAAGGCTACGGGAATAAACACGGCCGACATCACAATGGTAATGGCGATAACAGCTCCTGCAATTTCTTTGGTCGCACTAATCGTTGCCTCCAGCGGAGCCATGTGTTCTTCCACCATCTTTACGTGGACGGCTTCCACGACGACAATGGCATTATCGACCACAATTCCGATCGCCAATACCATGGCAAACAGCGTCAATAAATTGATCGAGAACCCCAGCATGGACATGAAGGTAAATGTTCCGATCAATGCCACCGGTACTGCCAATACAGGAATCAACGTTGAACGCCAGTCCTGCAGGAAGATAAAGACCACCAATCCTACCAGAAGGAACGCTTCAATGAGGGTTTTGAGTACTTCATGAATGGACGCGTCCAGGAATCGGGAAACGTCGTACGCCAGGTTGTAATCCATTCCCGGAGGGAAAGAAGTTGTCTTCAATTCCTCCATTTTGTCTTTTACGTTCTGAATTACCTCCGAGGCATTGGATCCCGGACGTTGTTTCATCATAATGGAAGCAGAAGGTCTTCCATCTGTTTTGGAGACCATTCCGTAGCTCATTGCTCCAAATTCAATTTCGGCAATGTCTTTTAGCTTCAAAATTGTTCCGTCTGCATTCGAACGAAGCGCTACTTCAGCATATTGTTCCGGTTCATAAAACTTTCCGGTATACTTGATCACATATTGCAGCTCACTGTTGATTTTACCTGAACCTTCTCCTACTTTTCCGGGAGCTGCTGCGATGTTTTGTTTTTGTAATGCTTCTATGACTTCATTGGCTGAAATGGAATAGGCCACCATTTTTTCAGGATCGAGCCAGACACGCATGGAATATTCTTTCTGTCCCATGATTTCGGCACGCCCCACCCCTTCAATACGTTTGAGTTCCTGCAGGATATTGATATCTGTAAAATTGAAAATAAACTGTTCGTCCTGTTCATCGTCTGTACTGACAATATTCAGGTACATCAACATACTGTTTACCTCTTTTTCAGTGGTCACACCTGCCCGGATCACTTCTTCCGGTAATTCATCCAATACAGTGGTTACTCTGTTCTGAACGTTCACCGCTGCCAAATCCGGATCGGTACCTACCTCAAAGAAAATCTGGATCATCGTAAGTCCGTCATTGGACGTAACGGTCGACATATAGGTCATTCCCGGCACACCATTAATGGCCCGTTCCAACGGAAGTGCGACCGCATTAGCTGATACTTCGGCATTGGCTCCCGTGTATTTTGCTTGTACGATAACGGACGGGGGAACGATGTCCGGGAATTGTGTAATCGGTAACTGGAACATGGCCAGGATTCCCAACAGTAATAAAAAGAGGGAAATAACCAGCGACAAGACTTTGCGTCTGATAAATAATTCTACCATAAGATTATTGATTTAATCGTCAGAAAACCGGATTATTGATTTCCGCTTTTTGACTTTTTAGGTTTGATTTTTTCTCCGTCCCGAAGTGATTGCGTCCCTTCTTTCACAATGATATCGTGTTCGTTTAATCCTGAATCAATGATGTACGAATCTTCCAACGTCCCTCCGATAACGATCTTTTGCATTTTGACCGTATTGTTTTTATTTACCAAAAAGACAAAACGTTTGTCCTGAATAGAAAACACCGATTTTTGCGGAATAATGAGTGCTTGTGGCTTATTCTCCGAGATGATCAGTTTTCCGGATGTTCCGTGTTTGATCAATCCTTCCGGGTTACTGAATTTTGCTTTAAATTGAATGGAACCGGTGTATTTATCGATTTCTCCTTCTGCCGTTTCAAGCGCTCCTTTGTGGTTGTATTTCGCACCATTCGGAAGCACGAGTTCAATATCCCGGTGAGCTCCCAGTTTATTATCCGAGATCAACTGAAAATAGATATTTTCAGGAATGGAAAAGTAGGCAAAGATTTCATCCAGTTCGGAGACAGTTGTAAGAAGAGAGCCGTTTTGTACCAGACTTCCTTCTTTCAACGGAATTCGGTCGATCACCCCGTCAAACGGCGCCACAATTGTTGTAAAGCTGATTTGTTGTTCAATGGCGTTTTTCTCGGCCGTTGCATATGCTACCCTTGCCTCTGCTGCTTCGTGTTTCGCTTTTGCCAACTCCAGTTCGTTATCGGCAATTACCTTTTTGTCAAACAGCGTCTGCATCTGTTTCAATTCCACAGCAGCCATTCGCAAGTCTGCCTGGGTTGTTTTCAGCGTCGCTTTTGCCTTTAACAACTCAATCTGTAATTCGATGTCACTCAACTTGAAGAGTGTTTGTCCTTTTTTCACATGTTGCCCTTCGTTGACAAATACTTTATCCATCAATCCGGCAATCCGCGCGTGAATTTCAATGTTCTTTTTCGCCTGGATATCGGCGACAAACTTATTGGATACAATCGTATCCTTTTTTTCTACCTTAAAAACAGGTAATTTCTTAATTGTTCCGGTGCTGTTCGAATTATTACTGTCGCCACATGAAGCTATTAAAAATAACAATGCGGCAACCAAAACAAGGTGTATTGATTTCATTAAAAATAAATTGATTAAAAACTGAATTTCCTACTCAATGACCACTGGGGTCGAGGCATAAAAAAAGAGTTTGATCAATCAATACAGCTGAAAGCGATGGAGAAAGGAAATCTCACCGCTTTGACACACAGCAATACAGGGGTTAAAAATGGTATATTTTTTTACTTCCTGTTTGCAGGCAACACCTGAAAACAAAAAATAAAACGGTTCATTCTGAAAAGATTGCTGATTAGAAGAACTACTCCCTCTTCGCGCATTTTTAATACAGGCAAAACTGTCTCCTAGATCTTTGTGTAGCGGGTGAACACGTGTTTCAGCTTCGTCCAGTAAATTTTCGAGGGAATAGATAGTGCCCGTTTCTTCATTTCCATGTGTTGTAAACACTGAAGCGACAATAATAAAGATCAGGAATATGAATTTAACCAACTTCATTTCTTACTGTACCGGTGCTTGCACTTGCAAATGATAAACTTAACTACTCGTGTGCAAAAATAGCATCTTTTTTAAAACGGGAAAGCATTTTAACAGGTTATTCAGAACTTCAACCGCAGCTGAACAGTCAGATCTGACTTCTGGTTCTTATTAATCAACTCAGGTCCTGTGCCTAAGGTCTTTTGATTGTTGTACAAGAAAATTCCGTACCGCACCCACAGATCCATTTTTAGAAACAAGGTGAGACGAATCAATGCATACGCACGGCTTCCCTGGTAATAATACGCAGGAATGGAGAACACATAAAGTGCGTTCGCTTCAAAAGAATATAAACGGGAATCGTAACTGTCCGTATCAAAAAGTGCATACCGTAATGTAACATCAAACGGAAGTTTTTTGGGTTTGTACAACAAGTCCTGGGTAAACAGGATTCCATCTTCCGGCTTGCTACTCGGGCGGTTGATTGTCACGTATTCAATCCTGCTCTTGATGGTAAAATCATCTGAAATCTTATACGCGACATTAATGCGGTAATTTCGCTGGTACACATCTTCAATGGATGTGACGGTTCCATCCGTATACCTGCTGTTTTTTTGTCGCAACTGTTGACGGAAACGAGCATAAATTTCCAGGTTCCGGGAAGGTCTGTATGTCGGCTGCACCAACAATTCATGCCCGTGACTCGGCTGATCGACGAGGTATTTCAGCCACGGAAATTCAAATAAATCAAAATACGTATTGAGTGACCACGACTTGGTAATGTTCACATTCAACCCGGCATAGATTCCTCGCTCGTTGTTGGCCATCCTTCCGGATTCTGCGAACGCTGCATTGTAAAAGGTTTCATATCCCCGTTGGTAGTTTCGATAAACAAGTGTCATTGTAGCCCGGGAATCGAGTGCGAACAATACTCCATGAATGTTTGCCCAGCTATTGGAATGTGTAACATAGCTTGCTTCTCCAAAGAAATGAAAATTGCGGATCACGTAACTGTAATCTGCAGACACGGAAGTTGTATTCTTTCCTCTGAAGTCAAATTGGTTGTACGGCAGCACAGGCTTATTAAAATCCCTGTTGTATCCCCAATTGACCCCGGCAACTCCGATGTGCAGGTTGCGTTTCTCATAGCGCAGGTTTCCTCCGTAAATGGTTTCTGTCAATGTTCCTTTTCGTGCAATTTCCGAGTTGGTTCGGTGAAATCCGGTAATATTAATACTGGATACGTATTCCGTTCCCACATCATAATCCAGATCATCCACAGCAAGCGTATCCGTGGATTGTACCGCACCATCGACTTTCTTGACGGAACCAAAAAGTGTCAGTTGAAAATTTTTGTATCCCAGATCTACTGCGCCACCACGCAGGAATCGCACCTCATCTACCGACGTATACGGTTTGAGTGAATTGGCACTTTTTTTTACGTTCACCGCATCTGCCGTTTTACCGAACGCATACCCCGACCACAGATTCAGCCCCTGCCCGATCTGGATCTGGTAATCTCCCAATGCCACAGCCCGCAGGTATTTCCCCCCCCGGTAAAAGGCATGAACAGAATAAAAATCAAATCCGTTTTTCTGAGCTCCTTTGAAAAATTGTTCTCCCGGGTCTTTTTCGGCCGTAAACCCCAGACTCAAATTGGTGCGGTAGGAATAACGAAACCGGGTATAGTACTTATCGGCATTTCCGTGGTAATATGAATTGTTGCTGTTCAACACAGAATCATTCGGAGCCGTATACCCTTTTTTCTGTTCCAGTGTCCGCTGATAACGGACGTACCACTCAAAATCACCCCGTTTAATCGCTTCTTTGAATGAAACATGTAATTGGTCCAACCGGTCGTCTACTTTCACAAAGGGAAGTACCAAAAAAATGGTTTCCAGATCCCAGTATTTAAGGCTCTGCAATTCATAAATAGAAATCAGTTTTCCGAACCGTTCCCGATGCAACAACAAATCATTGATCTGGATATCTGTCAGCAGGTTGAGTTCCCGAAGGCTTTCTTTGTCTGCGCTATTCAGGTTCAAGGGTATTTCCAGGCGGTAATACAGGTTTTGGATCACATCCGTCAAATCAATGTCTTCCGATTCCAGTTGTTCAGAAATGAATTCAATCCGCTGCTGCACAATGGACTCCTTCTCTTGTCCGAATACAGGAGAAATAAGTGCAATCCAAACAAGTATAAGCAGCAGACGATTCATTGTTCTTTTTTCCGGTTGGCACTATACGTAAGTGAAAAATTAGGCGACCATCCCAGTATCTGTTGATAAGAAGACCCTGCATCGATGGCAATTACTTTCCATTTGTACCCCAATCCGAATGAGAATTCAATCGGTGCTCCTGCTACCCCTGCCCGTACATAAAAGTTTTTCACAGCCTGGTATTCAACCGCAGCTTTGAAACGTGCCCGGTTGATAATTGTTTTAGACGCTTCGATTAAGAACAGTACTTTGTCTGAAAGGTTGTAGCTCATTCCCAACCTGAAATTGGTTGAAAACCGTTCATCCTGGTATTCATTCAATTTTGCTCTTCCGATGTTCATCACACTGAATCCCAATCGCCAGTTGTCTGTAAGCAATGCCTGCAATCCGGCTTCAGCTGTAATCCCGTGCCGGTTCCCATAATTTTCATTCAACTGTAATCCCTGGTAATTCAACTGTACTCCCGCAAAAAAGCGATTGGCCAGTCGTAAGCTGTATCCTGCTCCTATTCGCTGAGTTCGGAATTGTTTATACCCGTAAAACTGTGCACCGACAGAAATGACACCGTATTTTAACGGCTGCGCATACGCAACTCCCTGACTCTGGAATTCTTTCAGTAAAAACCGGTTCTCGTAACTCACCCCGACTGTTGCTTCAGTCAGCTCTCCCAATGCACCGGGATTGTGGTGATAAGCCCAGGCATCAGCAATCGTTACAGACGCGTTTGCCAGTGCATTTGAACGTGAACCTACCGGAATCCAACCTTGAGAATAAGCAGTATACGTAAAAATTAGTCCTATAAGTAAGCATGTATGTTTCATTCCATCCTGGAAAAAGTCCATTGTTAACAAAGCTAAAAAAAATGTGAAAGGATCACACTACATTTGGGAAGAAATATCCATTCATAAGGATAAGGCTTGAAAACAGGCCGTATAAAACACATAATCGTAAAATAAAAACATTAAATTTTACTTTTATGTATATTCATTTCACACTTTAGTTATTTTTTTGTTATATTTGTACCGGAGAGCACTTCATCCGCTCTAACGCAATACGCACCGGTCGTACACAACAGCATCGCCTGTATATCCTCCAACTGACTGACCGGATTTTCCAGTTTCAACGCAGCGTTCTCCGGTACAAATGTGTAATCCGATAAACTCAACTTACTTATGAAAAAGAAAAAAAATCGTAACTTTCAACTGCTTCCTTTCAGAAAAAGCAGAGCAGTTATTCTCTACTTGTTTATGGTGTCTGTTTCTACATATATCTGTTCCCAGGAGTTTCCGCAACACTATGTTGTCCGGTTCAATCACACGCTGTTGAGTCCGGATGCGGTCAACAACGGAGCACTCAGACAAGGTAAATTGGCTGATTTTCTGAATGGGAAAGGGAAAAAGATAACCGATTCACTGAAGAAAACCGGACTGGATTTCGGAAGTTTAATGACCGATAAACTGTTTCCCGGTTGGATGACAACCGATACCATTTCCATTTCACGACAAGGGAACAAAGTCTACATTCCTCCGTTTTGGGCAACATTTCTAGTCTCCGTTCCAAAAGGCTATCACCCGCTGCGATTTTTCGAAACAATGCGTAGTGCACAACCATTGACGGTCTACATTGATCCCCCGTTAACCGCAAAATGGCTCGATGTTCCTGACGATACTTTATACTCCTACCAGCAGTCCCTGCTCGATACAGCTGATTTTGTCGGAGGTATTAACGTGGAGTCTGCCTGGAACATTGAAACAGGCAAACGTCACATCAAGGTAGGAATTTTTGATTCAGGTGTAGACAGTTCCCACCAGGATTTGAAACTACTGACCGGAGAAACCCATTGGACCATCAGTACTGATTCCATCGGACGGTGGGGAAGTGATGTGGTGGGACACGGCACCAGTGTAGCAGGCATCATCGGCGCACAACGCAACAATACGACCGGCATTGCAGGGATAGCCGGAGGAACCGGACACGACACAACCGGTGTGAGCCTGATTGATTTTAAGATGGGAGGCCATTCCACAGAGATGACATCCGGGTTTGATGGTAACATGATCAGTGCGGGAATCATCAATGCGGCACGTTCCGTGGGTTCCTACTACGACTGGTCGAATGTAATGGGCGGTAACTACGAAGAAGGCAACTATGTCGTGGGTCACATGCCGGGCTACGGCGTGCACATCAACAACCACAGTTATTCCATCAGCTTTGACCAGCCCCGGGAAGAACAACGCGATTTGACAGGTGATCCTCCGACGGGTTGGGGAGATGTGTATTTACCGACCTGCCACCTGTGCGATGAAGCTTACTTGTTTGCGCTTAAAAACGGAGTCATGAATGTTATTTCACGGGGCAACGGCACAAATTACCTGCAGGATCCCTACGAGATTGCCAAAGAGAATATCCCGCAGCGCTATGACGACTCATGGGTAATCAGTGTGGGAGCAAGCGGAACGGATGGCAAGCGGTTGATTGACACCGGAAACACCGGACCGGAGAGCAATGCGCCGGGAGAACAGTGGTATTCTGCCATTGGACTCAATATGGACCTGCTTGCTCCGGGAAGTTTGTCGAATGTAGCAACGCTGAGGAGTTCTGCCATGCTACCTGCAAGTGAAGAGTTGTATCACCGGTTCAGTGGCACTTCGGCAGCTGCCCCACATGTCACAGGCGTGATTGCACTGCTGTTGAGTTACTACAACAAACCGTGTTATTCGAACCAGAACCTGGCACCTGCCGATGTGGAGTACATTCTGCAGAAATCGGCAACGGATGTTGGTCCTGTGGGGTATGATGATACTTCCGG
>DHNG01000006.1:183639-184230 GCA_002409405.1 Flavobacteriales bacterium UBA5422 | reverse complement strand
TGAGCTTCTGTAATCTGAATTTCCTCATCTCCATTCGTGTTGATTTCTGAATTTTGAATCAAATACCATTTAAACTTAGTGTCAGGGATATATACTACGTCTTTTTTTAAAGGTTCAACATTTTCAGTTGTCCGTTCTGTAATCATTTTATCAACTTCTTGACTTGCCTTGTCTTTATATCTGGAATTACAGCTCATTAAGGCAATGCTACAAATGAATATGATTATGTTTTTCATAGTTTAGACTTCTTGAAATACATTATAAATAAATTGAAAAAATCGATATTGTTACTAGAATATCCATAAAAAACACTCCAGTAGGATTAATTATTGCGATTAACTTGCTTTTTTGATTCACCATCATCTTGTTACTTATTCTTCACTAAAAGAAACTGTTCTTTATGCTCTGCGTAATCAAACGGCCAATGAATCAGCAAAATCCTTTTCTTAAAGGGTAAGGCCAGCAATAAAATCCATAAAGTACCTGAAAAATTCCAGATGTGGATCAGCCAGTAATTATAGGTGTATTCAACTTCAAAAAAGTGAATACTTGTACCAGACAGGTATAATATACTTATGGATAGAGAAAGAA
>DHNG01000006.1:179953-183481 GCA_002409405.1 Flavobacteriales bacterium UBA5422 | reverse complement strand
CCGATAAATGAAACTCTTGTGTTTCTTTTGAATCTGTACTGATAAAAAAATGAAAGGCATGTAATAACAACTGGTAAAAACAAGGTGAAAATGGAAGCTGCTATGGATGTAAGGAGCACTATAAGTTTATTTCGGTTACCCAATTGTCCTAGTAAACTATTATAGGTAGGATTCTCTGTTGGAAGATCAATTTTATAACAAGAGAATCCCAGATACATTCCAATCAGTAAAAAAACAATGATATAAATTATCCGACTACTATTTTTCATAATTCTACTCCTGTTCTTCTATGAAATGCTCCTGCACTAAATTTCGTCTAAAGTAAAATAAAGAACAAATCAACAAGGCTAAATTTCCTCCAAACATCCAAATGATATGTGACCCACACTCATCTCGGTATATATTCCAAATTGTCTGAGAATTTCTTAAAAAGTAATAAGAGAGTCCGGCAAGAAAAATGAGACTAATAATGAATATGCTTTTATGACTTGAGGAACATTTATGTAATCGTAGGACGAGTAAGCAAGACGAAAGCCAGGTAACCAATCCCAGGTAAAAACTAAGAAAGAAAAAATGAGATGTGCCAATATAACCAGTTGAAAACTCTAAAAAAAAGTACACACTAAATAAAACAATGGCTATGGAGAGAGTGAAAACTAAAATTTGTAATACTTTCCTATTAGAAATTAACCCAAGAATTAATGCGGCCATTAACAAGATTAATGATAATCCATAATTATAGTGTACATCTCCGTATGGAGTAACAGATGGAACGAAAAACGAAATAACACTAGATAAAAAAAGGCCTATCCCAAGAAAATCCAATATAAATCTCATAAAATCATTTTTTTAAATTGGCTTCTTCCCTTTATGGCGCTACATATGAACATATCAATAATTAATATTCCTTGATCATTTATTTCAAAGGACTTAAATTGCTTATCTGCTTCCCATTCAAAACATGGATCGGTAATGGATTGGGCGTTAAATTTAATCTTGTTGTCCACAACAGTCCATGTGCCAAGAATAAAAGAAGACCTCCCAAAATTCATGATATAAGTGCTATCTGAATTAAAAGTCAATTTGTATTTGTCTATTTTTAAACATTTTTTTCCCGAACTGTCAAGCACCGTTTTTAGTTTCCAAGTTCCCAATAAATCTGATTGTTTCTGAGAAAAACTAACAGCAAAGGTTAATGAGAAAAAGATGAATAGAAATAACTTCATTTTTATAATCTTGAATGTTTGTAATTATTTTAATTGATTATAGATGTAAATTGATACAATTGATACAATTGATATTGTTACAGCAATCACAATTCCATAAAATACTCCTTTGGGGGTAATCTTCCATTTAATATCGTCTGCTGTAATAATCTTTTTTGTTATTAAAATTCCAATTGTTGAATTGTAAACACCAATAATTACCCCTGCAACTACTCCATTTATGTTTCCACCTATACTAGCAACTTTAATACTAATAATAGGGTAAATTGCGTAAACAATTAAACTGAAAATGGGGAGAATGATTATTGCGCTGTTGATATTAAGCTTATTATATAATAGGGTTGATAAAATATTAAGAATCGTAAAGCCTATTATTCCAAGTACTACATAGATAATTTGTTCAATCATTTTTTTCAGTTTAATTTATAATTCTCACATAACGTTACCGTCAATGAGTTCTCTCTAAATTTACAAGTAAATTATAGTTACAGAGTTAGATTATTTTCGTTCATAAAAATTGTTTTTTAGAAGCGATAACTTAGTATGGTGTATTAGAAAGTGTCAATAATACTTTTATATTCATGGCTTTTTCTTTTTGCTTCCAAACAGCGCGTCCATTTCGTCTCGTAAATTCTGCTGTCTTTGATTTATTCGTTTTTTTTCATCTTCAGTGAAACCGAAATTAGTGTCGCCATTCATTAATCGTTTAAATAGGGAATCCCATTCATTGCTAGATGGGTTTTGTTCCAATTGCTGTAATCCAAATTCTGAAAATATTCGTGCCTTTTCAAGGTTTCCTAAAAAAACATTTATCCTAGCCAAATTTAAGGTTGTAATGATGTTATCAAGGTTAAGCCTATACTTATCAAATTCTGGGTTTTTCATTTTCAAATCTGCCAATTCAATTCGATTGAATGGCCTCGGAAAGTCTTTAAACAAGTCAAAATATGAAATACCTTGTTTGAGAATCATATTGTACATCAGGTCTATTGAAAATCTAGCTTCCTCTTCATTGGTCCCATAATCCACCATTTGATTTCCATTCGTTAAATGCAAAGAATGTCGGTACACACAATCAATTGTCTTTATTTTATTAGGCTCTATTGACTCAAAAAATAAATCAGGCATAAAATCGAGGTGTATCCCAATTTCAACCCATCCTTGACAACCATATTTATCACCAAAAAGTTGAATTGTGTGAATAAAGTGTCCTTCTTGTCTGCGGAAATTGAATCCACCTCCTTTAAATCCAAGATCTCTCAACCTTGGTGTTAGGTATTTGGTTGCGTACTTTTTGAATTCGCTTCCCTTTAAATTGTGATATAGTTGGTTCTCAACATTTTTTATCTTATCTTCTTCAGAAAGATCCCGATAATTCCAAAATCGTTTTGGCAACGATTCTTCTTTTTTATTTTTTCGAAATATGTTTATCATAGTCAATTGCTATTAACGGTAAGCTATCACTCACAGACCGAATTTAACATTAATCCTAGATTGAAGATAAAACTTTAGTTTTAAGGTAAAATGTTAAACGGAATGATTCTTTCAGATTGTGAGTAATAACATGTTATAGGCTTGATTTTCTATGCACTCATTGCAGTCAAACACAACATTAAATCTGACAATTAAAACACTAATAATCAGAAGGATTTAATTCAAAAATTTTAGGTTTTTCTGTAATGCACGAGTAACAATCTGGAGACTTCGGTTCAATCGGTATTGCTGCATTTGATTTATCCATTCCTTTTGAGGAAAAACTAGAAAAAAAGCTTCTCTTGTAAAACGCTCTGTTGGATAATGGAATTTTATCAAACCGAATTGTCTTATTTTTATAGATAGGTGTTTTTTCAACTGAATTGTTACTCGCATTCCAACTTTCTTGATAACCGGAAATCATGGAACCAATAATCTCAATTGCTAAATATGCGTTGTCCACCATTTCTTTCCTTGTTGTGTATTTCAAGTTCCCGCCTATTGGAATTTTTATCATTGATTCTTGCCCAACAACTGCCTTAAAAACACTTCCATCTATGGTTTCAACAGATTCTTTTTCTTTCCCGACATCATCTGAAGCAATATACACATAATAGCTGATTTTGTCATATACCAGCATTTCTGGAGTAATTTTGTGGACAAAACAAAAACCGCTATAGCCATAGCAATTTATTGAGTCTACTTTTGTACAACCATCATTCATATAAAAACCAGGTTGGATAGGTTCGGAAAGTTGCTTAATGTTTTTTGTCGCTTTAAATGATGAGAACATTAAAAATGCAGCCAAGGTAAAAACGACTGCTGTTAC
>DHNG01000006.1:177191-179843 GCA_002409405.1 Flavobacteriales bacterium UBA5422 | reverse complement strand
GCAAAACGACTGCTGTTACTGTAGTGTTACTTTTTTTCATTTTATTTCGTTTTAGTTTTTACTTTATACTGCTCCAGCACCTACAAACGATAGAGCACATGAATTGACGCTAAACAATAGAATTCCAAGAAAGAAAATAGTACTGATTTTTGATTTCATAAGGCAACTTTAAATCAAAAAAAGAAATATGCAATTTTTTGATATTTGTTTTCTTTCAGCCAATTATCCGTTGGTATTAAATCTTGTTTAATTGGTAAATTATTTAGGTTTAGTACTATTCTCATTAAGTAGCGATTCCAGTTATGTGTATCACTTCTTTTCCGGTCTAACTTGACCAGTCATTTTCATTTGTTTAAGAACGATTTATTCTAGCTATTTTGTTGAATAAATTTATCTAATTTCTTTCTCATTAATTCTCCACTGAGTTCGATTTTGTGTGTCTGGTGCACGATTCTGTCCATAATAGTATCTGCACTTGTTTTTTCTCCTATCACTTCACGTCATTGACTCACGGAAAGTTGATAAGCAATTATTAATAAGCCTTTTGAATTACTCGAAATTTGGGAGGAAGTCAAATTTTTCGGACAGTAAACTCAAAAAATTTATTAGGTTGATCATTCATTTATTTTGTAATTTTACTATAGAAATTATTTCATAAGTCACCAGCACGTAAGACCCAGCCCACTTTATTACTTACTACAATTGGTTCCTAATCAAGACGATTAAATAGGAGGGTGTTCTCATTGATCCAACTTACATATAAACAAAAATCTTATGCCATATGAAAACAGCTTATCTATATGTTCGTGTAAGCACAGATGAACAAAAAAGAAAGGGATACTCCTTACCTGAACAGGAAGATAGGCTGTTGAAATATTGTGAATATCACAACATAAAAGTCCAGGGAATTTTTCGTGAAGACTTCTCAGCTAAGAATTTTAACAGGCCCGAATGGACAAAATTATTTCTAGCTGTTAAAAGCAAACCAAAAGAAGAAAAGAATATACTTTTTATCAAATGGGACAGATTTAGCCGAAACATCGAATACGCTTATGAGATGATAGGTATGCTACGTAAGTACAAAACGACAGCAATGGCCATCGACCAACAAATAGATTTTTCTGTTCCAGAAAGTACGGTCATGCTTGCCGTTTACCTATCGGTACCAGAAGCAGAAAACAGCAGAAGGGCTTTGAATACATCAAATGGTATACGTCGGGCAAAGCAGATGGGTAGATATCCAGGCAAAGCTCCCATGGGATTTATTAACCTGACTGGAACAGATGGGAAAAAAATTATCGTGCCGAAACAACCAGAAGCAAGTATCATACGATGGGCTTTTCTTCAGCTTGCTAAAAACATCCATACAATTGAAACAGTCCGAAAAATGGCTGATGATAAGGGGTTGAAATGTTCGCGGTCACACTTTTTCAGAATTATCAGAAATCCGGCTTATTGTGGACTTATTCCAATAAAATCAGGAACAGAAGAACAATATATGGCAAAAGGAATTCATGAGCCATTGATTTCAGAAGCACTGTTTTATGAAGTTCAAAAAATCATTACTACAAAGAGGAAAATTAACTCTAAAAAGGATGATATAAAGACAACATTTTTTTTGCGAGGCTTTTTAGTATGCCCGCTTTGTCAAAGAAAACTTACTGCAAGTTTTTCTAAAGGATCAAAAAATAGATACCCATATTACCATTGTCAGGGGAAATGTAAGATGCGAATAAATGCACTTTTGCTAAATGATTGTTATCAGCGTAAACTTCAACAATTAATACTTTCGAATGGTGCAATAGATCTGTTCAAAAAGATTTTAGAAAACTGGAATATAGGTACTCTAAAAGCTGAGTATTTGCAAAATCGTAATATTATAACGAGAAGGCTAATTGAACAGAAATCAACTCTTTCCAGGGCTAGAAAGTTATTTGTAGTAGATGCATTAAAATCTGATGACTACAATGAGTTAAAAAATGAATATCATCTGGATTTCAGGTGTCTGCAAAAGGAGTTAAAAGATATCAATACCAAATTAGAAAAAATTGATAGACAAAATCAGTTGGAAAGTGGATCACTTGTCAAAATCTTTGAAAGCTTTTCAAGTTTCGATGTCACAGATAAAAAGCATTTGGTTGATCTGATTTCTCCTCTTAAAATTGACCTTCAAACCATAGACCTCTCTCTGAGATTGAATAATGCACTAAGAAAAATATTATTGACGAAACGGAAAAGTGATAAAAATGAATTTCAGTGATAAAAAGGTTTCAGTAAAAACGTCAATTGCGATTTTAGCTAAAAACGGTATTCAGGTTGATGAGGAAGAAGCAGCAATCATACTCGACTTCTTGTATCTAATAGCAAAGAATCACAAGAGATCTATTAAAGATCAGAACCCTAAGGAGAAATCGAACTGTGAAAAAATGCAATGAAGATGCTATAAAAGTAGGTTTTTCAAGTAGTTTTAATTAAAAATGTAACAATTTGATTTTAAAAAAATCGAACAGTGGATCTCCAGATAATAACAATTTGGTTAACAGTATTTTATTGCTATAAAAAAAGGAGACAACTATTGACTAGTGTCTCCTTAAGTGATCCCATCAGGATTCGAACCTGAGACCTACTGCTTAGAAGGCAGTTGCTCTATCC
>DHNG01000006.1:176871-177025 GCA_002409405.1 Flavobacteriales bacterium UBA5422 | reverse complement strand
GCTCTATCCAGCTGAGCTATGGGACCTCAATTTGTTTTTCAGGTAGTTGCGCAATTCATTTCGATGACGATCAGAACAACTACAAAACCTAAAAAAAGATAAATAAAAAAGGGAGATGCGGAACATCTCCCTAAGTCGGGGTGGCAGGATTCGA
>DHNG01000006.1:160936-176734 GCA_002409405.1 Flavobacteriales bacterium UBA5422 | reverse complement strand
GGATTCGAACCTGCGACCTCCTGGTCCCAAACCAGGCGCGATAACCGAGCTACGCTACACCCCGATACCTTGGAATTGTCTTCCAATGAATCTCTTTTATTTCAACTTTTAATGAGAACGTTTTCTCAAAAGCGAGTGCAAAAGTAAGTTAAATGAAACTATTTTGCAACTTTTATTTTACTTTTCTGTCAACTTTTTTTCTTTGTGTTAACAATCAGTAATTTATACTGAAGAAAAATCAATTGTTACCGGATTCCTCCTACAATCTGTTATTGCGGTGGGAGCGGGATTATTGTCGACAGTTGTCTCCAATGGTCTCCGCTTCGCTGCGGCACGAACCCTTCGGTTCTCATCCCGGTGTTTTTATTCCCCTCAATTATTATTGCGGTGGGAGCGGGATTCGAACCCGCGGTACAGTTACCCGTACGTCAGTTTAGCAAACTGGTGGTTTCAGCCTCTCACCCATCCCACCCGGTGTTCAAAGAACGGACGGCAAAAGTAGTAATTAGATTCATATCAACAAGCGTTTTCAAAAAAAATAATTGAAATTTCTATCTTTGTGATCAGAAATGGAAAAAAAACAGATACTTGCCGTGGATCTCGGTAACTCGTATGTGAAAATTGGTTGTTTCATTAACAATGAGTTAACCGAAGTGAAACGTGTTTCCTGGACAGATGTGCTGGAAAATGATTCATTGAAAAAAGAAATCGAAAAATGCGAAGGAATTTTCTCTTCTGTGCTCTCAAAAGAGCAAAATGAGGACTTCAAAAAGCGTTTTCCACTGTTAAAACAATTCGATCTGGAAATGAATTTACCGGTTTTGTTACATTATAATACACCTGAAACAGTAGGGAAAGATCGGTTGTGTAACGCGGTAGGTGCATGGAATCAAGCCGGAAAAAACACGAATATAGTAGTTGTGGACGTCGGAACATGTATTAAACTGGATGTGGTAACACAGGACGGTGTGTACGAAGGAGGATCAATCAGCCCGGGAGTCCGCTTGCGCTACCAGTCACTGAATGATTATACAGCGAACCTTCCGCTGATCAGTGAAACCGGAAAAGCTGAATTGATCGGAAAGTCAACAAAAGAATCGATGCACTCCGGAGTCATCAACGGGATGCAGGCTGAAATAAATGGTTTGATTGCCCGTTATGAACAAAAATATGAATCATTAACTATTTTTGTGACCGGCGGAGATGCGAAATACTTTGATTTGGAAACAAAAAATAACATCTTTGCAAACAAAAATTTAACCCTGGAAGGGCTTTATCAAATATATGTATTCAATGTTCAATAGATTTTTATTGATAGTGATGGTCTCTGTAACATACGGAGTAGCTGCTCAAACTAACTTTCCTTATTCGTCTTCAGGTGTTGGCGAGCGTCTTAATTCACTACATCCGGTCTTTTCAGGAATGGGGAATCAGTCGGTTACGTATGCCTATCCTTCCGTGTTAAATACATCCAATCCGGCGACTTATTCGTATTTACGTCACCAGTTCCCGATTTTTTCTGTCGGATTCTCCACCAGGTTGTCGTTCAATCAGGCGGACTCAGTTAAAGAATTTAATTCTTCTTCCAATATTTCCGAAATCGCTTTCGGACTTTCGTTCGCAAAACGATTCGGGTTGGCCTTCGGATTGAAACCGGTGTACAAAAAATCGTACTCAATTACTGAAAAATACTTGTTAATGGAAGATTCCATTCGCTATGATTACATGGGGAACGGTACACTAAATAAAGCATTTATCGGGTTTTCTGTCAATATTCTGAACTTTGAATCCTTTAAATGGTCAGTAGGAGGGAACGTAGGAGGTTTGTTCGGAACGGTACAGGATGAACGACGCAGTTCCATCGAAACGGCAACGACGAAAGCTGGAGGAGTGGAAACAAGAAATCAGCACTTGCGTTCATTTCACTATGATTTAGGAACGTTAATTCAATACCGTATCAAGAACGGGCACACAATTTCGGTTGGGGGAACGTACGAACCACAGCAACAAATTCGCTCTTCGTATAACCGCCAATTATCTTATTCCGCAAGTGACGTGAGCAATCCGAATACTTACCAATTGCTGACGGAATCGGGAGAGTTGAAAGGGAAGATTCTTTTCGCATCCAGTTATACTGCCGGGTTTTCATATTCAAAAACATTGAAGATGACCAAGAAAGACGGAAGCGAGCGCAATTCTCAGTTGATGGTGGCAGCAAGCTATTCAGCAACAGATTGGTCAAAGTACCGTGAAAACTACAGCGATACATCTTTTTCATACAACCTTAAAAATTCTTCAGGATTCCAGGTTGGAATTCAATACATCCCGGAAACACAGTATTTCGGAAATTTAATGCCGAAGTTTTTTGAACGGATTAATTACAGAGTCGGTTTTTACAGCAATGTGTTGCCATACATCTACAATGGTGTGCAATTGAACGAATGGGCGGCAACAGCTGGTTTCGGAATCCCTGTTTTAGTTGACAAGCGTCTGGATTCTTCCGTTCAATTAGGTGTTGGAGTAGGGAAGAGGGGGAACAATCAACCCGGAGCGACAAACGAAACATTTGTTTCGGTAAATATCGGAATTCTGATCGCACCGAGCATCAACGACCGATGGTTTGTGAAACGAAAACTGGATTAATCAGCATGCAGTCCGGATCAATACGATTGTGGGGAGGATTACTGACATTGCTTGTTTTGTTTTCCTGTACCAACGATCTGGACAAGATCAAGAAAATTACCTACGATTCGAAGGCTCCCAATGAAGTATCGGTGAATTTGAATATCTATTATGCAGATTCAGGATATGCCAAACTCAATATTTTCGCTGTACATGCTGAAACGTATACCAAACCGCACACAACGAAGTTGAAAGATAGCCTGAAAGTCGATTTTTATGATGACCAGGGGAAAATAACGACGACACTCACCGCGAAATACGGAGAAGTGGATCACGAAACAGGAAAGATGTTTGTGAAAGATTCGGTGAAACTGGTCAATCATGCAGATAAACGGACGATGTATACAAGTATTCTTTACTGGAATCAGTCAGATAGTACAATTTATACAGATGAGAATGTACGATTGATTTCTCCCAAGGGGAAAGCTTTCGGAACCAGTCTGCGTGCAAAGCAGGATTTTACAAGCTATAAAATTACTGACCCGAGAGGAGCGTACGAATTTGACCAGAAGTAACTGGTTTTTGAAAAAAAATAAAAAAGAGCTTGCCCCGAAAGGGTATTTTTCATTAACTTAAATGGAAAACGAATGCTCACCCATGAAGATGACAGAACCGCAGGAATTTGCCGAACAATTTATTAACCTCACGAATCAATCCGTTTTCCTGACAGGTAAAGCAGGTACAGGAAAAACAACATTTCTTAAAAAACTCATTGATTCCACGCACAAACAGGCTGTTATTGTTGCTCCGACAGGAATTGCCGCATTAAATGCAGGGGGAGTTACCATTCATTCATTTTTTCAGCTTCCTTTCGGGGGATTTATCCCGGATTTTATCAATGAAATGTACATTTCCAACCAGGTGAAACTGGAAAGCAAGACAACATTACTGCGTCATTTCCGGCACAATAAAAAAAGGCAGCAACTGATGCGCGCATTGGAATTACTGATCATCGACGAAGTGAGTATGCTTCGGGCAGATGTGCTGGATGCGATGGATTGGGTGCTGCGAAATATCCGGCGAATCAATGAGCCGTTTGGTGGGGTTCAGGTATTGTTTATCGGGGATTTGCACCAGCTTCCTCCGGTCATCAAACCCGAAGAATGGGCGCAGTTGAATAAGTATTATGCGGGAATTCATTTTTTTAATGCCCTTGTGTTGCAGGAACAACCTCCGGTATACGTGGAATTGAAAAAAATATACCGCCAGCAAGATCAGGTGTTTATTGAAGTTTTAAACCAGTTGCGAACCAATCAGTTGAATACGGAAGGACTGATGATCATCAACGAAAAGGTAAATACAACCTTTGAGGCTTCTGAACAAAAAGGATACATTACACTTACAACACATAACCACAAGGCAGATGTGATCAACCAAAAAGCGTTGGAACAACTCCAGGGGAAAGCATTCACATATAATACGGAAATTACAGGAGATTTTCCACCACATATTTACCCCGTAGAACCAGAACTTCAATTGAAAAAAGGTGCACAGGTAATGTTTTTGAAAAATGACCTTTCTTTTGAAAAACTATACTACAATGGTAAAATGGCCATTGTTACCGAAATCAACCAGTTTGATGTGGTCGTTGAATGCATTGAGGACAAAAAAAGAATTGAAGTGCAGCGCTACGAATGGGAAAATATCCGGTACACCAATAATGAAACGACAGGAGAAATCGAGGAAGAAGTTATTGGGACGTTTGTGCATTTTCCATTGAAATTGGCCTGGGCGATTACTGTTCACAAGAGCCAGGGATTGACATTCGATAAAGCGGTATTGGATGTGTCTGATGTTTTTGCTCCGGGGCAGGCATACGTGGCATTGTCACGACTGCGTTCGCTTGACGGACTCGTGATGTTAAAACCAATGAAAATCAACGGAATTAATACCGATGCGTCGATTGTTCGTTACAGTGAGCAGTCTGAAAATGAAGACCGACTGGCTGAATTGTTGCCATATGCGGTTAAACAGGAATTATTCAGAAGATTGACAAAAACGTATGATTGGTTGGAAATGGCATCTAAATGGGCGACACATGAAAATAGTTACGCGCTGCAACCTAAAAAGTCGTTGAAAGGAGAAAATTATACCTGGATTACAGCACAAAATTATTCCATTCAGAGTACGTTGGAGCCGGCGCGAAAATTCAGAGGACAATTAGAGGCATTGTTTCATTCTCCTGCATACAACACAGAAAAGATTTTGGAACGGGTACACGCCTCTGTCAATTACTTTTTCCCGATTTTAGATACTGTTTATTCCTCGTTGATTAAAAAAATGATGGAACTCAATCGGGTAAAAAAGTCAAAGGTCTTGGTCGAAGAATTACAAGAATTGGAAGAGTTGTTACTCGAAACAATTTTAACGATTAAAAAGACAGCGGTTATCGTTGAACACATTGTGCTGGGGAAAGCGATTGACAAGAAAACATGCTTTGGAGAGGACATTCTGAACTATAAAATTGCTCGTATCGCGAAGGTGAAACACACGTTGGTCAGCAATGCAGAATTGTTCATGGCAACCAATCAGGATGAAGAAGAAGAGAGCTTGTTCTTTCAAAAAGAAACGAAGAAAAAGAAATCCGGGCCGAAAGAAAAAAAGAAACCAACAATTGAGCAAACCCTTGAATACTTTGAAATAGGTTTGACGGTTGAAGAGATCGCGTCCAAACGACAATTATCAAAAGGAACAATCTACGGACATTTGTCGCAACTGATTAAAAATGAAAAGCTGGATATTCTACAGGTGATGGATGAAGAAACTTATACGTATCTGAAACGGATTATCGGAACAAAAGAATTACAACTTTCCGAGATAAAGGAACTGGCAGGAGAAAACATCTCATACGAGCAAATTCGTTTGTACCAGGCACATTTACTTCGTTGATTAAAGATAACCGAAAGTAACCAGGTGAAGCCATCTGTTACCGCTGAAGAGAAACAGTAGAATCAATGGAGTGGAAATGAATAGACTCAGGAAATAAAACAGGGTGAATGTGTAAGTTTTCCGTTTGAATAACACAATGCAAAGAGGAAGTAAAAAAAACGGGGAAAGGATATATGCATGCGCACCGATGCTGTACTGAATCCGGTAGATTGTTGTGTCTGATCCATAGGTTGGAATGAACCCGATTTCATTGTGAAAGATAGCTGATTTTACCAGGATGACATCCGGATCCGCAGAATAAATGGAATAGAAATTCTCAACATAATAGGTTTCTCCGGAATCAAAAAATACCTTTTTCACACCTGCATCCGAATCGAGTCCTCCGATGTTTTGTTTGTCATACGCAATAATTCGTTTCGGGGTGTATCGTTTGGGAAGAAACAGATCAACGATCAGCATAAAAAAGAGAATCGCTCCAATTTTTGATACCAGTTTTAACACTCGCCAGCGAGGGCCCGAAGTAAGTTTTTGAAAATAACGCTCATTTTCAATGTGTTCTTTGTAAGCCGTATCTTTTTTTCGTTGCTGTGCTTGTTTAATCCGCTCCTCATTGGATTGTTGCCGTGCCTGACTGGTACTTCTGGTAGGAGAGTAGGTATGCGTCTGTTGTTGGTTAACTGTTTTTTGCCCGGACAGGTATTCATACGCTTCTTTGATTTCCATAAATAACCTGTCGTCACCACCGGTCTTATCCGGATGATACCGCATGGCCAACTGTCTGTATTTTCGCTTGATCTCAGCTTGAGTAGCGGTTTCGGGAAGACCGAATAACTTATAATATTTGCTTAAAGCAGTGCTCATGAAGTTGTCCAAAGTTAGCAATTCGGTTGATTTTGTGGCTGGGTGTTAAAATGAAATTCGGAATAAAACCAACTTCTTTCGGTATGTGGTACCTGTTTTCCAGGAACGAATAAAACACTTTTGATGTGAGAATAGCTTGTTCCGGTCCTTCTACAATTAAAACAACTTTCTCTCCTAGCTTTTCATCTTTTTTTGCATGTACAAATAGTTTTTGGGAAATGAACTGTTGCAGTTGTTTTTCCAGTTCTTCCACCTGGATCTTTACACCACCGCTGTTAATGACAAAATCAGTTCTGCCGATCCATCTGAATTGATGATCATTGAGTACTTCAACGGTATCATTTGTAATGAGTTCCGGAATCCCGATAAGTGGGGCGTGAATGCACAAATTTCCGTTTGAATCCTGAATAGAGATCGCATTGAGTGTGGTATAATAATTTTCCTGCTCATACCCCACTTTTCGCAGAGCAATGTGTGAAATGGTTTCCGTCATTCCAAATGTTTGAAGTACAGTGATTTTTTCTTGTTTTAGTAATTGCTCCGTTGCTTCCGGGATGACTCCACCACCGACAATGACGCAACGAATTTGCCTTAGTTTTTCTGGAGACTCTTGTAAGATAGCTACCAGCTGAATTGGAGCAATGGCAATGAAATCAAATGGGATGTCGGTATTTTTTAACGGATTAGCGGTCGGTTCTTCAACGTACAGATTCATTCCGTTGATGTAACTCCGGACAATCATCATTTTACCACCGATTGTTTCCGGGTTCAGACATAATAAGGAGTTGTCCGAAGGTTGCAGTTTTAGAAAATCAACGGTTGCTTTCGCAGATGCTGCAGCGTGCTTTTTTTCAATGCGAATAATTTTCGGAATTCCTGTTGAACCGGATGTTTTGCTTTCAAAAAATAAAGAATCGTTCTCCCATTCATGGATAAATGAGGCAACTCGCTCTTTTATTTGTACGTTATTTGTCAGAAATTGTAAATTCATTCGTATTATTGGAATGATATTTGGTTTAAAAGTAACAAATTTGGATAATTATCGATGTATAAAAACAGTGTAAAAACAGGAAACATGAGAAAGATTATAGGATTAACGGTTTTATTAGGAGCAGCAGTTACAATGGCATTTGCATTTCCGAAAGAAAAACAAGAAGAAAAGCAATCAGTTAAACAGGAGGAAGTCGGAATCAAATTCAGTTCAATGACCTATGCGGATGCGTTGAAATTGTCAGCATCTACTGGTAAACCTATTTTTGTTGACTGTTATACGGTTTGGTGCGGACCATGTAAATACCTGGCGAAAAACACATTTACCAACCAGGAAGTAGGTGATTTTTTCAACAGCAATTTTATCAACCTGAAGATCGAAATGGAAAAAGATGCGGAAGGACCTGAATTGGCGCGCTTGTTTAAGGTACGTGCGTACCCTACATTGATTTTTGTAAACGGAAAAGGGGAATTGATTAAAGAAAGCTTGGGGTATGTGACTCCGGAACAGTTGCTCGCAGTAGCAAAAGAAGCGGTTAAAAAATAATCGAAAAGGATAAAATAAAAAAGCCCCTGTCAATTGACGGGGGCTTTTTTTATTGATAAAATCAGAAGGTTACAATGTACCTCTTAATTCTTGCTCTCGTTCGATGGATTCAAACAATGCTTTGAAGTTTCCTGCTCCGAAACCACGTGCACCCATACGCTGGATAATTTCAAAGAATAATGTCGGACGGTCTTCTACCGGTTTTGTAAAGATCTGCAACAAATATCCTTCTTCATCTGCATCAATCATGATTCCCAGCTTTTGCAATTCCTTGATGTCTTCTTTGAATCGAGACATGTGTGCTTTCAACCGGTCAGGAATCGCATCGTAATATGCCTGTGGAGGTGTGCTCAAGAATTCAACACCACGTGAACGCATGTCTGAAACGGTTTTGATGATGTCATCTGTTGCTACCGCAATGTGTTGTACACCCGCATCTTCATAGAAATCCAGGTATTCTTCAATCTGTGAACGCTTTTTCCCTTCAGCGGGCTCGTTGATCGGAAATTTGATACGTCCGTTCCCGTTCGACATTACCTTCGACATCAATGCTGAGTATTCGGTTGTAATCTGTTTGTCATCAAATGAAAGGAAGTTGACAAATCCCATCACGTCTTCGTACCATTTTACCCAAACATTCATTTGGTTCCAACCAACGTTCCCAACCATGTGGTCGATAAACTTCAATCCAACCGGAACAGGATTGTAATCAGATTCCCATTTTACATATCCCGGTAAAAACTCTCCGGTGTAATTTTTGCGCTCAACGAACATGTGAACCGTTTCACCATACGTATAGATTCCGGCACGAACAACTTCACCGTGCTCATCTTTTTCTACAGTTGGTTCCATGTATACTTTTGCTCCTCGTTTCGTTGTTTCTTCGAATGCTTTTCGTGCATCTTCCACCCACAAAGCAACAATTTTCACGCCGTCTCCGTGTTTTTTAACATGCTCTCCGATTGGTGATTGGCTGTTCAATGCGGTTGTCAGTACCAAACGGATTTTGTCTTGCTTCAAAACATAAGAAGCACGGTCTTTCACACCTGTTTCCAATCCTGCATATGCATGTGATTGAAATCCGAATGCTGTTTTGTAGAAGTGAGCAGCCTGTTTGGCATTCCCTACATAAAATTCTACATAATCTGTTCCCAGTAACGGAAGGAAATCTTGTGCTCCTTCAAAGATTTTCTCCAATCCGTATTCTACACTTTTTAAGTTATCTGACATGTTTTCTAATATTTTTGTTTGTTTTACTTCTTTCTATAATTTCCAGGATGTTTTGTATTCCTTCAATTCCAATCCCAATGCTTGTTTTGTCAATTTGAGCGGTTTGAATGTATCTACCATAACTGCGAGTTCCTGTGTCTCTTTCTTCCCTATACTACGTTCGTATGCACCCGGGTGTGGTCCATGCGGAATCCCTGCAGGATGCAAGGTAATTTGTCCTTTTTCCACGTGATTACGGCTCATGAAATCACCATCGACATAGTACAATACTTCATCGGAATCAATGTTACTGTGATTGTACGGTGCCGGAATGGACAATGGATGGTAATCATACAGTCGCGGAACAAATGAACAGATGACAAATGCACTCGTTTCAAATGTCTGGTGTACCGGAGGCGGTTGATGTACCCGTCCTGTGATCGGTTCAAATTCATGAATCGAAAAGGCATACGGGTAATTGTAACCATCCCATCCCACTACATCAAACGGATGATACGCATAAACGTAGCTATACAGCACATCTTCTTTTTTGATGCGAATCAGGAAATCACCTTTTTCGTCGATCGGTTCCAATGCATGAGGAGGACGAATATCCCGCTCACAGAAAGGTGAATGTTCCAATAATTGTCCAAACCAGTTTCTGTACCGCTTCGGCGTGTATACAGGATGGAAGGATTGAACGATAAACAATCGGTTGTCTTCGGATTCGAAATGCAATTGGTAGATCATCCCGCGGGGTACTACCAGGTAATCTCCGTAAGAAAAGTCAATGTTTCCCAATTGCGTTTTGAGTACTCCTGATCCACGGTGAATAAAGATAACTTCATCTGCATCTGCATTCTTGTAAAAGTAATCCGTCATCGATTTTTTCGGAGAAGCCAACTCGATGTACACATCATTGTTGACCAGTACAGGGACACGACTTTCGAGGTAATCATCGGTCGGTGGCACATTGAATCCCTGAAGACTGCGCATCACCATGTTCTTTTCAATGGCGATTTCCGGCGCAATGTTCTTTTCTCCGAGGATTTCATTCACTACCGTTGGAGGATGAATGTGGTATAATAAACTCGACATGCCGTCAAACCCGATCGTACCAAACAGCTGTTCTTGGTAGAGCGAACCGTCTGCTTGCCTGAATTGAGTGTGTCGCTTCGAAGGAATGGATCCTAATTTATGATAAAATGGCATAACCTTAAGTTTTGAAATGAATAACTAATTAAAACGCAGTTAAAATGAACGCATCATTCCGGATTGCGCTTAATCATGTACTTAAGTAATAAGGTCAATTCAATCCACATATACTGATGTCCGGTTTATAGTAACAAAAATAAGTTTTTTTTTGCTTTTTTAGAAGGGACTGTTAAAATATAAACAAAAAAGTAAGCAGTGAGATTTCTGAAAAAAGTTACCCGGGAATAGATTTTTTCTTTACTTTTATTCCAAATTGGTATTATAGTATGAAATTCAAAGCACTTATTTTTATGGGGGCATTGGCCGTAGTGTCATGTGGTCCTAAAACAACAACTGTCAGCACGGAAGAAAAAGCAATGAACTTCCCGAATGCGAAAGTAGAAGAAGGATATAATTTGTACGCGCAGAGTTGCAATCGCTGCCATAAATTGAAAACGGTAGAGGATTTTTCACGGGAAGACTGGGATAAGATCCTGCCGAACATGGCTAAAAAGGCAAAGCTGACTCCTGAGCAGGAAGCAACAGTCAACGAATACATCAATTGGGAGTTGACAAATTGATGATTGATTCCTGATTGGCATAAAACAAGAATAAATTAGTAAAGTGGACATTAAAGATTTAGTAATTATTGACGCATCGACTGTATTGGCTGGTCCGTCCGTAGGAATGTTTTTTGCCGAATTAGGAGCGAAAGTAATTAAGGTAGAGCATCCCCTTCATGGGGATGTTACCCGGACGTGGAGGTTGCCGACGGAATCAAAAGAAAGTTCCGTCTCCGCCTATTTTGCGTCTGTAAATTATAAAAAAGAATACCGGAAATTAGATTACACAAAGGAAGCAGACCGCTCGGAATTTCTAGGATTAGTTGAACAGGCAGATATTTTGTTGACAAATTTCAAATTAGGGGACGCGGAGAAGTTTCACCTGACAGATGAAGTACTGAAGGCTATAAATCCGAAATTAATCCACGGTCGTATTTCTGGTTTTGGTCCGGATTCAGACAGAGTAGCGTATGATTTAATCCTGCAGGCCGAATCCGGTTTTATGAGTATGAACGGGACGACTGATAGCGGCCCTGTGAAAATGCCGGTTGCGCTAATCGATGTACTTGCTGCTCACCAATTGAAAGAAGGAATTTTAGTAGCACTGTTACAACGTTTAGCAAGCGGGGAGGGGAAAACGGTAGATGTCTCCTTGTATGAAGCTGCAGTAAGTAGTCTGGTTAACCAGGCGACGAATTACCTCAATCAGGGATTTGTAGCAAAGCGGGTAGGAAGTCTGCATCCCAACATTGCTCCTTATGGAGAACTGTTTATTACACAGGATGACAAACTCATCACTTTTGCGATTGGAAGTAACAACCATTTTTTTAAGCTGTGTCAATTTTTAAACTGTCTGAATCTGGTGGATGACGAGTTGTTTGCATACAATCAGGTGCGGGTCGTTAACCGATTGAAGTTGCAACGAATCTTACAGGAAAAGATTGAATTAATTGATAGTGAAGTGTTACTTTATGCAATGGAGAAAGAACACATTCCGGTAGGTGTAATTAAACCGTTGAACGAAGTATTGGACGACCCGGCGGTCCGGGATATGATTCTCGAAGAAACAATCGACGGGGTGCTGACCAAACGGATCAAGTCAGTCGCTTTTCACATCAAGTAAACACGAAAGCATACTCGATTCCCGATTTGAAATCATAGAGTCACCCTATCATAAAATCATCCCGTCAACCAGTCATAAAATCATTCAATCATAACGTCATCCTTCAATACATTACAAAGTACCACCGCATGATTGATTTCCGGATCTTTTGCTGCGTAGATCAATGTAACCTGTTGATTGTCGGCAATTCGCCTGATGCGGATTAATTCAGTTCTTTTTTGCAGGAGTTCATTCCTGTATTCATTGGAAAATTGTTTGAACCGATCGGGTTGATGATCAAACCAGGTGCGCAGTTCATGTGAAGGAGCCAATTCTTTGTCCCACTCATTCAATTGTGCCCGTTCCTTTTTTATTCCTCTGGGCCATAGGCGGTCTACTAAAATTCGATAACCATCGCTTTCTTCCGGCTGTTCGTATACACGTTTGATTTGGATCGATCCGTTCATACTTGTTGCTCCAGTTGGATGGCTTTCGGAAATAAAATGTTGTTTTCAAGATGAATGTGCAGGTGCAGGTCTTCTTCGAATTCTTTGAGCAGAGAAAACGTTACTTGATAAGTCGCGCATGCATCTGAAGGAGGAGTATAGTGATTGGTCAGTTCCGCGATTGTACGAAATCGTTCTCCTTCAGTATCGTGTTCGTGGTGCATACTATTGATTGGATTTTGTACGGTTCCGAAGTGGGGTAGAGGAGTCGCTTCACCGGCGAGTTGATTTGCGGTCATTTTGCGGATAAACGGAAACAAAATCAATTCTTCTTTTTTCATGTGCATGGATAATTCTCCTGCGGAAGCAGTAAATAATGCTTCTACTTCAGCAAGCTCCGGATGCTGTGCTCCATGTACTGACACAATCTTCTTTAATAAAGGTTTTATTTCCTGGATTTTTAACTCTACATACCGGTGGTGTTTTTTCTCAATGTAATCGGCAAGTAAATCGACCGGCCAGGATGCATAATCGATGGCTGCACTGTTTGAAGAGGACACTACCTGTTTGAGTTCTTCTATCAAACGATCGGTACCCGTTTTCTTTTTGTCACACGCTTCCTGTATGGTGCGATTGCCGTTGCAGCAAAAATCAATACGATGTTGCTTAAAAACGGATGCCGTTCTGTAGTCAGATGCGACCAATTCTCCGATGATGCTGTTTTCTGTGATGTTCATATCTTCCGGTTTTAAATTTTCTCAGCAATAATAACAATGGCATTCATGTGTTGCTGATGCTTTTTGAATGTCTTTCTCATGTTTATAATTCGTTTTCGGGCTTCTGTATTCGTCAATACGTTCCATCCGATTTTCAATGCATTCAATATACCTTCATCATCAATGACTCTGGATGGCTCAAGTAAGTGCATCGCATTACGTTCAATTTTCCTGATTTTAAACCCTTCGTTTTCCAGTAGTGTGGTCCATTCTGCTTCTGTCAATGGGCGGGCATTCACTTTGATCGCAAGTGCCAGGTCTTTCTGAATGATTGCCTTGATGTCTTCTCCTAAATGATCGGGAGTTAATCCGAGTTCGTGAATTGCATATAATCCTCCTTTTTTCAAAATCCGGTGGGCTTCTTTTATTATTTCTGACTTGCGGTGATCAGCATGCATGGTCAGCATTGCTTCGCCATACACTTTGTCTTTACTTGCTGAAATAAGTGAGGTAGCGGCAGCATTTCCTTCCAGGAATTCTACATTTTCACCGGTTATTTTTTGTTTTAAATAGCGAATTGCCGCTTCGTTAGAATCAATTCCAACATAGGAAAAAGGAGTACTTTTTAATGCGATGGAAGCAGTGAATCCCAATCCCGGAGCAAATTCTGCAATGTGATCTTTCGTGGTGATCTCCAATGACCTGACTAATTGATGTGTTAATTCTTTTCCTCCCGGGCGCAGTACTTTTTTCCCCATTTGAGCAAGTACCCAATGTCCTTGTGCTTTGCTATAATCAGTGGTATTCATCGTGTTTATTATTTTACTGAAGGAATTCCTTTCTGTTTCAACAAATATACAAATAATTTTAATTTAAGATAATTTTGTCTTAAATTAAAAAGTGCTCAAGTACATAGAAATAACAATGAAAAAGAATGTATAAAAATCAGGTGATGAAATTCAAGTTGAAAGGGTGGTTTGAATGCGGTTTATCAAATGAAACGAATCAATGTTTTACACTGATTTTGCGATCAGCAACCCTCCGTAAACAGCAAGAATTCCTGATAAAACACTGAGCGCAATGTAGAAAAGAGCAGTGAATGTATGACCGTTTTGAATCAGTGACATATTTTCATTTGCAAATGCAGAAAAGGTGGTATACCCGCCACAGAAACCGGTAACCAAAAGTAATTTTAAATCGGAATTAAGTACCTGTTGGCGCTCCAGAATCCCTACAAATAAACCAATTAACAAACAGCCAAGCAGATTGGCACTGTAGGTTGCCCACGGAAATAAAGAGTAAGAATACCGGGAGATCAGTACTGTGGTGAGATAACGCATAATACTGCCAATTCCTCCACCAATGCCGACTAAAAGTAATGCTTTCATCGTCTCAAATGTACTTACTTTTTCAACACAGTTCGAATTAATTTGGTCATCAGTTTGAAGGAAGTTTCCGGATAAGCGACTTGGTTAACGGTTCCTGCAATGTATAAATCATGCTGAGGACTGCAATACGCCAACGCCCCGGAGAGTCCTGAATGTCCGATTAATTCGGGAATAATCCCCACAGGGTCAAAAATTCGGGGGAGTTTAAATTGATGAATTCCTACACCTGATTTCATCGGAAAAAAAATCCTGTTCCAAACCTTTAGTTCTTCCAGCGTTGTTTGTTCAAAGAAGGTACCATTGAAAAAATGGCATAAGAACTGAAGTAATTCATCTGAGGTAGATACAATTCCTCCGTCAGGACCAAAAGAAGACATGGCAAGCGGGATGTCTAATGGTACATTTTTATAAAACAAAGTAGCCGGAATCTTGTCTGTCGGATCTTGATACACATAGGTTTTTGTTAATTGCAGCGGTTCAAAGATGACCTCCTTGTAATTTTCTTCAAGTGTTTTTCCGCTTATTTTTCGGATAATTTCCCCCAATAATTGAAAATTGGTATCAGAATAATGGGCTTTTCCGGGTTTTCCAACCGGAAAAGGAGAGCGTATTGTTTTGCTTCTGACAATAGACTCTTCGAACGACCATGCCTGATCTGTACCTGTAGTCAATTGACGTTCAAGACTGATGCCGTTCGCACTTTTTCCCTGAAAATAATCCGGAATCCCGGATGTATGTGCCAATAAATCCCGGATGGTGATTTTATTGGAGTGATCAATTCCTTTATAGTTGTTCAATCCGGTAGCGATACGTTCGTCCAGGTAATTCAGAATCAGATCACCTAGTTTCAGTCGTCCTTTTGATTGTAAATTCAGAATGACAGCAGTTGTATACAGCTTGGTAGTACTGGCAATAAAATAACTGCTTTCAGGAACCAGATTACAACTTGCCCCGGCCCAGATTTGATCCTTGTACCGGATGCTGAAGGATGTTCCGAACACTTTTTTAGTGTCTGTGCGCGTTTCTAAAATCTGTTGTAATAAGTGAGTTTTATGTATCATGCGTTCTGGTCTGTTAACATCAACAAAATTAATCGGACGTTGAATACAGTATGTTAACGAATTATTGTTCTTTGTTGATGCATATGCCGATTTGCTAAAATTATAAAAAAACAAAACCCGACCAGTTCATGATCGGGTTGTTATTTTTTG
>DHNG01000006.1:151663-160787 GCA_002409405.1 Flavobacteriales bacterium UBA5422 | reverse complement strand
GGTGATTTTTAATACAATACCGGGTATGCTTTCGGATCCGCTTCGTGCAGAATGGAATAAGCTGTTTCGACGATATCGTCGATGCTTGGCTTTGAAAAATAATCTCCGTCTGTGCTATACGCAGGGCGGTGATCTTTTGCGCTCAACGTTACAGGTGCCGAATCCAGGTGGTAGTATCCTTTTTGTTCTACCAAAATTTTGTCCAGCATGAATCCTGTAGCTCCGCTGCTTACGTCTTCATCTACGATCAGTAAACGGTTTGTTTTTTCCAACGATTCTGCAATCACATGGTGAATGTCAAACGGTAATAATGTTTGAACATCGATCAATTCCACATTGATGCCTAATTCAGCCAGTTGTTTCGCAGCTACTTCGCACAAGTTGAATGTTGAACCATAAGAAACAATTGTCAAATCAGTTCCTTCTTTCACAATTTCAGGAACTCCCAACGGAATTTTAAATTCCCCGATATTGTTTGGACGAGCTTCTTTTGTACGGTATCCGTTCAATGGTTCTACAACGATTGCCGGCTCATCTGCTTCTAATAGTAAGTTGTAAAAACCAGCTGCTTTTGTCATGTTTCTAGGTACACAAACATGCACACCTCTTGCCGCATTTATAATCATTCCCATTGGTGATCCGGAATGCCAGATCCCTTCCAGGCGATGTCCTCTTGTACTGATAATCAACGGAGCTTTTTGTCCTCCTTTTGTTCGGTATTGAACCGTTGCAAGATCATCTGAGATTACCTGAATGGCATACAGTAAATAATCCAGGTACTGAATTTCTGCAATCGGACGTAATCCTCTCATCGCCATTCCGATTCCCTGCCCGATAATGGTGATTTCACGGATTCCGGTGTCAGCTACACGCAATTCACCGTATTTTTCCTGCATTCCCTCCAATGTTTGGTTCACACCGCCGATTTTTCCGGCATCTTCCCCAAATATCAATACTTCCGGGCGTGTTTCCAGAATTTTATCGTAGTTGTCCCGCAAAATGATACGTCCGTCTTCTTGCGGAGCAGTTGCATCATAGGTTGGTTCAACAGCTTCTATTTTAAGAGCTGCTTTTTCAGACTGAGAATATAAGTGAGAACTGTACCGATCATAGTTAGCAGCTGTCTGTTGTTGAATCCATGCAGATAGTGTCGCTTTTGCCGGGTTTTGTTCATTTCGGATCAGGCGTAACACTTTTTTTGCAGCGGAAAGAATATCTTTTCGGATCGGATCCATTGCCTTTTCAAGTGCATCAATTTCTTTTTGAATAAATGCTTTGTTAGAGCTGTGTTCCGCAACGTTTTTAATCAGTTGAATTGCTTCAGACAGGTCTTTTTTGAGAACATCTGTAAATTCTTTCCATGCATTGTTCTTACTGTCCCGAACAGATTTTTTTGCTTCATCAGCAATTGCTTTCAATTCTTCTTCCGTTGCAATGGTTAATCCATCAGCATTGAAATTCAGAATCCACTCTTTAAATTTATTGATGCAGTCAAAATCAGATTCCCATTGCAGACGCTCCGCCGATTTGTAGCGCTCATGTGAGCCGGAAGTAGAGTGTCCCTGTGGTTGATTGACTTCTTTTACGTGCACCAGAACAGGAATATGCTCTTCACGTGCTAATGCTACTGCTTTTTCATAGGTTTCACACAAATGCGCGTAGTCCCATCCTTTAGTAAGGAAAATTTCGTATCCCGGCTTATCTTCTGTTCGTTGCATTCCTGCTAACGCTTCAGAGATACTGTCTTTTGTTGTCTGATTGTCTCTGGAAACAGAAATCCCGTACCCGTCGTCCCAGACAGACATCACCATTGGTACCTGTAATACACCTGCTGCATTGATTGTTTCCCAGAACGGACCTTCTGAAGTAGAAGCGTCACCGATCGTTCCGAAAGCAACTTCATTTCCGCCGTTTGTAAACTTCTTGAAGGCTTCCAACTCTTTCAATGTCGGGTGGTTGCGATAAATCTTGGAGGCTTGTGCCAATCCCAGTAAACGTGGCATTTGCCCGGCAGTAGGAGAAATGTCTGCAGAACTGTTTTTTTGTTCCATCAGGTTTTTCCATTCTCCGTTTTTGTCCAGGTTGCGCGTTCCGAAATGTCCTCCCATCTGACGTCCTGCTGACATTGGTTCAATTTCTTCATCCGTATGTGCATACAATCCTGCGAAGTATTGCTGTACATTCAACTGATCAATTGCCATCATCAGCGTTTGGTCGCGGTAATATCCCGAACGGAAGTCTCCGTTTTGAAATTGTTTTGCCAAAGCAATTTGCGCCAATTCCTTTCCGTCTCCGAAAATTCCGAATTTAGCCTTTCCTGTCAATACTTCCTTTCTCCCAAGCAGGGAAGTTTCTCTGGAAATACATGCCAGTTTATAATCTGCCAATACTTCTGACTTAAATGTGTCGAAATCGAGTGTCTTTGCTTTGTCTGATACTATTTCTTTGGTCATAACTTAGTTTTATCGCAGCACAAATATAGCAAAATTCGCCCTCAACGAAAAATGATATTCTGAATTAAACGCTAAAAAGTTGTTAGAAAAAGATTTTTTAACTTTGTACTATGGGATGGAAAGATGATCTAAAAAAGTATGCACCTTATTTTCTGGATTTCTGGCAATACATACTGATTATTGTTGTGTTCATTATTGTGGCCATCTTTGTGTTGTAATGTGAACGTTATTCCCGTGTAATCTTGGCTATTTTAGCTAAATCTTTGTTGGAACCGTAAAGTACCAGGATATCATCTGCCTGAATTACTGTTTCCAACTGTGGGATTCCCTGAACATTCGAAACGGTCGTGGTTTTACCCAATAAACTGGTTACTTCCGATTGTTTGATGATGGTAAGAATCACAATTTTGTAATTTTTTCTGAACCCGATCTCCTTGATGGTTTTTCCGATCAGGAAAGCAGGTGTTTTCACTTCAACAACACTGTAGTTTTTATTCAGTTCAAATGAATCTACAACACCTCTCAGGCATAGTTTCTTCGACCATCTTTCTGCGGTTTCTTCCTCCGGACGTACAATTTCATCGACACCGATTGCGCGGAGAATTTTTTCGTGTAGCGGGTTGATCGAGCGACTGATCAGGCGTTTTACCTCCAGGTTTTTAAAGAGGGCTGTTGCCAATACATTTGTCCCCTGGTTTTCCCCGATACAAATCATTACGATGTCTGTATTTCTCAATGGAAGATCCGAAACAGTTTGTTCATCCGTTGCGTCCAGGCAGATCGTGTGACTGATCTTTTCCTTTAATGCAGTAACCTTTGCCATACTGGAATCGATACCGATTACCTCATTCCCTTGTTGCGTCAGCTTTTCGGCAAGTGAAGCCCCAAAATTTCCTAAACCTACAATTATGAATTTCATAGCGTCATTTTTTTAGTTAATCATGATTTCATCCGTTGGATACTGGTAACTCATTGGTCGGACTTTCTTAAAGAAAGCAATCAAAATAGACAACATCGTAACCCTTCCGGTAAACATTAATGCGATCAGAACAATTTTGCCGGGATCGCTGAGTTCGGGCGTAATTCCCAATGTTAAACCAACTGTACAGTAGGCTGATACACACTCAAATGCGATTTCAAGTAAGGAGGCGTCTTTTTCAAAATGAGCAAGAAAGCAAATTCCGGTTCCGATCGCTACGAAGGAGAGTGTCATAGTGGCAAATGCCCTCCTGACAGAAATATCGGCAACTTCCCGCCGGAACAACTCTATTTTACTTTTCCCTTTTGCCAGACTGATGAAGTTAAGCGTTGCAATGGCAAAGGTACTGGTTTTGATTCCTCCTCCGGTTGAAGCGGGAGAAGCACCAATCCACATCAGCAGGATGATCAGGATAATGGTCGAAATATGCAGACTACTAAAATCGATGGTATTTAATCCTGCAGATCGGGGAGTAGTAGCAGAGAATAATGCGGTGATAATTTTTCCGGAGCCATTGTGTGCAGCCAGTGAATTGGAATATTCCATGATGAAAAAGGCAGCTGTTCCCACAACAATTAGTACAAGTGTTGTAATCAGGTTGATCTTACTGCTGAGCGTCATGACCCATGCACGGTAATTGTTTTCCCCGGAAACAAACCACAGCACATAGCGCTTAATGAAGTATTTGATGTATCGCAAGATATTGATCATGATCGGAAAACCCAGTCCGCCAAAAACGAAGATGAGTACCATGGTGAGTTGTAGCGGGTAGTTGAAGATCAATTCATGTTCCATCATTCCCTTGGGCATGGTTGAAAAACCGGCGTTGCAAAACGATGAAATGGCATGGAAAACAGCAAAGTAAATCCGGTCACCGAAACCAGGTATGAAGGACTTATCCAGGTTGATATAGATAAAGCATGCACCGATAAATTCAATTAAAAACGTAATGATCAGTATTCGTCGCAAGGTGGTAAAGACTTCGCCTATTTTCCCGGAACTGGAAATGTCGCTTAATGCCAATTGATTTTCATACGTTGCCCCACCCTTAAAGAAGTAGGCAAAATAACTGGCAAAGGTCAGAATTCCTAATCCTCCGGCCTGGATCAACAGCATGATGACGGTTTGCCCGAAATGCGTGAAATACGTACTCACATCAACAACCCCGAGTCCTGTAACACATACGGAACTGGTAGACATGAAGAAGGCATCGATAAACGAAATGCCGTGGTAGGTTGATTCGGGCAGCATCAGCAGGAACGTTCCGCAGAGAATCATTACCAGGAAACTGATGATGAACAATTGTGCAGGATTGATTAGTGAGCGTTTATAGTACAGCCGCCGCGTAATCATTTCCCGGACCCACTTGACAATCACAGCTATTCGAATCCAATCTGTAATGATATGATAAGAGTGTTGTAACGTAATTTGTTTGAAAATACAAAACAGGATAAAGCTGACGCTGATGACATCAAATACAATCAAACGAATGTTAGACGTTTTTTTATACATCAATCGTAAAATCGTCATACTGATTCCACCTGACAGCAAGATGCTGTATACGATCAGAATAACAATTTCAGCCCAGTCGGGAAGAGTAACTCCGTTCTCAATAATCAGTAACGCAATTGCGATGAACGATAAAATAAACAGTGACCTGTTTAGTTGTTTACTCTCAACCAACCGTTTCACTTTCCTGCTTTTTTTGATTGTTTATTGAGTACAATGTATCCGAGAACGCCACCGATAATTGAAGCCGTGAAAATACCAATTTTTGCTTGTGTAATATAGGTTGCGTCAGTAAACGCAAGTGATGTGACAAACAGGGACATGGTGAATCCGATGGCAGCTAATAGCCCGAGTCCGAATAAATTCCGGAGGTTCATTCCGTCGGGAAACGGAGCGATGTTCAGTTTTGAACTCAACCAGGTAAACCCGACTACACCAATCACTTTACCGACCAATAATCCCAATCCGACTCCTAAAGCGACATGTGTACTAAATAATTCATTGATGTCAATATCCAATACTGAAACACCTGCATTTGCCAGGGCAAAAATGGGAATAATGACAAAGGTTACCATCGGGTGCATGGCGTGTTCCAGGCGTTGTAACGGTGGAATGGCTTTATTGGTGTCTTTTTTTATCTCGTCCAATACGTGCAATTGTTCATTTGTGAGTGTGGGAATGTTGTGTTTCGGGTCAATTCCTCCAAATTTACTGAGGTACTTTTTAATTTTTTCTATGTATGAAATTTCCTTAATTTTTACATCTGCCGGAATCACAAAAGCAGCAAGTACTGCAGCGATGGTTGCGTGAATTCCCGAAAGTAAAAAAGAAGTCCATACGCCACCGATTCCCAATACTGCATAGAATAAAATGCTTCGAACTCCTATTTTGTTACCAATGTACATAATTGCTAAAAAAGCAAGGCCGATCATTAAGCTTGAAGTAGAGATTTCAGATGTATAAAAGAATGCAATTACAAGTACTGCTCCCAGGTCATCAACAATGGCAAGTGCCGTGAGAAATACTTTTAATGACAGTGGAATCCGGTCTCCCAATAAGTACAAAACTCCCAATGCAAATGCAATGTCTGTTGCCATCGGAATTCCCCAGCCTCCCTGAACGTCACCAGTGGGATTAAGCAAAAAATAAATCATTGCAGGCACGATCATTCCTCCGATTGCAGCAATGATCGGAAGCATTGCTTTTCGGGGATTGGACAGTTCTCCGCCAATGATTTCCCGTTTCAGTTCCAACCCGACGACAAAAAAGAAAATTGCCATCAATCCATCGTTGATCCAGTGATGGATACTGTATTCCAGGTAGGTTTCTCCATCAAACTGAAGACCGAATTTGTGTTCAAAAAAGTGATGATAAGTTTCTGACCAGGGAGAATTTGCAAGAAACAAAGCAATAATTACACTGATTCCAAGTACGAGTCCACCTGATTTTTCCTGTTGGATAAACTTCTGGATTGGCTGAACGACTCTGTCTATGTGTGACTTATTGTTAGTGACCATTCTATGAATAAATTAAATAAGGAAGCAGCAAAGGTACCTTATTTTGTTTGAACCTTCCCCAAATGTCATAAAAATATCGATTCAGTTTCTTTGAAAGTGTTATCTTCGCAATCATATCAAATTAATGACTTCCATGAAAAAAGTACTTATTGCAAATAGAGGAGAAATCGCCAGAAGGGTTATTCGTACGCTTAAAGCGATGGATATCAAAAGTGTAGCGGTTTACTCTGACGCAGACAGAAATGCACCACATGTATTGGAAGCAGATGAAGCAGTTTATTTAGGAGGAAGCCCTGCAGCGGAAAGCTATCTGAAAATGGACGTGATTCTGGACTATTGTAAAGAACTGGGAGTTGATGGAATTCATCCCGGATACGGTTTCCTTTCAGAAAATGCTGCATTTGCCCGTAAAGTAAAGGCAGCAGGAATTACATTGATCGGCCCGTCTCCTGAATCGATGGAGGTAATGGGGGATAAGTTGAGTGCAAAACAGGCTGTTAAAGACTTCGGTGTGCCATTGGTTCCGGGGGTCGATGAAGCAATTACAGATGTAGACGATGCTATTAAAGTGGCGGATGAAGTCGGTTACCCGATCCTGATCAAAGCTTCTGCCGGAGGTGGAGGAAAGGGAATGCGTCTGGTTGAGAAAAAAGAAGAATTCCGTGAGCAAATGCGATTGGCACAGAATGAAGCACGTTCTTCTTTTGGAAACGATGCTGTGTTTATTGAGAAATTTGTCACGAAACCGCGTCATATTGAAATTCAGGTCTTTGCAGACCGTCATGGAAATGCTGTGTACCTGTTTGAACGGGAGTGTTCGGTACAGCGTCGCCACCAGAAAGTAATCGAAGAAGCGCCAAGTGCATTGCTGACTCCGGAATTGCGAAAGAAAATGGGGGAGGCTGCAGTAGCCGTGTGTAAATCATGTGACTATGAAGGAGCAGGAACCGTTGAATTTCTGGTTGACGGAAACATGGACTTTTTCTTCCTGGAAATGAACACACGTTTGCAGGTAGAACACCCGGTAACAGAAGAAATTACAGGGCTGGATTTAGTCGAATGGCAGATTCGTGTTGCGAGAGGTGAGGAATTACCGTTAAAACAAGATGAACTGACCATTAACGGACATGCGGTAGAAATTCGTGTGTATGCGGAAGATACGCTGAACGGATTTACACCGGACATCGGAAACCTGAAGCGCTACAGAGTCCCTTCCGGAAGAGCTGTCCGTGTGGATGATGCATTTGTAGAAGGAATGGACATTCCGATTTTCTACGATCCGATGATTGCCAAACTGGTGGTGTGGGGTAAAGACCGAAAATCGGCTATTTCCAGAGCAGTTAAAGCCATCGACGAATACCAGATTTCGGGTGTGAAGACAACGCTTGATTTCGGGAAATTTGTATTGAAACATGAAGCATTCAAAAGTGGAGATTTTGATACGAATTTTGTGAAACATTACTTCTCAGATCCTTCAGTTGTAGCGACTGCAATGGGAGATGAGAAAGATGCATTGCAGCATGGAATTTCTCAAATCTGGGACGATATCAAAAAGGTGAAAGCAAAAGAATTCAAATCCAGAGACATCACAAGTAGCTGGGTGAATGCAAATGCGTAATAAACGGATATAAATTAAATAAGTAAAAAGGCTGCCGGATCGGTGGTCTTTTTATTTTGCCATATATTGCTCTCTTGTCTCCCTTATTCGGCTATTGACTTTTTGGTACGTGCTTTTTTTTGCACACACCAGATGACTCTGAGGTCAAAATAACTACCATCTGTTTCATAGGATTGTACCGTATTTGTTTGTGTGTTGGTATAGTGTAATTTTTCATTGAGAATAAACCCTTTACTCATGCCTAACAATACCATTAGTGAATGTCGTTGATTAATTCTGAAATCAGCACCGATACATAACTGTGCCATGGGGTAAATTCCTCCCCGTTTATCATTGGTGAGAATTTCATTGTTTTTTCGGAGTACCGTTGTTGTTTGCTGTGACATTTGAACTAAATTGTTGAGTCCGATTCGTGCAACCGGAGATACACGCCCGTTGACATTGAACCGGAACTGATAGAGAAGTGCCGTTTTCAATGAAGTGTTGCTGAAAAACGGGTCAAACCCATTTGCCCAAAATGTATGTCGGGTAGAGGAATATTCAATTCCGTAAACCAATGAGGATGTTTTGGATCGTTTAAATCGGTAACTGGTAAATAATAAAAAACCCGACCCGATAAACGGACGTTCTTTGTTGTTGGTGCTACTGATGATCCCGCCAATATAATTGGAAGAAGTAGTGGAAAGCCCTAGTTGAAGGTCGTCTTGTGCATGTACAAAAGCACAGAGGCAGATCACGAGCGTAGTAAGAAACCATTTCATTGCGTAGTTTTTCCTCCAAAACGGCTCATTTTACTTTTTATTTCACAGTTGGTCATTTTGAATTGCAGGAAAGAGGATGTGGGTTGTTATAGAAGCTGATATTAACACAGCATTATTTCGTGAAAAACTATTTGTCCATTCATAATAAAATATTATTTTTACCACGCAAAATAAAGCTCATAACAAATGAATTTACACGAATATCAAGGGAAGTCAATACTTAAAAGCTACGGAGTAGCGGTACAGGAAGGTATTGTTATTGACAAAGTAGAAGATGCTGTTGAAGC
>DHNG01000006.1:151256-151495 GCA_002409405.1 Flavobacteriales bacterium UBA5422 | reverse complement strand
AGTAGAAGATGCTGTTGAAGCAGCTAAAAAACTGACAGAACAAACCGGAACTGGTTGGTATGTTGTGAAAGCTCAGATCCATGCCGGAGGTCGCGGAAAAGGAAAAGTTCAGGAAACAGATTCCAACGGAGTTGTTTTGGCAAAAGGCCTTGGTGAGATCGAAGATAAAGTAAAAGGTATTTTGGGAGGTCACCTGATGACTGCTCAGACAAACGGTAAAGCGAAAAAAGTAAACAAAG
>DHNG01000006.1:150813-151130 GCA_002409405.1 Flavobacteriales bacterium UBA5422 | reverse complement strand
GTAACGCCTCAAACTGGACCTGAGGGTAAAAAAGTAAACAAAGTATTGATTGCTCAGGATGTATACTATCCGGGAGAAGCTGAAACAGAAGAGTTCTACATGTCTGTTTTGTTGGATCGTGAAAGAGGAAGAAATACAATTGTTTATTCGACAGAAGGAGGGATGGACATCGAAGCAGTTGCTGAACATACTCCTGAGAAAATTTACAAAGAAGAAATTGACCCGCGTGTAGGAATTCAGGGATTTCAGGCAAGAAACATTGCTTTCAACCTTGGATTGAGCGGACAAGCATTCAAAGAAATGACAAAATTTGTTGT
>DHNG01000006.1:132155-150530 GCA_002409405.1 Flavobacteriales bacterium UBA5422 | reverse complement strand
ATGCGTGATGTAACAGAAGAAGATCCGACAGAAGTGGAGGCAGGAGAAGCTGGATTGAACTTCGTGAAGTTGGACGGAAACGTTGCTTGTATGGTAAACGGAGCTGGATTGGCAATGGCAACGATGGATATCATCAAATTGTCAGGTGGTAATCCTGCAAACTTCCTGGACGTGGGAGGTACTGCAAACGCAGAACGCGTTGAAAAAGCATTCCACATTATTTTGAAAGATCCGAATGTGAAAGCAATTCTGATCAATATCTTCGGAGGAATCGTTCGTTGTGACCGTGTTGCTCAGGGAGTTGTTGATGCTTATAAAAATATCGGGAATATTCCTGTTCCGATCATCGTTCGTTTACAAGGAACAAATGCAGAAGAAGCGAAAAAAATAATCGATGAATCAGGATTGAATGTGCATTCTGCAGTATTGTTGCAGGAAGCGGCAGACAAAGTAAAAGAAGTATTGGCTTAATCACCGGTATCCAAATAATTAGCGAAAAGCGTTTTCAGAAATGGAAACGCTTTTTTTGTTAAAAATCATCCTTTTTAAAATAAACAGCAATAAAGTGGGTTTGTAGTAGTGCATTTATTTACTAATAACTAATACGAACGAAACATGAAAAATTTATGGATGGCTGGAATGATGATTACAGCCTTGACAGTAGCTTGTAAAAAGAAAGGGTGCACAGATCCTGCTGCACTTAATTATGATCCAAAAGCGGAGAAAAAAGATTTTACATGTAAATACAAAATGGGAGCATACCGGGACTCATTTTTAGGTTATTATCAAGTGATGGATAGTATGTATGTCGCAGGTAATTTTTCAGAAGGAAAAACATATGAACTCCATGTTACAACAGGTGGAACAACACTGGATACTATCTTTTTGAATAATCTGTATGGTTCTGGTCAGAGTTACATGGCAATCATTACAGGGAGTGGTTTTTCTATCCCGTCCCAGCAAGTGGACGCAACGCATACGCTGTCAGGTAACGGAGACTATTCTTCCGGTAAAATTATTTTGAGTACATATAGTGCCGATACAATTAATGGGGACATTCGCCATAGGATTGAAGGATCAAAATAATTAACTAAAAAGTAAAGAGATAGCGTTTTCAGAAATGGAAACGCTTTTTTGTTGTTAATAATTCCCATTATTTTTTCTTAACAAAAATAAAATGTTGCATAACAAGAAAATCTACGTACCTTTGCACCCAATTTTATAATTAATTAGATGACATTTGAAGAACTCGGGCTGAAGAGTGGGGTGTTGAAGTCGTTGACTGAAATGGGGTTTGAAACACCCACTCCGATACAAACCGAAGCGATTCCTCACTTACTCAAAGAAGAAAGTGATTTCGTTGGTTTAGCTCAAACAGGGACAGGAAAGACCGCAGCGTTTGGTCTTCCATTAGTAAGTAAAGTAGAGGAAGGACGTAAGATTCCTCAAGGATTAGTAATCTGCCCGACACGGGAACTATGCCTGCAAATCACAAAAGATTTGCAAAACTTTTCCAAGCACCTTAAAATTAACGTTGTAGCAGTATATGGAGGAACGGACATCCGTCGCCAGATGACTGATATTAAAAACGGAGCAACAATTGTTGTTGCAACTCCGGGGCGTTTGGTGGACTTGGCAAACAGAAAAGCACTTCGTTTAGAAGAAGTTGAGTGGGTCGTGCTGGATGAAGCCGACGAAATGCTCAACATGGGATTCAAAGAAGACATTGATACCATTCTTGAACAGACTCCGGACTGGAAAAATGTGTGGTTATTTTCTGCAACAATGCCGAAAGAAGTGGCTGAAATTGCAAAAAACTACATGACAAATCCTTTGGAAGTTAGTATTGGACACAAAAACCAGACGAACGAAAATATTGAGCATATCTATTTCATGGTAAAAGAAAAAGATCGATATGCAGCAACAAAACGTTTGATTGACTTTAATCCAAGTATTTACGGATTGATTTTTTGCCGGACACGTAGAGAAACAGCACAAGTTGCTGAAATGCTCGAAAAAGACGGCTACAATGCATCTCCGTTACATGGTGACTTGTCACAGGCACAACGCGATTCAGTGATGAAGCGTTTCCGTGAAAAATCACTGCAGATTTTAGTGGCGACAGATGTAGCGGCACGTGGAATTGATGTAAGCGATGTAACACACGTAATCAATTACAACTTGCCGGACGATATTGAAAATTACACACACCGTTCAGGAAGAACTGCACGTGCAGGTAAGAAAGGTGAATCATTGGTGTTGATCAACACTCGTGAGCTGGGTAAAATCAGACAGATTGAACGAACAATTCGTACAACATTCACTGTTGGAAACGTTCCGAATGCAAAAGAAATCTGTGAAATTCAATTGCTGAAATTAGCAGACAAAGTTATTTCTACGGAAGTAAAAGAAGATGAAATCGAAGAATTCCTTCCGATCATCATGCGTGAATTTGACGGATTGTCAAAAGAAGAAGTGGTGAAAAAATTCATTTCTGCTGAGTTCAACCGATTTATTGATTACTATGAAAGGGCTGGTGATTTAAATGCAAGCACTTCCAGAGATCGTGGAGACCGGGATGATTTTAATGAAGATCGCGGAAGCCGTAACAGAGATCGCGGACCAAGAAGAGATGAAGGTAAAACACGTTTCTTTGTAAGTCTTGGTAAACGAGACGGATTAAATCCGGGTGGTTTATTGCGTGTGATCTGTGATTCTACAGGTTTGCGTTCTGAAAACATCGGTAAAATTGATATCCTGGCATCGTTTTCTTTCTTTGAAGCGGACGATGAATTAGCTGATAAAATCCTGAGTAATGTAAACGGAACGGAGTATGAAGGACATAAGGTTTCTGTAGAAATTACGAAAAACAAAGCGGAAGGAGGTTCACGAGGAAGAAGCGGCGGAGGTCGTTTTGACGGAGGAAACAAACGTTCCGGTGGCTTTGGCGGCGGCGGGCGAAGAGACGATCGTGGCGGACGAAAAGACGGCGACAGAGGAGGATTCAGAGGACGAAAAGACAGCGACAAAGGATCATCATCTGATAGAGGAGGATTCAGAGGAAAAAGCGATTCTGACAGAAGTTCTGGTAACGGTGGCGGACGCAGAAGAAGAAATTCATACTAAAACATACACAACTGAATAAATTTTATGGAGATTAGAAACATTGCAATTATTGCTCACGTTGACCACGGAAAAACAACATTGGTTGACAAAATGATTGAAGCTGGAAACGTAATCGATGAAAGAGAACGTCCGACTGGTGAATTAATCATGGATAACAACGATTTGGAGCGTGAGCGCGGAATCACAATCGTATCTAAAAACGTTTCTGTTTCTTACAAAGGAACAAAAATCAACATTATTGACACTCCTGGTCACGCCGACTTCGGTGGAGAGGTAGAGCGTGTATTGAACATGGCTGACGGTGTATGTTTGTTAGTAGATGCTTTCGAAGGACCGATGCCGCAAACGCGCTTTGTATTGGGGAAAGCATTGTCTATGGGAATTAAACCGTTGGTGGTTGTCAATAAAGTAGATAAAGAAAACTGTACTCCGGAAGAAGTTCATGAAAAAGTATTCGATTTGATGTTTGAATTGGATGCGGATGAAGAGCAGCTGGATTTCCCTACAATTTATGGTTCTGCTAAAAACGGATGGATGTCCGAAGACTGGAAACAGCCGACAACATCTATCACACCATTGTTGGATAAAATCCTGGATTATTTTCCGCCAAAGAAAATCGAAGAAGGAAATACACAGTTGTTGATTACATCATTGGATTATTCAACGTTTGTTGGACGTATCGCTATCGGACGTTTGAACAGAGGTGAATTGAAAACCAATCAAAACATTATATTGGCGAAGCGGGACGGTTCCCAGGAAAAACACAAAGTGAAAGAATTATTTGTGTTTGAAGGGTTAAACCGTGTAAAAGTGGAAAGCGTTCAGGCAGGAGATATCTGTGCTGTAACGGGAATTGAAGGATTTGAAATCGGAGATTGTATCTGTGATGCAGAAAATCCACAACCACTTCCAACGATTTCCATTGACGAGCCAACAATGAGTATGTTGTTTTCAATCAATGATTCACCGTTCTTCGGGAAAGAAGGAAAATTCGTTACTTCCCGTCATATCGCTGAGCGTTTGGAGAAAGAATTGGAAAAGAACCTGGCAATGCGTGTCGGAAAAACAGATAAAGCGGATAAATGGATTGTTTTCGGACGAGGAGTTATGCACTTGTCTGTATTGATCGAAACAATGCGCCGTGAAGGATATGAAATGCAAGTTGGTCAGCCACAGGTAATCATCAAAGAAATTGATGGTGTGAAATGTGAGCCGGTGGAAGAATTGACAATTGATATTCCGGAAGTGAACTCAGGGACTGCTGTAGAGGCAGTTTCCAAGAGAAAAGGGGAGATGAAGAACATGGAGCCGAAAGGAGATCGTATGATCATTCAGTTTCAAATCCCTTCCCGTGGAATCATCGGATTGAGAAATTACTTGTTGACTGCAACAGCCGGAGAAGCAATTATGACACACCGTTTCCTGGAGTACCAACCGTACAAAGGAGAAATTCCGGGACGTATGAACGGATCATTGATTTCCATGGAGCAAGGTAGTGCGATTCCATTCTCATTATCAAACTTGCAGGAGCGAGGAATGTTCTTTGTGCACCCGAATGACGACATCTATGAAGGACAAGTAATCGGTGAGCATACACGATCCAACGACCTGGTTGTCAATGTTACAAAAACAAAAAAATTGACAAACATGCGTTCTTCCGGAGCGGACGACAAAGTGAAAATTGCGCCGCCGAAAGTGTTTTCACTGGAAGAATGTCTGGAATATATCCAGGGAGATGAGTACGTTGAAGTCACTCCACAAAGCCTGCGTATGCGTAAAATCTTATTGAAAGAGACAGACCGCAAGCGACAAGGTAAGTAAGAATAATTGATACGGTTTAACCACATAGTCAGAGGAGATAGAGAAGTGCTGTTGAGACGACTATGTGGTTAAACTTTTTTATTTTCGTTCAACATGTTTATTTCTTGTTGAAAAAACGAACTATAACAACAAAGGATTGCATATTTTTTTCGTATATTTATACATCAGATAGAACAATATGTTTGACAGTGAGGAAGACGATTTTTTTGATGCAAACCTAAATGAAGACATTGCCAATTTTGAGAGTTATCTGAAAGGAGGCGCCATGGGGTTTGTAGATAGTGACAGGCTGGAGTTCCTGATTGATCACTATTTAATGAACAGTCAATATTCGAAGGCGAATCAGGCAGCTGATTATGCCAGAGATCAATTCCCTTATTATTCGGTTTTTACCATTCGAAAAGCGCAGGCTATGTCTGCCATAGGGCAATTGAAAGAAGCATTGAATTTATTGAACGCAGTAGAAAAAATGGAGTTTGGCTCAGCTGAATTAATGCTGACAAAGGCATCTATTTTTAGCCAGTTACGCGATCATAAACAAGCGATTAAGTATTTCAATGAAGCATTGCGCCTGGTTGAAGGGGAAGAGGACAGAGATGAAATTTACCTGGACCTTGCAATGGAATACCAGGCACTCCGCGATTTTAACGGTGCATTGAAAGTATTGAAAGAAGCAATCAGAATTAATCCTTCGAACGAAGGAGCGATCTATGAGATTGCTTATTGCTATGATCAGCTTGGAAATTTCAAGAAGGCCATTAAGTGCTATTCCGATTTCATTGATGAAAATCCGTATTCGTTTACCGCGTGGTATAACCTGGGAAATGCTTATTCTAAATTGGAAGATTACGAACAGGCAATTGATGCATACGGTTATTGTATTGTCATCAATGAAGATTTCGGACCGGTGTATTTTAATCTGGGAAATGCCTATATGGGACAGGATGATTTCCAACAAGCAATCGACGCGTTTCAAAAATGCATGGATCTGGATGGGGAAGACCCGATGGCATTTTGCTACATGGGAGAATGCTTCGAACAGTTGGGGGATTTGAATTCTGCCGAGTTTTATTACCGGAGAAGCCTTGATTTAGCACCATTACTCCCTGACGCATGGTTGGGATTGGGAATTGTAGAGGATCTGAAAGGAAACACGCAAGAAGGAATTACACTTATTTTAAAAGCATCTGAACTGGATCCGGACAACTCCGGAATTTTCCATGTGCTGGCGGGTGCATATGAAAAAGTAGAACAGATTGAAGATGCGATCTATTATTTTGATAAATCCCTGAAATTAGACAGTACCGATGAAGATTGTCTTCGCGGATTTATTCAACTACTTGTAAAAATTGAGCCGGAAATTGAAATTTTGGCATTTCTTCAAAATTTTCAAGCAGAATATGGTGTTAATGATTCCATAGATTTGCTAGTTGTTAATCAGTTGTGGAAATTGGGAAGAAAAGAAGAAGCTATCCACCTGTTTAAAGCATGTGTAGATAAAAACCTGGAACACGCAAAAGAAATATTTGAAATCAATAGTGACTTGCTGCAAGTAAGTGAGTTTATCCATTTGACAGAACAATAAAGTAGTTAGAAGAATGAATTTTGAATTACCATTTATTCCGGAACGTTCGGAAAAACCAAGAAACAAAGGAGTAACAATGATGATGGATAAGGGGTTGAGCCTTATCGAAACGGAAGCTTTTATACAAGCAAATGCGCACTTGACAGATTTAGTGAAATTTGGATTTGGCACTGCTTATGTAACAAAAGATCTGGAAAAAAAATTAGCATTGTATCGAGAAGCAAACATTCGTCCCTACTTTGGAGGTACATTGTTTGAGGTGTTTTACGCAAGAGGAAAATTTGATGATTTTCTGAAAATGTTAGACAAATACAAACTCGATTTATTAGAAATTTCAGATGGCTCCATCATTATCAACCACGATGAAAAATGTGAATTGATTCACCACCTTTCCAAAGAGCGGACGGTACTTTCAGAAGTAGGTTCCAAAGATTCCGGAATTCTGATTTCACCTGCACGTTGGATTAAAATGATGAGCAAGGAATTAAGTGCAGGGTCCTGGAAGGTAATTGCTGAAGGTCGTGAAGCCGGAAACGTTGGTGTTTTTCGACCAAACGGAACAGCACATACATTTTTGATTAACAAGATCATTGCAAAAGTAAAACCGGAAGACATCCTGTGGGAAGCACCGATTAAGAATCAGCAGGTATGGTTCATTAAGTTGTTCGGGGCAGAGGTGAATTTGGGGAATATCGCTCCCAATGATCTGATTCCATTAGAATGTCTGCGCCTTGGATTGAGAGGGGATACGTTTTTTGATTTCTTGCCAAAAGACTATGCAGAGCGTTTGAAACAAGTAAATGATGACGAAGAGTTGGCGCAAATGCAAGAAGAAGATTAACTTCAATGACAATAAGATATATGAAAAAAGCCCGGTTTTATCCGGGCTTTTCTTGTAACCATTAGTTGGTTGTAGTAAATTTTTATTGACAGTATTGATTGTATGCTTCAACTAAATTTTCAGCAATCATCACAGCAGATGCCCCTTCAATGTGGTGACGCTCCAGGAAGTGAACTAATTTTCCATCCTGAAACAATGCGATAGAAGGTGAAGATGGAGGATATGGAAGAAAATATTTTCTAGCCTGAGCTGTCGCTTCTCCGTCTACACCGGCAAATACAGTCGCCAATCCTGCAGGTAATGCATCATTGTTGAGCGATAATTTTACTCCCGGACGCATATTTCCCGCCGCACATCCACAAACTGAATTAACCACAAGTTACAAACTTCCATTTGTGTCTTTAATGATCTGGTCAACTTCCCCTGCTGTTGTTAATTGTTTGAAACCAACTGAAGTCAAATCTTCTTTCATCGGTTGTACTAACTCTGGTGGATACATATTGTTTGATTTTTGAATTTCTACAAAATTACGAATATTCTTTCGATTATAGAAACAAGAAAGATGAATGTTGTCCGGTCGCTTCTGTTCAGAAATCACATTCGTCAATTCTTGTGAGGATATTGTAAATGTATAAAGTCATCCCGCATTAGAGCCACTCAATCATAAAGTCACCTGATGATAGAGCATTACCTATTTTCGCGATTCAATGCCGGGTTTTCCCAACCATCTCAAAACATTATCGTACCAGATTTCTTTTGATTCTTTTTCTGTGAGAATTCCTGCTTCTACAGCAAAATCAATAACACGGCCGGGGTAGGAGCGTGCAACTCCCTCCATCTCTCCGAGCGGATAAGGATCATCCAGTCCGGCGACAATCTGTGTAGCACCAACCCGTATTTTTAACAACTGCAAGGTATAGGAGTCATGTACAAGCGTGTCAAAGAATACATTCGGATGTCCCAATGTATTCCGGGGATCTTTGGCTCCCTCAAACAAATCTGGTCGACCGTCATATCCTTGCAGGCGCCGGCCGTAATTGGCCTGTCCAAGCATGCACCCATGAGCAAAACAAGTACGAATATCCGGAAAACGGGAAACAAAATCTTTTAGAGAGAAAAAATGAAGAGCGTCAGCTGTTTGCGCCATCATCCAAACCAGGTGAAAACGCCAGTATTCATCCTTTAACTTTACCATTTTTTCTCCATCGTATGGATGAATTTCAATAGCCAGTTTGTAGTGATTCGCCAGTTCAAAAATAGGAAATACCGATTCATCCATTACCGTAAGCCATTCTCCTTCCGCATTCAGAAAGTGAGTTGGTAAGCACAAAACAGAAAGATTTAATTCCTCAACACTGCGCTCAATTTCTTTTAAAGCATCTTCCAGATGTAACGGCTGGACAACAAATCCACAGGTGAATTTATCCGGATGTTCCCGTTGTATTTTTGCATTGAAATCATTCTGCCAGCGAATGGTATCGTAGGTTTCTTGTCGTTCCCAACCATTGCAATAGATCTGAGAAAGGTTGAGCATCACAGCATGGTCAATCTTGTAGCGTTCCATCCACTCCAGTTTTTCCCGCAGAAAAAAACTGGGATCAGTAATTGGTCGCGTCCAATCGCCCTGGCGCATAAATTTTTTGTCATCATCGATCGAAAACAATTTCCTGTCTTTCAGAAATTGAGGAATTTCATTCGGTTCAGGCAAAAGATGCCCATGTCCATTAATTCTCATACAGTTTTTAAGCTACCAATTAGAGATTCAAACTTACGTAAAAATATGCTGGAAAGAATGTAAAAGAGTAAAAATCTATCATGCTGTCACCTAAGGAAGGTAAGTGTGCAAATTCTTAGTTTGAAAATCACAAACTCAACTTAAGAATCTGCACACATAATACAAAAAATGCATGTTGTTGTACTAAAAGTAGGCAGGGCTTATTTCTTACCAATATTGACAATAATTCTTAGACAAAACTAATCCTTTCATTGTTATATTCATAGCGTAGAAATACGTGTTTTTTGCTAAAAAATAATTTTTAATCGATTAAATGGATAGTAAGTTGTTTTTAATGCCATATAAAATGAGTCCAACTACATTTTTCGATTTCGTTTTGTCGAGCATATTTTTTCGATGACCTTCAACCGTTCGTTCACTGATATAAAGCTTCTCTGCAATTTCTTTTGTGTTGAATTGCTGGTAGATCAGATTGAGGATTTCAACTTCCCGTTCAGAGAGGTCCTTGAGTACCGGTTCAGAGGGTCTGTTGGTTAGACGCTTGGTATTGATGATGTTGTTTAGCATTTCGGCAGGAAAATAAACACCGTAACGGTATACCTGATTGATCGTATGAACGACTGTCTGAGGATCCGATTGCTTTACCAGGTAAGCACACGCACCGTATTGAACCATTTGCTCAATAAAATGATCGGAATCATACGATGAAATAATGATGATCTTAATTTTTGGATATTTCTCGGATATAATCTTCGAGGTGTCAATACCATTCAGCACAGGCATCCGGATGTCCATCAGAATAATGTCGGGATGCCGCTCACTTTTTCTCAGGAATTTTAATAACTCCTGACCATTGTCACCGTCAAACATAATGTTGATGTTCTTTTCTTCATTGAGTAGAAATGCCATACTTTTCCTGAAAAGCACTTCGTCATCGATCATCGCAATGTGAATGATTGAATTCATAGGTTGTTGAATTTTAAGGTGAATTTAAATCCTTTTACCTCGTTGGTATGAAAATGCGGGACAGCCTGTATCATATCTGCTCTCGAATAAATATTCCGCAATCCGATACCTCCATTGTTTGTCAGCTGGTAATTTGTAATCCCCGGACCGTTGTCCGTATAAATGAACGTTGCCATTTGATCGGTGTATTCAAACCAAAGTTTAATCTCCGATGCTTTTGCATGCCGGATGGAATTGTTGATCAGTTCCTGAATAATCCGGTACAAATGAATCTGGTGTTCCATACTCAAATGTTGAAACAACTCCTGTTCCATGGGATTACTGTAACAGATAGCAATAGACTCAGCAGTAGAGAAATTTTTACACAATTCTTCGATCGCCAGGTGCAGCCCGACATTTTCCAACGTGGGTGGCATCAGGTTGTGCGCAATTCTCCTGGAACTTTCTGCAATGAGTTGACAAGCAGATAAAGTGTTGTCAGATATTTCAGCACGATCGGAATTACTCAATGTATCCCGTTTGAGGAGATGAATACTCATGGACACTGCATTTAACTTTGAGCTGATGTCGTCATGAAGATCCCGTGCAATGCGACTCCTTTCCTGTTCCTGTGTATTAATGATGATATTGACAACATCTTTTTGTATCTGCAATTCAAGTTCTTTTGTTTTTAACCGTTGAGCAAGCATTTTCTTCCTGGACAGATAGACAAACACAACCAATGTAACCAGAACAATGAAGAAGGTTAAAAACGTAAATGCAACGGATTTAATAAGATCAATATTGTCAATCTGGTTTATCATAATTACTTTCTAAAAAGAGGAAAAAGTTTAACTAACTGAACAGAAATCATTAGCTGAAAAAAGATAATTGCAAGAAAATGAAGTGCCCAGACATAGATGGCGGAACTTAAGTCAACTTTTGCCATAACGTTTCCATACAAGAATAATGAACAACATAAAATGCTATAGGAAGTAACACCAATATTAAAATACCCTAACAGACGTCTTTTTGACAAGGTGTTGTAATTGTACATCAATGAACACACAATCAGCAGATAGTTGGTGAGGATTATTTCAGAAAGATTAAACTTAAACCACATAGCAGGGCTGATGATGTAATAAATGAGTAAGTAGATTGTCGTTGAAAATATATAAATGCGAATAAATTTCTGCTGTTTCGGATGTTTTTTAAATAGTTTGTGATAAAAAACACCAAGCGCAATAAATTGAAAGTAGAAGTAAATGTGAGAAAAATACAAATTGTCGGATGTGAAATAAGCCGTCACATCCGACGTGATTTGTATAATGAACAGTCCTAATAAATAGAACGAGAGTATGTTTAGCCAAGCTATTTTGCGTTCGTTACTTTTTATGAACGAAAAAATCGTGTTTATTAGTAGAATGCATAAATAACACCAATAACTTATTGTTGAAAATAAGATCATCCATTTATATGAGGGACAGACTTACTGCAATAAGTAGGGCAAGGCTTGGTGAAATTATAGATATACAATCCATTTTGATAGTCAATCAGGTCATTTCCATCTGCATCTACACCTACGATCATCAAATGAGGTTCCATATGTTCGTCTAATCCCAGATACGTTCTGATGTCAATGACTCTTTGTGGAGCCGTAACATCCTGAATCACCCGTTCTGAAATTTGAAACGCTTTCAGGTCTCTTGTTGCGAAAAATTCAAGTTTTTTTAAGTTCCAGTTTTTAGCCCATTCCTGAGCCTGTTGCAATGTAATTACATTTAGTTCCATAATTGAGATAGCATTTTTGATTATTAAAATCAAATATAGAAAGTAAACAGAATAAAAAAAATGCCCAAAATTAAAACACGTATTTATACGTATTGCACTATGCGGGTAAACACCTGTTTTGTAGGTGAATTCTTAAATATAGGGTTGAAATTTTTTTTATTGGAAAGAAAGGAAATAATTTCCATTTCGAATAAATAACAATTAATTCAAGCTGCTAACAATGGAAACTTTTACCAAAAGGACAACAAAGTCCGGCATGGACTTACCTCCATAAATTGTTAAATGAGACTAAAATCAGGTTCGTTGACAACCTGCTTCTATGGGAAAACACCATTTCCAATACCCTGCACACACTAAACTATTGCTTACGAAACTATTACAACAATATTAAACTTCTAATACTAATACCACTAAGTTATGGAAAATTCTATACTAAACTTAAACAGGTTCCACAACAAGGTACATTCATTCATTGTTTTTCTGTTGACGTTCTTTTGGGGAATACCCACAGGAGAGGCACAGCTTCAATATGCAACAACTGTACTTTCGGAATCACACGTTACAAGCTCGTCCAATAGTATTGATGCCAACCCGGCTACTTATTCTGAACTGGAAGCCGGAACGGGAATCATCATTGGAATAGGAAGCTACTCCTCTCACATCGAGTTGCAGTTTCCTGCACCTGTTCCTGCCAATCAAACGTGCTTCGTACGTATTGAAACGCAGGATAACCTTCTTTCAAGCCTTATGGGGGGAACCCTCGGAAACCTACTTTCAAGTGTTGTCGGAATCGCATTAACCGGAAATCAGGAATTTTCCGTTGATGTTAAAAACGGATCCAATGTCGTTCTGTCGGGAAGTTCAACAAATCCGGTTAGTTTTGCTGGCGAACGATTAAAAGTGGTGATCGACGCCAACAACCATCAGTACCTTGCAATTACTCCAAATCAACAGTACCAGAGCATTCGTATCACGAATCTGACAGGTAGCCTTGTCGGGCTCGGTGCAAAAAAGCACATGAAAGTGTGGGATCCTTACTATGTGATACAGGGGTCCAGTTGTGCAATGCCGAAATTTACATCGTATGATGCAGCCGGAATCACACTGGAATTATTGAATCTGGGAGGTGGAGTACACAACCTGGAACGTGTTATCGATGCCAATCTGGCTTCTCATTCTACCTTGTCATTGGGAGTGGTGAGTGTCGCTTCCAGCATTACACAACGCGTATATTTTGAAGGACTGTCTCAGCCGACAGACGTGTTTGCTGTCCGTTTAGGAATCGATCCGGCGTTACTTGCCATTACATTGGGACAAGGAATACGAATCCGTACCCAGAACGGAGCTAACGTTGTTACAAATTCCACACTTCAGTCACTGCTTACTCCTGCTGACATTCTTGCTTTACAAAACAATCAGCCCGTTACTGTTTATATTACTCCGAATCTCCCTGTCGACAGGGTTGTTGCAGAGTTAAACGGATTACTTGGTGTGACGGTCAGCCAGTCACTCGATTTGTTTGAAGTGTACAAAATTACCCAGCCGCCAACGTTGGGAATCAATAGTACAAACGTATCCATTTGTGAAGGTACAGCTGCTACATTGTCTGCTGATGCCATCAATCCAACGGATGAAATCAGATGGTACACAACGATGAATGCAACGACTCCGATAGGCATTACTGCCTCAGGGGCGCCTTTTACAACAGGGATACTTCATTCGGACACCACCTTTTTTATAGCCTCCGCGATTCCTGGCTGTCCGAATGAATCCCTTCGTATTCCGGTATCCGTTGATGTGATTCCAGGTCCGGATCCTTCCGGAATTATTGTACCCGTGCTACCTGAATATTGTGCTGCGGATAGTGTCACGCTTGGAGCAAACAGTACATTGGGAACCAGTTTCCAGTGGTATTTAACTTCGACGTCGACTACTCCGATTGTATCCGGGCAGCAACAAGGAAATCATACCTATACGATTCACAATGATTCTCTTTCTATTTCAGGGCTTTCCATTGCTGATTCTCCGTTTACTGTGTACGCAGGTGTACAGGATACGAGTACAGGATGCTGGAGTTTACCAGGTGATTATGCTGCAGTAACCATTGCAATTATTGATCAACCGGCACCAACAACGTCACAGTCACAGCAAACATTTTGTGCCAATCAACAACCAACTGTCGCGGACTTACAAACCAATGGAGGTACAATCAATTGGTACGATGCTCCGACAGGAGGGAACTTATTAGCACCGACAGATTTATTGCAGGATTCAACCAGTTATTATGCCAGTTCAGTAGGTCCGCTGTGTGAGTCGTCTGTACGGTTAGAAGTTTTTGTTGTTGTGAATGATGAACTTCCACCTACTACAACAGACTTGTCTCAGCATTTTTGTCTTTCTGATAATGCAACGGTTGGAGATCTCATTATAACAGGTACAAACATTAATTGGTATGATGAAAACGGAAATAGTTTAACAACTTCTACGGTACTGGCTGATAATGGGGTATACCTGGCTACAACACAAGGATCCACATGTGAAAGTTCTGATTCGTTAATGATCACGGTATCTGTTTCTGACCTCCCGTCACCAACAGGAGAAACAACTCAGACTTTTTGTGCAGCTGACAATCCGACAATTGAAGACATTAACTTAAATGAGACGACTGTTGTCTGGTATGATGAAAACGGGAACAGTATCCCGGCAGGAACACCACTGACCGATAATACATCCTATTATGCTGCACTGGTAAGCCCGACATGTGAAAGTGTCGCACAGCTTGAAGTGAGTGTTACATTTGAAACAGTTGCTGAACCAACGACACAGGACACTGTTCAGGTATTTTGTTCTCCATCCGGGGGAGCACCTGCGTATACAGTAGGGGATATTGATGTCAATGAAGCAAATGTTGTTTGGTACGATGCTCCTTCAGGAGGAAATGTAATCGCAGCATCTACACCATTGGTTGACGGGATGACTTATTATGCTGCGCAACAAGGGACAACCTGTGAAAGTGAAAACAGGTTATCTGTAACAATTTTCATACAAAACCTACCTGCTCCGACGGCAACAGACAATACACAGCACTTCTGTGCTACAGCTCCTCCCACAGTAGCAGATCTTCAGGTAAATGAACCGAATGTTGTCTGGTATGATTTGAATGGTACAGCATTAACGTCGACAACACCACTGGAAAATGGTGCAACGTATTATGCGGTGATTGACAATGGGGTGTGTCAAAGTACTGATTCATTAGCTGTCGTTGTCACAATTGAGAACCAATACAGTGGTCAGATCAGTGGACAAATGAACGATGTGTGTTTTTCAGATACACTTGTTTATACGGCTCCTTCCGGTATGACAAATTATGATTGGGATGTAACAGGAGGCACAATTACTGCAGGTGGAGGCGCGACGAATAATACCGTAACTGTTGTATGGCAGAATACACCAATCACAACAATTAATGTGAGTTATCAAAGCACAAGCGGCTGTACAATCTACATGCAGGAAGAATTGACAATTACCACAAAAGTATGCTCTGATGTGACAATCGTAAAAACGGTCAATAACGCCAACCCGTTTATCGGAGATCAGATTGTTTTTACAATCGTTGTGACCAATGACGGACAAGATCAGTTTACAAATGTTGTTGTGGACGAAGTGATTCAAAGCGGATTTACATATGTCAGCCACCATGCTACAAACGGGACATATAATTTACTGACAGGAGAATGGACTATTCCTCTGTTGAGTGCCAATGAGCAGGCGGTATTGACAATTACCGTTACAGTGAATCCTACAGGAAATTATCACAATGTTGCAACCATTACGTCAGGAGTAGATGACGACGATACCGACAACAACGGCTCCGAAGTGATTGTTGAACCTAGTTGTTTCAGTGTTTACAACGAAATGTCTCCGAATGGAGACGGGGTGAATGATTACTTCTACATTGATTGTATCGAGCAATATGCCAGCAGTTTGGTTACTATTTACAACCGTTATGGAAATGTGGTGTATACAATCACTGGTTACAAAAACGATTGGAATGGTATGGCAAATGTGAGTGGTACAATCGGAAAAGGAGAACCATTACCTGCGGGCACCTATTTTTACCTGATAAAAGTAGAAGAAGAGGAATACGAAAGTTCGGGATGGTTATACATTGTCCGATAACAGAGTTTACTTAATAATATGAATCATGGAAAAGATGAACATAAATAGATATTTGTTACCGCTGCTCTTGTTATTTTCAATAAATAGTAACGCACAACAGCAGGTACAGTTCACCCAGTATATGTATAATACGATGATGGTGAACCCCGCATACGCAGGCACAGGAAGTGTATTGGAAGCATTGTTCATTCACCGGTCACAATGGGTTGGATTGGATGGTGCTCCACGCACACAAAACGTTGCTGTGCATGGAGCTGCAGGAAAAATAGTCGGAGTCGGATTGAATTTTGTCAACGACCGTATCGGACCTGCAAACCAAACATTTGTTACAGCTTCTGTAGCTGCACGCATCCCGCTTTCGGAGAAAATAAAACTTTCTGTGGGGTTGAACGGAGGAATGGACATTGTAAATGTAGACTGGTCGAAAGGTCAATGGCAAACAGATAATGATGCAGCAATGATGAACAATATCCGAAACCGCGTGCGACCGGTTCTTGGTGCAGGAGTTTACTTGTATGCTGATAATTGGTACTTCGGAGTTTCTTCACCAACATTTATTCAACGTGATCGCTACAATGAATGGGATGAAGCATCTATCAATAATGCAGTACACTGGTATGCGATTGCAGGGTATGTGTTTAATGTGGGTGAAAATGTCAAACTGAAGCCGGCCTTGTTGGCAAAAGTAGTGAAAGGAGCTCCTTTTACGATAGATGTTTCCCTGAATACGTTGATCAAAGAGCAATTTACGGTCGGAGCGGCATACCGATACAATGACGCGGCTTCACTGTTGCTGGGATACACATTCAGAAAGTCGTTCTTTATCGGTTATTCATACGATATCAATCTTTCACGATTGAGAAACTACAATTCAGGATCACACGATATTATTTTGAAATACAACTTGTACAAAAAAGACATGGCAGCTCGCTCCCCACGCTTTTTTTAACAACGTGATTAAATTCAAACAGGATTATGAAAAGAATAATAAACATATTGATGATAGCAGCGCCGATAACTGTTTTTGCTCAGGGATCTTCTCCTGAGGCAGACAAGGACTATGCGATGCTGAATTACGATAAAGCAATTTCCGGTTATGAAAAACACATTTCAAAGCTCAAAAAGGAAAGCCCTTCTATAGATGTGATGGTGAATCTGGCAAATAGCTATTTCTATACAAAAGATTATTCGAATGCACGGAAGTACTATTTTCAAATCTATTCCATGCAGGGCAATAACATGGATGAAGGATTGTTTACACGAATGATAAGTACGTTGAGAACAGCAGAAGATTATGAACGTGCGAATGAACTGATCAAGTCATATTATGCCGGGAACACACAGCGAATTAAAATGCTTGGTTACCAAAAGAGCACATTGGATTCCCTGAAATCGGAATACAAAGACGCGGTCAACATGAGCATTAACTCGAAATCTTCGGATTTTGGTATTGCACCATACGATAAGGAAGTCATTTTTTCATCGTCCAGGGAGATAAATACAGCCGGTACGGAAACTACACAGTACCCGTACCTGAATTTATATTCCGCTACCAGAAATCCGACGACCGGACAATTAAGTAATGTAAAAACGTTTTTGTCCAACATGAATTCCGGGTATCACGATGCCACACCAACATTTACTCCGGATAACAGTATTGTGTTGTTCTCCCGCAATTTCTTAACGAAAAATGACAAACTGGATGCGCAGAACGGAGGAGTTTCCAATGTGATGATTATGCGCGGACGTGTCATGAACAATCAGTTGGTGGACATTATGCCTATGGATTTTAACAGCAAAGATTACAATTGTTCACATCCGTTTATAAGCAAGGATGGTAAAAAATTGTTCTTCGCTTCGGATATGCCCGGAGGTTACGGACAAAGTGACATCTATGTTGCGGAACTGTACAACGATGGAAGTACCGGTGAACCAGTTAACCTGGGACCTATGATCAATACACCGGGAGTGGAACTATTTCCGAGTATTTCGGGAGATACGTTGTTCTTTTCTTCTAATGCACACTACGGATACGGAGGATTGGATGTTTTCTTTTCAAAAATGACAGGTAAAACGAATTTTTCTATACCTGAAAACATGGGGAAACCGATCAATAGTAATATGGATGATTTTGCATTTATCAGGTTGCCGGACAGAACGGGTTATTTTAGTTCCGACAGAAAAGGAGGGAAGGGAGATGATGATATCTACTGGTATGAAATGGTTGAGTTAAAGAAGTTCATTGAATACAGCGGATTGGTATTGACAAAAGGAGATGACGCCCCGGTGCCGAATGCAAAAGTGCAGGTGTATGATGTATTCAACGACCTTGTAACAGAATTTCAATCGGAT
>DHNG01000006.1:131816-132051 GCA_002409405.1 Flavobacteriales bacterium UBA5422 | reverse complement strand
GTGTAACAGAATTTCAATCGGATGACAAAGGGAAGTACAATGTAGAGCTTCCATGTAATTCACAATTGAAGTTTGTATACAGCAAACCGGAATATAGCACGGAAACGGTGTCGGTTTCCACTCCTGAAAAACCGGGAGAGTCGAAAGACAATAATGTACGTTTGACTAGCTTTGCTTCATTGGTTGAAAAGGATGGATCAATGGAAAAAATAAAGGTAGACCCGATTTATTTTGA
>DHNG01000006.1:130734-131647 GCA_002409405.1 Flavobacteriales bacterium UBA5422 | reverse complement strand
AAGGTAGACCCGATTTATTTTGATTACAGTAAATGGGGAATTACAACACAGGCAGAAGGAGAATTGAATAAAATCTTATTTGCAATGGAAAAATTCCCGAATCTGAAAATCAAAATTGAATCACACACAGATTCCAGAGGATCGGATAGCTACAACCTTAAATTGTCAGACAACCGGGCGAAATCAACAATGGAATACCTGATTTCCAAAGGAATTGATCCTTCGCGCATTGAAAGTGCGATCGGTTACGGAGAAACACGGTTGAAAAACAATTGTAAAAACGGTGTAAAATGCTCGGAAGATGAACATTTTGCCAATCGGAGATCGGACTTTATAGTTATTAGCAAATAGTTAGTTTTAGGTGTAAGTAAGTGGTAGTTAAGTGAGAAAATGGGGAGCGGTTTCTATCGTTCCCCATTTTTTATTAACGCGATTTAATTCTTAGTCTAAAAGCAACAGAACAATTTATTTTGCTTTTTTCCCCAGTTCCTCTACTTTTTTCAACCAGTTGCTTCTGTATGAATCTTTCGAAAGCCGGATCGGGCCGATGGAAGTAACACGTACAGGTTTCACCCCGCAAAATTCCAGTGTCGCCTTTTTCATTGCATTGGTACTCGGACGTGCATAAATTAACCTGTAATACCAGGAAGGTTGATCCATCGTCGAAATAATCCGGCCGGATTTGTTGGTCAGAAATTTATCCCACCACACGGAATTTTCTCGTTTTTTAAACGCAAAACCCGGAAGTAAAACCCGGTCGAGGAACCCTTTTAAAACAGCAGGAACGCTTCCCCACCAAACCGGGTAGATAATAACAATGTGATCTGCCCATGTGATTTTCTCCCGTGCATCGAGTAAATCCGGCTCCAGGTCTGTCCGTTTGCGGTATCCGAACTGTAAGTTGGGATTAAAT
>DHNG01000006.1:128980-130630 GCA_002409405.1 Flavobacteriales bacterium UBA5422 | reverse complement strand
TAAGTTGGGATTAAATTCAAGGTCCCGTACAATTATTTCCTGTACTTCATTTCCGGTAGACAGTGCTCCGGATTTATAGGCATTTGCCAATGCGAAATTGAAACTTTCTTCGTCCGGATGTCCGTTAATAATTAAAACTTTTTTTGCCATTCAATTAGATGTATGTGATTGTCGATGTACGTATTACGTCTAATGTAGATTCGAAGAATAAGTAAATAAAATACTAAACACCAAACTGAGTCAGGTGATGATCCAGATGCTTATAAAACATATTGTTCCACTCTGTTGCAGTTAATTTCCCGAATGAATGAGATTCTTTTCCGTCAAAATGAGCTTTCCCTAATTCTTGTGTTTTTGTGAGGTAGTTAACCAGACGCTGCTTTTCCGTTCCGAATTCTTTTTTGTCTACGATTTTGAACTCAGGCGCCGTCGGGCTTCCTTTTTTATAAGGCTTTTCATTGGTAACAATTCCTTTTACAAACCATTTTAACAACAGTTTTTTTACCCCTTTCGGCTTTGGGTGCTTGTTGTCATAAACCAGTTCGTAGGTAACACTGCAGTGAGCAAGCATTTGTGAAGCATTCATAGATCCCCACAATGGAGCCTTCGTGCTATCCAGGTTATCAATTCTTCCGATCACCTCGTCAGTCACCGTTTTTTCGAAAATATCTTTCATCATTTTTTCAGGATTCATTTCGTTTCTACTTCCAACTGTAAAAGTCGAATAAATTCTTTAATTTTTGATTGTTTTAATGTGAAATCATGACGAAACAAGTCAAATTTATTCAACAGCCAAACCTTCATGAAAAATGATCGGGAGAGCAATTCTGATCTATCAACATTAATACCTACATTTGCGCAAAATTATACGTGTGTCAAAGATCGTTCAACTATACAAGAAAAAAACGCAGTCTGTGGAGCGCAGACATCCCTGGATTTTTTCCGGAGCCATTGATTTAGCTTCAGAAGAGTTGGAAGACGGGGATTTGGTAACCGTACACGACCATCAATCGCATTTTTTGGCGCGCGGGCATTTCCAAAATGCGACCATTGCAGTTCGTGTGTTAACGTTCGAAGACATTGCGATTGATGCTGTTTTTTTTCAGAATAAGATTCAAAATGCCGTTGACGTTCGTCGTGCGTTGAATTTATTCCGGGAGGACAATTCTATTGTTCGTTTGATTCACGGCGAGGGAGATGGTTTGCCCGGGTTGATTGTTGATTATTACAACAAAGTAGCAGTAATTCAATGCCACAGTATCGGGATGTACCGTTCGGTGGAATTGATTGCAGCAGGATTGAAAGCAGTATTGAAGGATGAGTTGACTGCCATTTACAATAAATCGTCAGAAACACTTCCTGATCGGGTAGAAGTCAATGATTCTTATTTGTTCGGGAGCTGTGAAATGCCACATATTGCAAAAGAAAACGGCGTGAAATTCAACATTGATTGGATCAACGGACAGAAAACGGGCTTTTTTATTGACCAACGGGAAAATCGATTATTGGTAGGTAAATACGCCAATGGTAAAAAAATATTGAATACATTCTGTTACTCCGGAGGATTCAGCTTACTGGCCTTAAAAAACGGAGCGGAATTGGTTCATTCACTGGACAGTTCAAAAAAAGCCATTCAACTTACAGACGAAA
>DHNG01000006.1:128387-128863 GCA_002409405.1 Flavobacteriales bacterium UBA5422 | reverse complement strand
GCCATTCAACTTACAGACGAAAACATTGCACTGAATGGATTCAGTAATCACGCATCCATTGTTGCAGATGCGATGGAGTACATGAAAGAACTCCCGGAAGCGTATGATATTATCGTCCTTGATCCACCTGCATTTGCCAAACACCGTGATAAGCGGCACAAGGCAGTACAAGGATACAAACGCTTGAATGCGCATGCAATTCGCCAGATCAAACCGGGAGGAATTATCTTTACTTTCTCCTGTTCTCAGGTTATCGATAAGTTGTTATTTACCAATACGATTATTGCCGCCTCTATCGAAGCTGGAAGAAATGTCCGCATTCTGGAACAGCTACATCAACCTGCCGATCATCCAATTTCAGCCGTTCACCCGGAAGGAGAATACCTGAAAGGATTGGTTATCTATGTTGATTAAATGAAACCCTACATATAAAATTCATAATCCAACATTCATAATTGATAATTCAACATTCATAA
>DHNG01000006.1:106457-128258 GCA_002409405.1 Flavobacteriales bacterium UBA5422 | reverse complement strand
GATAATTCAACATTCATAATTCAACATCCCCTTGCTTTCCTTCAGCTATAAAAAAATCTTATCCGTTGCCCTTCCGATGATGGGAGCTTCGTTTGTGCAGTCCATTGTATTGCTTACGGCGTCCGCTTTCCTGAGTCGTTATTCCACAGATGCATTTGCAGCTGTCGGAAATGCCGGATTGATTTACATCTCCATGCATATGTTTGTTGTCGGAATCAGTGATGGGGCACAAATCTTGATTTCTAACAGAATCGGGCAGGGGAGGTACGATGCTTTGGGACAATTGCTGGGGTCTTCTATTCTCGTGTTGGCGGTGATTGTGTTGTTACTTTTTACGTTTGCGCAAACACTACTCCCTGATATTATTCATAGCTACGTTAAGCATCCTGAGATTGCACAGGCACAGGTAGATTACATTTCCATTCGAAGTTACGGATTGTTCTTTGCCATGTTGATGCTCCCGATTCAGGCATACTATTTTGCTTTTGGTAAGTCATGGGTTCCGTTGGTAAGTGCTATTGTAACAGCAATCGGAAACGTGGTGCTGGATTACAGCCTGATTTTTGGTAATTTTGGATTTCCCGAAATGGGATTGAAAGGTGCTGCGTTGGCAGCAACTATTTCAGATGGATTAAGCGCGTTATTTCTGGTTTCTTTCCTCTTTTTATCAAAGGAGCACGTCAAATACAAACTCTTCAGACAGTTCCGGTTACTTAAAGCGACATTTATTGAAATCTTCAGGTTGTCCCTGCCGATTGTGTTTCAAGGTACTGTTGCACTTTCTACCTGGACCATTTTCTTTATCTGGTTGGAGCAGATGGGGAAATTTGAACTGACCGTATCTCAAAATATTCGTTCCGTTTATTTTCTGGCATTTGTGCCCGTCTGGGGATTTGCAGCAGCAACAAAAACCTATATTTCACAATATGTAGGAGCGAAGCGAATTGAAGATATCCGTACAATTCAATGGCGAATTCAGTTGTTGTCAATGGTATTTATGCTGATCACTTTTCACGGAAGTTTCCTGTACCCTGAAGCAATTATTTCATGGATTAATCCCGAAGAAGCATTCATTGAAAAAAGTGCTGATACATTGCGTTATGTGAGTTTGTCCATGTTCATATTTGCTTATTTTAGTGTGTTCTTTCAGACCATCAATGGAATTGGTAAAACACAAATCACCTTCCTGATCGAAGCCATTGCAGTTGGACTGTATGCATTGTCTGCGTATGTGTTTATAAAGGTCTGGCAGCTGGACATCGTTTATGTGTGGACAGTCGAATACGTTTATTTTGGTGCCATGGGATTAATGTCCATCGCTTACCTGAAGTTGGTGAACTGGAAACAAAAATTGTATTAAGTCTCGAAAAAAATAAAGAGAGCCTCCACCGTTTTTAACAGGCATTTTTCACCCTGTAAATCCCAACTCAAAAAATCAATCTATCTTTGCGCCATGAAAGAATTGAGAATTGTTTTTATGGGAACACCCGAGTTCGCGGTTACAATTTTAGACCGCCTGGTGGAGAACGGAGCGAATATTGTCGGAGTGATCACAGCACCTGACAAACCTGCTGGAAGGGGATTGCAGATGAATGAGAGCGCTGTCAAACAATATGCGGTTCAAAAACAATTAAATATACTACAGCCTGTTAGTCTGAAAGATGAGTCGTTTATTACTGAACTCCGTGACTTGCAAGCTGACCTGTTCGTGGTTGTTGCATTTAGAATGCTACCGGAAATTGTCTGGTCGATGCCGCCAAAAGGAACAATCAACCTGCATGGGAGTATTTTACCCAACTACCGAGGTGCCGCACCGATTAACTGGGCGGTAATCAATGGTGAAAAAGAAACAGGTGTAACAACTTTTTTCATTGAAAAAGAAATTGATACAGGTAAAATCATCGAGCGAAATACGCTTGTAATCGGTGAAAATGAAACTGTTGGGGAGTTGCACGATCGTCTGATGGAGTTGGGAGCGCAAACAACTCTTTCAACGGTAATAAAAATAGCGGCAGGAGAAGTACAAGGGATTCCGCAAATTGAGCTGACAGAAGGAGAATTGAAAGCTGCTCCAAAAATTTTCAAAGGAGACTGTGAAGTGAATTTCAATCAACCTGTGGCAAATGTGCATGATTTTATCCGGGGTTTGTCTCCGTATCCGGCAGCATGGTGTACCATTCATCATCCCCAGGAAGGAAAGCGAACATTCAAATTGTTTCGTTGCCTGAAAACAGCAGAACAGACAAACGGAAGCAACGAATTAAAAGTGACAAAGGAAGGAATTTTGTTCCCATGTTCAGATGCATATTTACTGATAACAGAATTGCAACCGGAAGGCAAACGCAGGATGGATTTTAAAGCATACCTGGCTGGAAATTCTATAGAGAACTGGAGGGTGTGAGTATCAACCACTGTTGTACACCCTGCGAATCAATAACAGGTATCAAACAATAAACGTTTTATAGACTTGCTGATCTTTTCCAAAGCATTTTAGTACCTTTGCCCAAAAGTAAATTATTATGCCTCAAATTATTTCTCCCTCTGTACTTTCATGTGATTTTGCCAACATCCAGCGTGATGTGGAAATGATTAACAATTCTACTGCCGATTGGTTCCATGTGGATGTGATGGATGGAGTATTTGTTCCCAATATCTCCTTCGGTTTTCCGGTGATCAGTGCGATTAAAAAACATGCAACAAAACCATTGGATGTCCATCTGATGATTGCAAATCCGGATCAGTACATTGAAGAATTTAAAAAGGCAGGTGCGGATTGGCTTACTGTTCATTACGAGGCTTGTACGCACTTACACCGGACTATCCAGGTGATTAAGGCGCATGGAATGAAAGCCGGAGTTGCATTGAATCCACACACACCGGTTGAAGTACTGGAAGATATTTTGCCGGAACTGGATTTAGTACTCATTATGTCTGTAAATCCCGGATTCGGAGGACAAAAATTCATCTCGCATGCGTTGAAAAGAGTTACACGCTTAAAAGAACTGATCAATAAAACAGAATCTTCGGCACTGATTGAAGTAGATGGAGGTGTAAACCTGGAAACGGGAAAACAACTGTTGGAAGTAGGGGCAGATGCACTTGTTGCAGGAAGTTTTGTTTTTAACTCTCCCGATCCTGCAAAAACAATACAGGACCTGAAAGCATTGTAAAGAGCAGCAGATGCAAGGTTTTTTTCTGTCTAAATTCGAATTCGATTACCAGGCAAATCAACTGTGGATTGATACCATCGAACAGCAAGATGTAACAGACAACTTTGAGATCCGACGACAGGTATGTCACATTTTGAATGTACATCATTTATGGGTGAGCCGATTGAATGGTACACCTGTATTTTCAGATGATTGGGATGACCTTCCATTTCATTCCTGGAAAAAGATGAACCGTGAAAATACCGCACAAACTCAATTATTCATCGTTAACAAAGACATTGCCGGAGAAACAGAATATACGGACAGCGAAGGAGACCCTCAACGAAAATCATCATCGGATATTCTCTACCATATTTTACAACACTCGATTCACCACCGGGCACATATTAATTTCCTGCTTCGGAAAATTGGCGCGATTCCTGCTGAAATGAATTTCATTACATGGAGTAACAAATAAGTGTTTTTAGCGTTATGAAGAACATGAAACCGATACAAATTATTCTTTTTGTTAGCTGCATCTTCACTTTTTCAACCGTAAAAAGTCAGGATTTATCCGAACATGAAACAGAACTGGTTCATTTACTGGATGTATTGCGTTCGGCGAAGGACAATACAGAAAAAAATCAGGCAAATGTACAGTTCAAAGCGAAACTGGAAGAAACGATCCGGTTGGATGGCGCATTTGAATACCCGTTTTCCCAATTGAAAACGATGGGATCGATCAAAAGTCCGGATAATGAATTTCGTCTGTTTAACTGGAATGTCGAGCAAGATGACATGACGCAGAAATACTATTGTTATGTCTTGACATTCGATGACCGGTCGAAGAAGTACAAAGTGATTGAATTGAAGGATAATAGTTTCATGCTGCCACAAAAACCAACGGAAATCCTGGAAGCAGATAATTGGTATGGTGCATTGTATTATAAAATCATTCCCATGAAAAAGGGCTCCAAAACAGTATACACTGTATTGGGGTGGGACGGAAACAATTCTTCCAGCAATATGAAAGTTCTTGACGTACTGAATTTCAGCGGAGGAACCGTTCGATTGGGAAGCCCCGTGTTTAAATTTCCGAAAGAAACATTAAAACGTGTATTTTTTGAGTTTTCCAAGAAAACAACCATGTACATGTCGTATGAAGAACAGTACGGGCGCATTATTTTTGATCACCTGGCTCCTGAAACACCTGCTTTGACCGGAATGTATTCTATGTATGTACCCGATTTGTCGCACGATGCATTTCTTCTCGATGATGGAAAATGGTACCTGGTGGAAGATGTAATTGGTGTCAATGCTGCTGCATCGGAAACAATTACTGTTTCTTATAAAGACGATAAGACAGGGGAAATCAAAGAGCGTAAGATTAAGAATAAATGGGAGGAGCCTTCCAAATCACATGTAGCGACGACGCCGGAAGATCAGATGAAAGAGCAGTCAGAAGATAAGAAAGGACAGTCGGAGGTGAAAAGCAATCACAAACCGGATCGAAATCAACCGCAAAGTTACAATCCGGTCAATGAAAAGAAGAAAAAGAAGAAGCGATAACTGTAGAACTTCGTTAAAATTACTGTCAATTAATAAAAGTTGAATACCTGTATCATTTTTACTAACTTTAGTTTATGAATGTAAAAACGATTTCCGGAATTTGTTTTTTTCTGGCGATGTTTCTGGCGGTTTTACTGCTGTTGGATGTGTCAATTGCGGTACTTCCCAGGGCATCAATGGCATATGGTGTAATCGGTTTGGGAATTACAGGAATTCTTTTAAATCTCCTTACAGTTCAGCAAAGCAAACACAGTATCGCATATAGCATTATCTATTGGTTGGCTTGCCTGTTGTCGGTGATTGGCATTGGAATGATTACCTTGCACTGGCCGTACGCACGACAAGTGATTTATGCAGGACTCATTTTATTGGCAATTTCGTTCTTTATTCCTAAGAAACGAACAGATGATCAGAAAGATGATACAGAGTTACTGGATGACCTGTGATTGTAAACAACCGTGCGTGTAAATCTTTTTCTATTTTTTCCGGCTCAACTTTGCATTTATTGGAAATAATAGTACTTTTGAGAAAAAAAAGAACAATGGCGAATAACGATAACTTTTTTGATGATTCAACAGTAGCATTAGGAACAATCTACGTGATTATTTGTTTATCAATACTTGCTTCAATTATTATTTGGGGATAATCCTTTGATAATCGTTACTATAAGTGAGATGAATCGTATTTAGACCGGATTGTTCCGGTTTTTTTGTGCGCATACGATTCCAAAAGCTATTTTAACTGAGAAAAATACTATCTTAGTACCTACGAAGACAACTGTGTATGCCATTCAATGCAATATTTTCCTGGATTGTCAAAAAGAGAATTCACCAGATTGAGTTGTTTAAAAAATTTCCATTGGAAGTCCAGAATGAATTGTTCCAACACCTGATCTCCACAGCGGCATTTACAGAATTTGGATTAAAGTATAATTTTAAGGACATTACCAGTTACGAAGACTTTAAGGCGAATGTACCGCTGCATGAATACAACGACCTGAAACCCTATATTGATCGGGTGATTGAAGGGGAGCAGGAAATTCTCTGGCCGACTGAAACAAAATGGTTTGCCAAATCCAGCGGAACAACTTCATCCAGGAGTAAATTAATTCCCGTTACCCGTGAATCACTTGAAGACTGTCATTACAAAGGAGGAAAAGACTTGCTTTCGATGTATTACAACAATTACGAAAACAGGAAGTTATACAATGGAAAACACCTGATCGTAGGAGGAAGTGCACAGGTAAATTACCTTTCAGATGATTCGTACTTCGGAGATTTGAGTGCTATTATTGTGAAGAACCTTCCCTGGTGGGCAGAAATAAAAAGAACTCCGGCACGTGAAATCGCATTGATGAGTGAATGGGAAGAGAAGATCGAAAAGATGGCCCATTCAACCATTGTGGAAGATGTATACATTATCGCAGGTGTTCCGAGCTGGACAATGGTACTGGCGAAACGTGTGCTTGAAATTACAGGTAAAAGCACATTAAAAGAAGTATGGCCCAACCTGGAACTTTATATGCATGGGGGAGTTAGTTTTGAACCGTACAAAGAAGAGTTTAAAAAACTGATCGGTTTTGATGACATGCATTACGTAGAAACATACAATGCATCTGAAGGTTTTTTCGGAATTCAGGACGAAGCAAACAATCCGGGGATGCTATTGATGCTGGACTACGGGATTTTCTTTGAATTCATTCCGATGGAAACATACAACGGAATTGCATCAACACACATTATTTCATTGGAGGAAGTGGAAATTGGCAAACAATATGCATTGGTCATTTCTACTAACGGAGGGCTGTGGCGTTACATTATTGGTGATACGATTGTATTTACAGAATTGTTGCCCTACCGATTTCGGATCTCCGGACGTACCAAATCGTTTATCAATACATTTGGGGAAGAAGTAATCGTTGAAAATGCTGAAAAAGCCATTACAGAAGCGTCAAGAGCTACGCGTGCACAGGTGCGTGACTTCCATGCGTGCCCCATATTTATGGAAAATGATAAAAAAGGAGCACATCAATGGCTGATTGAATTTGTAAATGAACCGGATAATATAGAGGTGTTCAAAGAAACCCTGGACAGAACGCTCCGGGAGATCAATTCCGATTATGATGCAAAACGGTACAAAGACATGATCCTCGAACCGCCTGTTTTTAGTGTTTTGCCAAAAGGGAGTTTTGATCAATGGCTGAAAACAAAAAATAAATTGGGAGGGCAGAATAAAATTCCCCGCCTGACAAATGATCGCGAAATTGCGGAACAGATTTTGAGTGTTGTTCAACTAGTATGAAAGGTTACACACACACCATACACATAATGATAATGGCACTGTTCCTGTTGCCGGAATTCCTTTTTTCTCAACGGTTAGCGGAGTTGAAAACATATCCGATCTCTGATCAGGCCGTTTGGATGGTGGACGGATTGGAAAACATCATTATTTCCGATCGCGACCGGCTGACGAAGTACGATAAAAACGGTAAGTTATTGTTTGAACAAAGTCAAAAATCACTTGGACGATTAGATAAGATTGAATTGGTTAACTCATTGAAAATATATGGGTTTTCAGAGAATCAGCAATTGGTTTGTTTCTATGATAATTCATTGACCTCAATGGAAAAATGCATCGATCTGAGTGAATACGATCTGATCAATGTCAGCACAGTTGCCAGTTCAAGCCAGTCGGATAAAATGTGGGCGTTTGATCAGGTGAATTCATCCTTGTACCTGCTTTCATTCAAAGGATTGCTCCAAAGTCAGAATGTGAAAAATCTAAATGGAATCTTGCAGGCAGAGCACATTGCTGAATTGATTGAATGGGACAATAAATTATTTGTTCTTGACAGCCAGAAAGGAATTTATGTATTCGATCTGTATGGTACGTTGATTCGCTTCATCGAAGTGCAACAGGTGAAATGGATCCAGTTTTACAACGATTACCTGATTTGCCTGAAAGAAGGCACGCTGGAGATGATCTCCTTGCAAAATGATAAAAAAAGTGTCTATTTCCCGCTCACCTATAAAGGTGTGCAAGACTTTTATGTCGATGACGCATTTATATACCTTCGCTCAGCAACGACAATCACAAAAGCACAATTTGTATTTGAGTAACATTTAATTCTGTTTTACGATCCACAAAATTGTGGTATTTTTGCACCTCAGTAAAGAAAAAGTATGTCAGAACAAAAAGATTTAAATCAATTGGGTGAGTTTGGCCTGATTGACCATTTAAGCAATGAATTTACAAATAACAACCCGTCAACAATAAAAGGAATAGGCGATGACGCTGCAGTAATCTCTATCTCCGAAACAGAGGCAATGGTGGTGTCGACGGATATGTTGGTAGAAGGAATTCATTTTAATTTGATGTACACACCACTGATGCATTTGGGATACAAATCGGTTGTTGTCAATCTGTCTGATATCTGTGCAATGAATGCAAAACCGGAACAAATTACCGTTTCATTAGCATTCTCCTCTAAGTTTCCGTTGGAAGCCATTGAAGAATTGTACAAAGGAATCAAAGCCGCATGTGAATTTTATAATGTGGACCTGGTTGGGGGAGATACAAGTACTTCTTATTCCGGACTTATGATTAGTGTTACTGCAATCGGACGTGTTCAAAAGGATAAAATAGCATACCGCTCCGGTGCCAACGAATACGATTTAGTTGTTGTTTCAGGAGATTTGGGAGCCGCTTACATGGGACTACAGGTGTTGGAACGGGAAAAAGAAGTCTTTAAGGCAAATCCGGATATCCAGCCGGATCTGGAGGGGTTTGATTACATTATTAAACGTCAACTCAAACCGGAAGCCCGAAAAGATGTTGTTGCGTTTTTAGCGGAACTGGATGTTGTTCCGACAGCCATGATAGATATTTCAGACGGACTTGCCTCTGAAATCTTACATATTTGCAAAAGCAGTAAAGTCGGTTGTCACATTTATGATGAGAAAATTCCAATTGACGGTGCAACTTCACTTGCAGCGATTGATTTTAACCTTGATCCTGCAACTTGTGCATTAAATGGCGGTGAAGATTACGAATTGCTCTTTACTGTCAAGCAATCCGATTACGAAAAAATTAAAGGAAACCCGCACATGACTGTTATCGGACACATTACCAACGAAAACGATGGGTGTTATTTTATCGATAAAAACGGAAGCGCGATTGCTCTGAAGGCACAGGGATGGAATCATTTCGGTCAGTGATTTTTATTAACTGATCGTTATCCTCTTCCTTTGGATGGGGATCGAGGGAGAGGACAGTTAATCGTTGAAAAAACTGATCGTTCATTCTCCACACTACACCGTTCAGAAGTTATTCCACTTTCTTTGGAACGCACATCACTTTTATGATTAAATTTACCGCGATTTATGAAGAGATTCATTACATATCTCTTTCTTGGAGCGTTCTTGCTTCATTCTGCCAGCCGGATGATTGTTTACTTCAATTACTGGCTCAATCAGGAATTTATTGCCCAAAATTTGTGTGAAAACCGTGAAAAACCACAAATGGAATGTAACGGGAAATGTCACTTGAAAAAAGAGTTGAACAAAGACGATGAACGTAAACAGAAAGACAATAAACAACAAGTCGAAGTAAATTTACTGCTCTTTCAGGATCATCAAGCCATTATTTCATTCGAACAATCTGCTTTTATTGAAACACAAACACATTGTGCGTTTGTACTTTTTCAAAAATCAACCGGATTTCAATCACCTGTTTTTCATCCCCCGATACATATTGCTTAACAACAGAAAATTCTGCTCAACAAATGTTGTAGCATGTCTTTCTGTGTCTTCTTTTTAATATGTTGGATGGCTGTGGAAATTATTCACAGAATGGGATAAGTACATTGTTTTTTGTGCTCCCCGGGTTATTTTTCACGAATAAACACAGCCTTTTATTAACTTAAAAACATTAACATGAAACAATATGTGTTGGGAATGTTACTGGGTATGACAACAGTAACTTCCTACGCTTGTGATATTTGCGGATGCGCGGCAAATGCATTCTCCGTGGGAATGTTGCCCAATAGCAAGCACCATTTTATTGGGCTTCGCAACACCAGCCGTTGGTTTGAAAGTCAACCTGCACCGGACGGGCACGGATTCAGAGGGGTTTCAACACAATTCTTCAATACAACAGAGTTGTTTGGACGCTTCAAACTGGGAAAACGCTTCCATGTGCAAGCATTTGTCCCATACGTATACAACCGGAAAACAGATAGTATTACAACTCCCATCCATGGAATTGGTGATGTTGTGGCAATGGGGAATTTTGTGTTTATTGACAATATGGATTCTCTGGGCAGAAAAGTACGTCATTCCGGAACAATCGGTTTGGGAATAAAAGCACCTACGGGTCAGTTCTTTAAATTAGGATTTGAAGAAATCAATATGCTTCCCGGAACCGGTTCTGTGGACGTAATCGCCAATCTGAATTATTCGGTTCAATTTAGTAACTGGGGATTGCAAAATGAATCAGGATTTACGTACAAAACTGAAAATAAGTACAAATACCGGTTTGGAAATGCACTGAGTATTTCTCAATTGGTCTTTTACCGGTGGGATGTTAACGAAGACCTGAAAATCATTCCTCAAATCGGGTTGAACTTTATGCACAACTGGAAGGACTATAAGAATGGTGTACTTTCCGAAGATACATTCAATGGCGGAAATATGTACAACGGGCAATTCAATGTATTTCTGTTGTATCGAAATGTCGGGCTCAATGTACAAGTGTATATTCCGTTGGCACAACAGTTAAACAGGGGATATGTGACGCAAAAAACGATGCTTCGTTGCGGAGTCAATTATTTTATTAACAGCAAAAAATGAACAGAAGTTATACGATTGCAATCGCACTGACAGGAGTCCTGTTAGCAGCATGCAAAAAAGATAAAAACGGAGCTGAAAATGCAGTAATTACTTTTACGGAACCGTCCGTTGGAGATACCATTCCTTCATGGAACCAGATTCACATGGAAGGAACCATTTCCGGAGATGGTGAGATGAAAGGGTATGCTGTTTCTGCGCTGAATACTGCAACAAATGAAGTGTTGTTTACTACCACATATGATGTTGTATCTCAAGCATACAATTTTCACGAGCACTGGATTAATAACTTGTATGACACGACGACCGTTACGGTAAAGGTAGAAGCAATTAAAAATGAGGCAGGAGAACGTGAAACTGCCACAAGAATGGTAGTTTGCTTGCCATAAAATGATAAATTCAAAAATAAAAAATGATGAGAAATAGTATAATAATCGCACTGCTTGCAAGTGCTTTCGCAATCACATCCTGTAAGAAAAAAGGATGCACCGATCCTACAGCAACCAATTACAGTCTGGAAGCAACAAAAGACGATGGCTCCTGTACTTATGCCGCTCCTGCTGAAGAAACAGGTAAGGTAACGGTAGCGCTCAACCATTATTGGGTAAATGAATCAACTGCATTTCAGTTGGAAACGCAATACGTACATCCGACAACGAATGATACACTCACGTTTACAACGTTTAAGTATTTTATCTCGAATTTCCGCCTGAAAAAGGAAGATGGAAGTTGGTGGACACATCCCGAAAGCTATTTTTTAGTTGATTTATCTGCATCATCCTCTGCACAACTTGCTGTTACAGGGATTCCGGTTGGCAATTACACAGAAGTTTCATATGTGATGGGGGTAGATAGTACCCGAAATGTAAGCGGAGCTCAATCGGGCGCGCTTTCTACAACGACGGGAATGTTCTGGAGCTGGAATACGGGTTACATCATGTTAAAAGCAGAAGGTCTGTCACCACAGGCAAGTATGGGAGGGGCATTTACATTCCACCTGGGTGGTTTTTCAGGTGCAAATAACATTGTGACGTTGAAAACAGCAGGATTTGGAGGTGTATTGAATGTAACAACAACCAGCAATGGCAAAATCAACCTGTCTGCAGATCCGTCAAAATTGTTCACCACAACCGGTTCTGTCGGAAATGTAGGAATGATTCACATGCCGGGAGCAAATGCCCTTACAATGGCAACAGATTTTTACACTTCAGGTGTTGAGTTTAAATCCATGCAAAATTAATATTCATCAGTGAGCCCGGAACTCCGGCTCACTGGTTTATTTTTTTGATATGAAGAAGTACGTTTTCATAATTACGGGTTTTTTGTTGCTGACAGGTTGTAAAAAAGATCCCATTGAAGTCATTGAAGCTAATCCGGAAGAAATCATTGCCTTTCGGTATCCGGCAGGTTTTCCGGCAACAGTTTACCCATTGGGTGAAAAACCGATTAATACAGCAAACTTTAAGTTGGGAAGAGAATTATTTTACAGTACAATCCTGTCTTCCGATGGAATGATTTCTTGTGCTACCTGTCACGCGCAAACACATTCTTTCGCCGATCACAATATAGCAATGAGTGTTGGAGTAGGTGGCGCAATGGGAACGAGAAACGCACCGCCAATTTTCAACATGGCCTGGCAACCACATTTTATGTGGGATGGAGGAGTAAACCACCTGGAGTTATTTTCCATTGCTCCGATTACCAATCCTGTGGAAATGAATGAGACAATGGTCAATGTCATTCAGAAATTGAATACATCCGACTACTGGAAAAATCGCTTCAAAAGTGTATACGGTACCAATGAAGTGACCGATCAACAATTGTTTGTATCACTCACGCAATACATGCTCATGATCATTTCAGACGGGGCGCATTACGACAAAGTAATGAAAGGAGAGGCGATATTTACAACCGAGCAACAGGCCGGATATGACTTGTTTTTACAGAAATGTGTTGCTTGCCATACGGAACCTTTATTTACCGATTTTTCGTTCCGGAACAACGGACTGGAAACTGTTTCAACCGATGACGGACGGTTTTTAATTACACAAAGTGAATCAGACAGAGGACGTTTCAAAGTCCCAACATTGCGAAATGTCTTACTGACTTACCCGTACATGCACGATGGACGGTTTTTTACGATTGATCAGGTACTGGAACACTATAACAGCGGTGTTCAACAGCACGCAAACCTGGACCCACTCTTACAGAATGGAATTCCGCTATCTGTTGATGATAAGAAGTACTTGAAACGGTTTCTGGAAACACTCAATGATTATCAACTGATGGGGGATAAATTACTGAGTGAGCCTTAAATTAATGCCCTTTTCGAGCGATCACGACGGTGTGAATGACCGTGTGATCGCCGGAAAGTGTATAAGGAATGTGGAATACTTCCGGCTGTTCAAAATGATGTGCCTGTAAGACTTCTTTAATTGTTGCCAACAGATGATAGTAAAAATAGACCCTGTCACCACTGCTCCCTGTTTGAAATCCGGATTGCGACGGATTGCCTTCAACAAAACTGAGGTATAATACACCATCTTCGCGGAGCAAGTTTCGACAATCTGTTATCAGTTTCCGTACTTCTTCTTCATTGATGTAAGGAATGCAAAAACCGATAATAATACCATTAAATAATTGCTCCAATTGATGAATTTCCCGACAATCCAGTTGTAGAAACGTTGCCGTAGGATTATTGGCTGCTGCTAGTTGAAGCATGTTAGGGGCAATATCTGTTCCCAAAAGTTGTAAATCAGGCCGTTCAGAAAGCAGGTGTCGGGAGATGTTTCCCGGACCACAGCCTATTTCAAGTACAGTCGAACTTTTGGGCAACGAACCGAGGAACGCATCATACGTACTGTTATAAATATCGAGGTGCATGAATTTTTCCTGGTAAAGCAATGCTACCTTATTCCATGTTTCAAATGTTTCTTTATAGTGGTCTTCCATGTTCGTGCGGATTGATGAATGTGAGTGTAAATACAAGCGTAAGATACATCCAGATAATGGAAAATACAACGTGTACAATTGTTTCAAATGGTTTTCCTTTCCAAAGTTGAGGAGAATAAACGAAAAACTGGAAAAACAAACGGAATCCCCAAAAAACACCAAGTCCCAGCGAAATGATCCGACCTAGTGAAGTGTTGACTAAATCGTCAGTTGCAACCACGCAAAGCAAACCCATCAGGAACACCGCGAGGGCAATAAAGAATGTGTGAACCTGCATCATTTGCCGGTTGATCAGGCTCATGGAACTTAGCTCTTGTTTCCAATTGAAATAGCGGGGAAAGATAATGTGAACGATTGCAAGAGCCATCAGTAAAAAACCGATTATTTTATAGTGTATCTCCATGTTTTTTTAGTTGAAAAATTGAAATAAATGGCGTTGATTTCAGTTCAGACACAAGTTCCAACGATGCACTTTTGAATACCTGTTTCCAACTGTTTCGGGAATAGAAATGAAAGAACCCGATCGAGTAGGCGACCAAATTGGCACGATCTCGTAAATGTTCTGTTACATAGATGCTTCCGGAAGGTTTGACAATCCGTTTGAGTTCTTTGAAAAAACGGATTCGTTCGTGTAAATTGCGAATCTCATGAGCGGAAAAAATGACCGATACAACATCAAACTGATTGTTTGAAAAGGGTAGAGCACCTGTTGTAACAGTAATTGTTCCTTGTTGAGGAGGATACGCTTTCCGGGCTCTGCGAATGGAAATTTCGGTATGTTGTTGCGGATTGTAAAAGTCACAGACCGTTAAGTCAACAGTTTTAAATTTTTGCAGGATAATGGAACTTGTTTCATCAAATCCTGCATTGATATTGATTACTTTTTTGTGATTCAGATCCGGAAGCCAGTTCAGGTTGTACAATCCGGACCAATCGTAAATGAAATAAGAAATCGTTAGTGATCCCATAATCATTAACAAGGCAATCAATGCACCAATGCTGACAAGTGATTGCAACCAGGTGGGAAGGAAGTGATGGAACAAGAAAACGACCAACAAAACAAGTAGGGCAATAATGTAAAAGTGACGGTTAAACCGAATAATATTCAATACTCCCTGGAATGGTTGTCGTTTTATTTCCATTGTTCGATTCTTCCTTTTTTCCAGTAATACGGGATGTTATGGATCGCGAATGCATTTGCCAGAACAACACCGTCAAGATTCAGCTGTTCTATAAATTCAAAGCGATGATTGGTAACATGCACTGGTTCAGGCTTCCAGTTTTGTCGTACTCCTTCAATAATTAAAACGGTTTTATCCTGGTGATTGTATGTAAATGTATGTGGCAACGGACCGGCATACCTGCGGGCTTCTTTCCAGTCTGAAAAAGGGGAGTGCTCAGGAAGTGAAACCTCATCTTCGAAGGTAGAAAAGGTAACATTCAATCCCGATTTATCCGAACGAATTGTTTGTGTATTTCCCGATAATTGCCGGGTGATGTCAGTCGTTGTGTAGTTGTAATGCGTGAATATATTTCCGAAGAATTCCATTTTTTTCCGGTTTGTTTCGGAACGAAGAATGTACAGGCCACGCAGGCGCTTTCCGTTATTAGCTGTATAACGGACGAAAACCCGGTAGCCGATCAGGAAAAAATCATTGCCCATAAACGCAGGGAATCCTTTTGGGCGTAATCCGGAAGTCTGAACGAGCGCTGCAGCAATAAATCCCCATGTATCATTCAATGTGTCCAATTCCAGACATTCGGGAATGAGGGCTTGTAATTGTTCTTTCGGAACAGCAAAAGTGAACACAACCGATTGATTGAAGAAGGCCTCCACAGCAAATGGATGATTTTTCAGAAAGTTCATTTTACAACACGTTTTTTAAATACACGTACATAACTGAAATCACAATGGCGATTCCAAAACTGACCAGGGTTCCGATTAAAATATATTCAGTCAGTTTGACATCTTTACTTTCCTTGAGATCTCCGAACCGGAAAATGGATTTGGCTGCCAGTAAAAAACCAATTCCTTCCCAGAAGGAAATCACAATGAAAAGAAAAATGAACAATCGTTCGAGTATTCCGATATATTTTCCGGCATCTTTTAACCCTCCTTTTGGTACCGGGTAATTAAATACACTCATTACTTTTTTGATGGTAATAGACGAAAAAAAGGTGAGCAGGATGATGCTGATTAATAACAGATAAGCCTGTGTACTGAAAAGAAAGGGGGGGATAAACTCAAAATCGTAGAAGTAGTAAACAAACAGGTAGATTGCAAATAAGTGAAGAGCCTGATCGAGAATAAAATTATAAATTCCTTTGATGGATTTGACGAACAGAATCTTGGTACAACTATCAATAATGAAATGAGATACAGTAAGCAGGAATATAGGTAACAAGTACTTCGATTCGAATTGAGTAAACAAGAGCAGTAAGAAAAAGTGAATCGCAACGTGACTATATAGTGAGAATGATCTGAACTTTCGTTTTCGGATATCCTCAGTCATTTTAGTGGTTTGCAGAACAAAGTCACCTACTAAATGACAAAAAATGATTTTTAATGCGAATTCAGCCATGTCCGTACTTTTGGTTAAACAAATGAATCACTTCGAGTAATTCGTCATAAGCACCTCGTTTCAGTGCTTTGCTAATGGTTGTATTGCTTTTTTCTAATTGATGTGCAAGTTCTTTTTGAAGGATATTCGGATTGTTCAGCATGTGAAAAATAGTTTCGGAAGTTGCCGGTTTCCAATTGTCGGCAATAAATCCGGCTAGTTTTAACAAGAGGTTGAAATCATTGTCGGTATTTTCGAACGCGCTCTTGATTCCCAGGGTCTGATCTTTCAACTGCTCAAACCGATGCCCGGAACGAGTAAACGCTGTCCCGGACGATTCCGTTACGTTCGCACCTGTATATTCTTTTTCCCCGATTCCGATTCCCATCCGGACATCGATTTTATTATTTACTTTGATCAGTGCTTTGATGCAGAATGCTGTTCTCAATGCATCATTAACGGGAATTTCCAACTGAAAACTGTCTCCGCGATAGATCTCCCATTCTCCGGGTCGGCTCGCAATTGATGCAAAATAGGTTTTTAGCTTCGGAAGCCATACTTCTGATGCCACTTTTCGGGAATGAATAATATCTCCTGTGATGACTGCGATCATGTTCGTTTGTTTCTAACAAATATACTTAAATTAGCTTAAATAAGCCAATTTTAAAAAATAAGCCTTTTTAGACCAATTTTTATAAATAACCCTTTTTAGATTAATTTTTATTTCGTCGTTCTATTTAGAACAAATGCATTGAAATAAACAACAAGTATGAATAACAATGCAAACAAGCTATTGAATTTTCCCCAAAGCAATAAATCAGGAGCAATAACAAACTCCAACAGATTCATTGCCGCTACCACCACGATTTGAAGAATTGCGTTGAACCGGGATTTGTATCCCGTTAAAATCCACAATGCCATGCAAATCTCCAGTCCACCGATCGCTAAAGTAAGAGAACGTGCATGCGTTTCTCCTAAAATCCGCGCAACGATTTCCTGATGCCTGGGAACAAGATTTAAAACTTTACAAACGAACCCGTTAATTAGCCATACAGATGCAATTAAGGCGTTTAAAATGAGGTGTATGTATCTGTTTTTGTTCACCGATTGATGTGTGAAGTATGTGTGACTAAATGTACAAAAAATAGTTGATTTCGTTCTGTTTTACAACAGAAAAAACTCAAGGAAAAGGGTTAAGGGGCAATATGTTTAATTTCTGTTATCCGGAACGGTTGTAAAAAACACAGCTTGTTAATTTTATCAAAAAATGTATATTTAAGCATAAAAATCACACAATTCAATGGATAATAAATTTTTGAATTTCATTAACCTGCACAACGGGGAGGAACAGAAGGAGAAAGTGTTGGAAAATGTTGCGGCCAATATTCCTTTCAGGGGCTCAAATCTGTGGATTCTGGCATGTGCAATCCTTATTGCTTCGGTAGGGTTGAATGTCAATTCAACAGCTGTCATTATCGGAGCCATGCTTATTTCACCTTTAATGGGACCAATTGTAGGAGCAGGATTTGCATTGGCTACACTTGATTTTCACTTGATGAAACGGGCGCTTAAAAACTTATTGATTGCTACCTTAGTGAGTGTTCTTGTTTCTTCCGTTTATTTTTACCTGAGTCCGTTCAAAGAAGTTCAATCGGAATTGCTGGCACGTACTTCTCCTACATTTTATGACGTATTGATCGCATTTTTTGGCGGAATCGTAGGTGTAGTTGCCATTACACGTGTTGAAAAAGGGAATCCGATTCCGGGAGTTGCAATTGCAACGGCATTGATGCCACCTTTGTGTACGGCAGGGTATGGGTTGGCAACGTTTAATTTCTCGTATTTTGCAGGAGCATTCTATTTGTATTCCATCAATTGCTTTTTTATATGTGTGGCAACGTTTCTGATTGTCAGGTACCTCAAATATGACATTGTCAAGCAAACAAATAAACTAGTAGAGAAAAGAATCCGTTATGCTGTTGTTATCTCATTGTTTTTGATGCTTGTTCCAAGTTTTTACCTGGCATACAACCTGTTGAAAGAAAAGGAATATTCGCAAAACGCAGAACGGTTCATCGAAACAGAATTTATCAATCGTGGCTATACGGTCATTTACAAAGACATCAATTATGCTGCAACCCCCAAATCAATTACTGTGGCTTTTCTGGTGAAGAAATTTAAACCGGAAGAAATAAAAACGCTGAACGCTATGCTGGATGACTTTGGATTACACAATACGAAATTAATTGTCAAACAAGATGTTTCCGACCTTAAGTCCGAAATTTTAACGGAGATCGGCACCCGGGATAAACAGGTATTTAAAAGAGACCTGGAAATTAATGCATTGAAAAATGAATTAAATACATACAAAATAGCCGATACAACCTTGTCAAAGGAATTAAAAATACTTTATCCGGAAATTCGTCAATTTTACATCGGTACATTGAAACACACAGATATGACCGCAGACAGTACCGCAAACCAGATGATTTTTATGTATCAATCCGATCAGAAACTTGATTCAGAAAAAATTAAAAACTGGTTGCAGGCCAGATTCGATCAGTCTCCGATCCAGGTTGTTTATGAAAAAATACCGCCGGCATCAGTGCGATGAAACAGCTTTCAGTCCGATGATAGATCCGATCAACGTGACAATGAACAGCATCCGCAAAAATGTAGCAGGCTCTTTAAATACAAGGATACCAACCAATACGGTTCCCACAGCTCCGATTCCTGTCCAGACAGCATAAGCGGTTCCCAATGGCAATGTTTGCGTTGCTTTGATTAGTAGGTACATACTCATTACCAGACAAACCGCAAACGCGCTGTACCAGATGTAAGCTAAATTTCCGGATGCTTCTTTTGCTTTTCCCAGACAAAAAGTAAACCCGACTTCAAATAATCCTCCGATAATTAAAATGATCCAATTCATAACTGTATTATTTTTTGACAAAAGTAGGGTGTGCCAGGGACAATTTATTTTACAAATGATAAAAAATGAATTGTGGTTTTATTTTAGTTCTGCCCGGATTCTGCTTAAACTCACCTGTGTAATTCCCAGATAGGAAGCAATGTGTCCCAATTGAATCCGTTGAATCAGATCCGGGTGATTGAGAAGCAACTCTTTGTAGCGTTCGGATGCTGTCCGAAACTGTCGCTGGATCAGCCGTTCCTCTGTTTTAATTAATTCCTGCTCTGCAAATTTTCTTCCCCAGTTGGCAATGTGAATATCTTCCTCAAATAAGTGCTGTAGTTGTTCTGTTTTTAGTTCATAGAGTTCGCAGGCTTCCAGCAATTCAATGTCTTCATAACCCGGAAGTTCTTCAACATAGCTCCGCATGGAAATGATTGCTTGTCCTTCTTTCCCGAACCAAAATGTTATTTCGTTATCCGGAGTGGATGCATATGCACGAACAATCCCTTTTTTAATGAAATAAATACGTGTTTCAACAGTTCCTGCTTTTAACAGGCTATATCCTTTGGGAAATGTTACTTCTTGAACAGATCGGATCAGTTTCAGTTTTGATTGCTCAGGAAGTTGGTGAATCGCATCAATAATTGTTGAAAATTCCATGCATGAAGTTTGTGCTAATGTACACTTTCTGTATGAAAAAGTGCTTATTGTGAAGCATCGAAACGATAAAAAATCCTGTTCTGAAGGTGAACTTCAAAAACAGGATTTTTAGTATCTGTGTCGTTTATTCTAAATTGACGCTACCATGTTGCCGAACGGATTTCAAACGCTTTTTTCCATTGGAGCCCACTGATATCTGTCAGTTCCAACGTGTAATTACCGGAGAGTTTCCGAAATAATTGATCTTGAAACGAAAGCGTGGCACTTGCGCCAAGTGGTAGAATCAGGCTATGTTTTCCCGGCTTGATTTTCGCAACATACGCGTTGTTGATTTGAGTAGCCTTCAGTTGCGATAAATCGGTTTGATTTTTTTCAAATACAACAACCCCGTTTTCATCCGTCAATTTTATTCCGATCAGAAATGACCCGTAGACATCTGCCCCCTCAATGCGGGAAAGTACGAAGGAGAAAGTTGTGTCACTAACGTTTGGGGAACTGATCGCAAGTTCTGGTCGAACAGATTTGTTGTGCAATTTCCCATAGACACCTCCGTGAAAATATTGATTTGTGAACAAGGTTAATCCAAAAATAGCAAGAGATCCGAATAGTACAATTGTATTTAAAACAGGTGTGCGAAGAGGTAGCGCTGCTGATCCTAGCCATTGAAACCATTTACTCTGGATCCGTTTTTTATTGCGACTGATCCAATAGCCGTCAATCGCGTATTTTCCTCCTCCTGAAAGGAAGAGAATAAATCCGGAAGCAATTCCTAATACACCAATTTGCCATTCATCCAGGGACGTTGTTCCAATCCAACCGGATCCTAGTAAGATTCCCAATGCAAGTAGAAATACGCCGATACTCATGAGTCGCGTAAATAGCCCCAGAATGAGTAGCAAACCGACAATTCCTTCTACAATTGTAAACACGGCCATTGCCCACCAAAGCACTTCAGGATTGGAGACGAGGTACTCAATCAATGGTTTTATCCCAAGCGCATTGGGAAGAAAGTGATTGAATTTTTCACCGATATAGCCAGCTTCCTCCGGGTTTAATTTGTTTTCTAAGATTAATCTTCTCCAAAAAGCGGAGAAATAGGTCCATCCCACGACCCAGCGCAGTGCTGTTGTAAATAACCCTGCAGTTAAATAAGATTGATTGTTCATGCCGATTTTTTTGATTGTGATACATTGTTTCGCTCTTCCCGTTAAAACAGAAAGAGGAAATCATTCAAATAAGTTGTGTTTGGCTTATTGAATTGATTCTATATCAGAAATTGTTCATTGTAAATGTAAATCGGAACGTTCCCGGCATAGCAAGGAGTTGTTAAAAAAAACTTTTCGGAAGTTGCTGTAACAGGATAGAAGTTATTATGTATAACGGGAGATTGGACCTGTTGGGCAACCTGATTGTGTTCTTTTTTTACTGATTGGTGTATTGTAAACTGGCAAAGTTGTGTTTTATTAGGCTTTTCTGTCTGTTCAACAGAAGATACCGGAATGTTGAGCACGCGTTTTAATTCCCGCTTAACAGGGCAGGAGAGGCAGATCAGCAGAATCAGTGTATACATGAAACTTCTGTTCACAATCTGTTTTATGGTGATAAACATTCCGAAGGATTGAATTACAGGTTAGTTTGCGTTTAGTTGTTCACGCACTTTTCCTTCTTCTATAAACCCGAGGTGGTCCCAGATCAACTCTTTGTTTTTATACAACTTTAATACTGGTAGCGCCGTTACATTTAATTGCCGGCATAAATCCGGGTTTTTATCTGCATCGATGCGAATTACGGTCACATGTTCTTTTGAATCTTCAGCTATTTTGTGAAGATAAGGTTCCATTTTTTTACATGGCCCACACCATTCCGCGTAAAAATCGACCAATACCAGTTTCTCCGAATTGATGAATGTGTTGTACTGCGTCATACTAATCGCATCAGATGATGGAGTGCCGGTTACTTCCGGAAGTTTTTGAGCACGCCATTGCATCATTCCGCCATCCATTTCGTAGACTTCCTTAAAGCCACTTTTACGCATTGTTTCAGCAGCAGAGGAACTTCTTCCACCACTCAGGCAGTAAACCAATACCGGTTTCGTTTTATCCAGCGAGGCGATCTGTTTTGTGAAACCATTCCCGTTCCAGTCAAAATTA
>DHNG01000006.1:105995-106369 GCA_002409405.1 Flavobacteriales bacterium UBA5422 | reverse complement strand
ATTCCCGTTCCAGTCAAAATTAACGGCGTGTTCAAGGTGTCCTCCTGCAAATTCTTCCGGGGTTCTCACATCAATGAGTTGTGGTGCACCCAATTCGTTGATTTTTTGAGAAAATTCTACAACCGAAAGTTGTGTTTTGTCCGAACTGTTTTGCCCGTTGCTGCATCCAAAGAGTAACAACGTAATGGTGGATAAAATGTATTTGTACATGATTAATAATTTTCTTTGATTAACCGTTCCAACTCGTTCGCGGGAAACGTTCCTGATTGCTTCCATTTTAATTCACCGTTCTTAAAGAGAATAAATGTAGGAACGCCTCTGATTTGAAATTGCTGTGCGACTTGCGGATTTTTATCCACATCTATTTTAATGAT
>DHNG01000006.1:94433-105868 GCA_002409405.1 Flavobacteriales bacterium UBA5422 | reverse complement strand
TCCACATCTATTTTAATGATGGAAGCATGCTCTCCGACACGATGTTTTACATCTTCCAGTATGGGAGCCATCATTTTACATGGTCCGCACCATTCTGCAAAAAAGTCGACCAATACGGGTTTGTCCTGATTAATAATTTCCTGAAACGTCATAACAAATGTGCTTTTTACAAAGGTGCGACATTTTGTTAAGTTTTAAAAGCGTAAAACCAACAGATACGTTAAAAGATACTTAAAATTAAGTGTTCTGGAAAAAAGCTAATACCGTGCAGTTAAATAATGGAGCACATTTCCCTGCGAAGCAACACTCACAGATGTAGCTGCCTGGTTTTTAAACGGACTTTTTGAAGCATCTACCGAGATGTCTTTTGCCGAAAATGCAGGAGCACTTACTTTTTTGTATTTACTTTCTGTAGCAGCTACAAATTGATCTGCATTGACAGACTCTTCTTTTACCGTTTCTGTCACTGCTTCCTGTTCAAATGCAGCAGTTGATTTCCCGGAGAAAGTAGTTGCCATTGGTTTACTTGGTTCTGCAACAATCGGAGGAGCAGTCATTTCTGTTTGTCGATCTCCGACAGTATTTGTTCTGCGTTGTTGATTTGTTTTTTCAGGAGTTGCTGACGGCTCTTCGACTACCTGTGATTGTTGTGCCTGACGATCCGTTACAGATTTCTCAGTCGATATCGTATCAGACACAGAAATTTTATTTTCTGCCAGTTGTTGAGTCGCAGGAACTACATCCCGGTTGTTAAAGAAAAACATCCACACCGCAAATCCAACAGCCAGAACAGCAGCAATCTGAATAATAGGAGTGAGGTAAGACGGAATAAACCTCCGGCTCCTTCCATGTGTTTGGTCGAACAGGTTGTCCAGTTTTTCTTTTGTGGTATCCCTTGGCGACAATTTAGGTCCTCCGGCAACTGATTTTGAATGGATCAGTACCTGTTTCATCGCCATGAATTCTTCTTCGGTTTTACAAAATTCTCCCATTTCAGCTAACTCGGATGCCGTCAGTTGGTGGAACTCTTTTTCCAGTATTGTATCAAAAATATCCTTAACCATGGTGTTTTGATTTTTCCGGTTGATAATGAATTAATCCTTCCGCGAGGTATTTGGTCGCATAGAAAATCCGTGACTTGATTGTACCTTCGCTTATTTCTAGTAGTTCTGCAATTTCCTTAATGGAAAGTCCTTCAATGTGTCTGAAAACAAATGCTTCTCTGTGTTTTTCGTCTAACTCATCTAGCTTTTGTTTGAATTCTTCTCCAAATAATGTGTGATGCGTTTGTTGTAGTGCATTAACGGTTTCATCACTCACAGCTGTGTAGTCTTCCAACCCGTTTCTTGTTCCGGATCGAACTTCCTGCCGTTTGTACTCGTTTTTACACATATTATTTGCAACTGAATAAACCCATGTTTTAAATGATCGGGATGCATCGAATGACTCCGGTTTTTGAATGATCTTAGCAAACAAGTCGTGTACAAAATCTTCTGCCTTTTCCCGGTCTTTCCAAAGCATTCGGTGAAAGTAATTGAGCAAAGGAGTCGCATAACGTGTATACAGATCATCGAACGCACGTTTGTCACCTGATGCAATTTTTTGCATCAGTACTTCATCCGTTAGATCCTTGTATGACGTTTTAAAAAACCTCATTCGTTTACTCCCAACTCGCTCATTAAATTTGTATTTCCAATATTCTCACCAATTTGCCGGATTGAATTTTTAACATCTCCTACCAGTTTCACATTGTTCTCCGCTTTATAATAGCTATACAAATTAAGTAAAACCGGGAGGTAGTTCGCTGACAGCTGTTTTCCGATCTGGCTTTTATTTTTTGCAATTACCCCCTTATTCATACTTGTCCACAACTTTGTGTTCAGTTCACTGTTTTGAAAAACAGCAGCAGAATACCGGAAGGTCAATCCAACGGGGTAGAGTTGTCGTTCGATGTCTGCAAAATAAGCCTGTGGAATTGTAAGTGACAAATAAATTGCAGATCGTTGATTCAATGTGCAGAATTCTTTTAAATATTGTGCGTTGACCTGGTTCGTTTCCGGGACAGAAAGATCCTCGTTGGATAGTTGTTGTCTGAATGCACTGCTTTGTAACAGGTGCATAGGGATAACCCGTACATCACTTCGGTATTTTTCAATGCGTTGCAAATGAATAATCGGGTAGCTGTCATTGATCCCATGTGTGATCAAAATCCCGTTGGCAGGAATACTTGTCAGCACATCCTTTGCGTATGAGAAGTCATCGGTATTCCACACATTTTGTTTTGTCAATTCCTTTAAGTCCGTTAGCAGTGTTGACTGATCATTGAGAATGTAACTTACGCCAACGGATTGGAGCAATGCAGATTGATTTTTAGGTTGCAGTACTTTTGCTCTTTCCAGGAATTCTTTTTTTGACAGGTCGTAATTACCTGCCATGAATACACTTAGGTTGTAGTCAAAACCACTCGCATCTTCCTGCCGGTTTTTTTCCACAAAATCATTCATTTTTCGTTGCTGCTGAACCGTAGGATTTTTCTGTGCAGGTAATGAGTTTGCCTGCTGGTGCAATTCATAGAACTCATTTCCTGACTGCTTCGTCGTTTGGTGAGGAGCTACTTCCCGTACTTCTACTTCTTTCAAAGCGGGTACTTCTTCGACTGCGTTTGTAACAGCACTGTTGCGTTCAACAGGTGGTTGTGCGATCGCAGTTGCAGCAACGAATAAAAACAGGAAAAACAAATACCTTTTCATTGTTCTTTTTTTATCAATCAAACTTCTGTACAGGTGACTTCTGAAAACGTTCAATTTACCGAATGATTATTTTTTAAAGTTGATCGGATTTCATCCAGAATGCGCTTCACTCTGTTTTCATCAATTGCAAGGAACGTTTCCGAAAAGAACGATTCTTCATCAACGACTGTTTTTACTGTTCCCGAGAAATGAATCGCATCCGGTTCTACTTCATGAATGATTTTTGAAACATTGGCTGCATTGACTCCACCACCTGGCATCAACTGAAGATGTCCGGCAATGTAATCTTTCATTTCTTTCAATACAGGAATTCCATTGTTAATGTTGCTCGCCAACCCGGAGGTTAACAGACGGGTAATTCCGGCATTGATCAGGATGTCCAGTCGTTTCTGCCAGTCCAGCACACAATCGTCAAAGGCACGGTGATAGGTTACTTCCATTCCGTCGGCAGCATCCATGAATGCTTTCAATGCCTCTTCGTCGATAGCCCTGTAGTTGTTTAATGCCCCGACAACAACACCCGCTGCTCCCATTTTCTTTGCAAATCGAATATCTGACACCATAATCGTCACCTCTTCTTTGGAATAATAAAAACCTCCGGGACGCGGACGGATTAATACGTGTGTTTCCATTCCTGAGTTGACCGCATATTCGATCCTTCCGGCAGAGGGAGTAATCCCACCTTGAACCAGGTTCTCACACAATTCAATGCGGTCAAAATTCAGTTGCTTTGCCAGTTTTATTGCCGTTACTGAAGCGGCGCACAATTCGATTTTCATAGACTAACAGTATCAATGATTGTTATTATTCAAAAATTAGTTCATCCAGAAAAGTAAACGGTTTGTATCCTTCTCCGGGCATTCCTTCAGGGATTGCATCCAATGTTGTGTACACAAATTTTAATTGCTTGTTTTTTCCTTTTAATGCAATCTTTGTTTGCTCCCCCGTCACTTTTTGACGTGCTATTTCTTTCCAGTTAACACCTTCATCAGAACCGTAAACTACAACTGAATCAGGTAGATGGATCCATGAGGTGGTGGCATCTAATGCGCTTGTTGTTACATGTTTGTAATTTATTTTTTCATCCATGTGAACAATGAACTCTACATTCCCTTTGTTGAAACCCAACCATTGACTTCCATTCCAGGGGCGTGCACCTAAAACACCATCAATGAGTGTCGATTCAAGGTTGTGGGCATACCGTTTGTTTGGCGGGGTGATGAATTCAATCGTTAATCCGATTCCTTTGTGGTTGATAAAATTGATCGTTGATGAAGAATGAAATTTATTTTCAAAGGCTGTGATACGATATGTTTTTGCGTCAGATCCGGAACGGCTGAAATAAATGGAGGGCCCCATGATAATTAATTCTTTTCCTTTTTTCTCAGAAGTACATTTCGAAGCGATGTTGACCGGGTTATTGTCGATCGAAGTTCCCGTGATAACAATTCCCTGATCTTCTTTTGTAATTTTAAAAACCGGTTTAGCAAACGAAAGAGAATAGTTTACGTTCCAGTATTTCAATAAATCAAATTGCCGGTTGGTAAGTGTATTGATAAACGATTGATAATCCGGCTTATTGGTACTCCATGTATTCTGAATCATTGCTAATGCCCGTGGGTACACCATGTATTCTACTTGTTTGAAATCGGCGATGTATTCTGTCCAGAGGTTCGCCTGAGCTCCGAGGATGTATTTTTTGTTATCCGGGCTGATTCCTGCAGGAACAGGGTTGTATGCATATACTTTCTCCAATGGTGTATAGCCTCCAAACGCTAACGGCTCGGTTTGACTATCGCCCTGGTAGTGATCAAAGTAACAATGAGACCCGGGTGTCATCACTACCTCGTGTTGTTCATTGGCTGCTGCAATTCCGCCTTCTTCTCCCCGCCAACTCATAACCGCTGCATTCGGGCTTAATCCTCCTTCCAGTATTTCATCCCAACCAATCAGTTTTCTACCTTTCCGGGTCAGGAATTCATCCATTTGACGGATAAACCAGCTTTGCAATTCATGTTCGTCTTTCAATTGGTATTTGCGCATATTATTCTGACACTTTTCGCACGTTTTCCAACGTGTTTTTGGTGCTTCATCTCCACCGATGTGAATGTATTCAGAAGGAAACAATTCTACTACTTCGGTGAGTACATCTTGTAAAAAGGAAATAGTTTCTTCTTTTGAACAGAAAATATCATCGAACACTCCCCATAAACCGGTTACCGGCTGTTGAATTCCGGTGCAAGATAAATCAGGGTAAGCCGCAAGAGCTGCGCGGGCGTGTCCGGGCATTTCAATTTCAGGAACAATCGTCACACCTCTGTCAGAAGCATACTTTACAACGTCTTTGATCTGTGCCTGTGTATAAAACCCGCCATAGTGTTCTGTATTCCATGTTCGCGGGGATGTATTGTAGTGATCATTCAGTGTGGAATCCCGGTATCCACCGATTTCTGTGAGTAACGGATACTTCTTGATTTCAATCCGCCACCCCTGATCATCTGTCAGGTGCCAATGAAATTTATTGTATTTGTAAAATGCCATGATATCAATGTAGCGTTTCACTTCATCAACCGTGAAAAAATGCCGGCAGACGTCCAGGTGTAATCCTCTCCATGGAAATTTTGCATAATCTTTTAGTGTGAACGGACGAAGACTTAACTGGTGTCCTTCATCGTTAATTAATTGTAATAATGTACTGTATGCATACAACAAACTGGCATCGGAAGTATAATGGATATTTATCAACTTGCCATCAAAAGAAAGCTCATAAAAATCATTTTCAGGATGTTTTTCTGTTGTTTGATTCAATCTGACTTTTAACGCAATCGGAATGGAATCTGATTTTTTTTCTACCAGGTTCCGGAATGTGTTGTTCCAGGAAAATAGCACGTCAGATGTACGTTTCGGAACACTGGTTATATCTGTAATCAGAAGAGAAAATTTGAACGGCTCTCCTGATAATTGCTCATAAAACAGCGGCGTTGGAATCACATGGGATTGCGCGTGATTAAAATGGGAAAGCCCACATACAAAGAGGAACAGGAGAGTAACTGGTTTCATTTTTCTTAAAGATTCGTACTAAATTAAAGAAAAATAGATGAACAAGCAACAATTTGATTCAGGTCAGTACTAACAGTGTTTAATTTTTAGATTATATTCCGCCAAAAATCTATTTTTTTATTTATTTTGGCGGAATATAATTCTGGTATGTCACAAATAATCGGTCGAAAAAAGGAACGGGAGTTACTTCTGAATGCGCTTGAGAGTAGTCAGTCTGAGTTGATTGCTGTGTATGGCAGAAGAAGGGTAGGGAAGACTTTCCTCATTCGGGAATGTTACCGGAAAGACCTTGTTTTTGAGGTGACGGGATTGTTCAACGGGTCAATGAAAGAACAGTTGTACAATTTCACAAAATCATTATCGGATGCTATTGATGAATCACTGCCAACAAGCTGGTTGGAGGCATTTGAACGATTGGAAAAGAAAATAGACCGTTTGAGATCCAAAAAAAAGAAGGTGCTTTTCATTGATGAGTTTCCATGGATGGCTACAGCGCGGTCCATTTTTTTAATGGCTTTTGAGAATTTCTGGAATCATTACTGTACCAAACGGAACGATTTGGTTGTGGTCATTTGCGGGTCAGCTGCTTCTTATATGGTTCACAAGATCGTTAATAACAAAGGAGGTTTACACAATCGGATCACACAAAAAATACGGTTGTTACCATTTAATCTATCTGAAACAGATTTGTTTTTAAAACACAAAGGGATTCGTTACACCAACTATGATGTTGTTCAATTGTACATGGCCATTGGGGGCGTTCCGCATTACCTGGATAAATTAAAAAAAGGAGAAAGTGTCGCACAGAATATTGATCGGTTGTGTTTTGAAAAAGATGGTATCTTAATCGATGAGTTTGACCGATTGTTTCGTTCACTTTTTGACAATTCTGAAAAGTACATTTTACTCATCAAAACACTGGCTGGTGTTAATAAAGGAATTACCCGTCAGGAATTACTTGATCGGAGCGGTATTTCCGGGGGAGGTGATTTTTCATGGAAACTAATAGAGCTTATTGAGTCCGGATTTGTGAGTGAATCTCCTTTTTATAAAAATAAAAAACAACTGACACTGTATCGTTTATCAGATGAATACTCCCGGTTTTACCTGAAATTTATTCAGCAACACAAAGGAAACGGCCCGGGTACCTGGCAACGTTTATTTAAAAGTCAGTCGTATAACTCCTGGTCAGGATTTAGTTTTGAAAATCTTTGTTTGAAGCACATTTACCAGTTGAAAAGATCACTTCGAATTGACGCGATTTATTCACTGAACAGCAGTTGGTTCAATCAACATGCTCAGATTGATTTACTCATTGACAGAGATGATAACATCATTACAATTTGTGAAATGAAGTTTTACAACACCGATTATACCATTGACAAGAAGTCCTATCACAATTTGAAAAACAAACTGCATGAATTTCAACAGGAAACAGGGACGCGAAAAAATATTTTCCTGACGATGGTTACTTCCTACGGAATAAAAGAAAATGAATACAGTCGGGAGCTGGTTCAGAATGAATTAAAAATAGATAGCTTGTTTAATGATTGATATAATCCGCCAAAATTATAATTTTAATACAATTTTGGCGGATTATAATTTACTTTTAGATTCTCTTCAATAATTCCTTTTAACGCGTTTTTTGTTTATAAAATAGATTGCTTATTCACCGTTAGTTAATCTTTTTGTCTATTTTTGAATATAGAAAATAAACAAGATGAAATTATTACAAGACAAAGTTGTTTTGATCACGGGAGCATCTCGTGGAATCGGTAAGTCGATTGCAGAGGAATGTGTAAAGCACGGAGCTAAAGTTGCATTTACTTATTTGTCATCAGAAGAAAAAGCGAAAGCATTGGAGGCAGAACTGGCAAAAGACGGAGGGGAAGTAAAAGGCTTTAAATCCGATGCTGCTAAATTTGACGAAGCTCAAAAACTGGTGGATGATGTGGTTGCTGCGTTCGGAACAATTGACGTGTTGGTCAACAATGCCGGAATTACACGTGATACACTGCTGATGCGAATGACAGAAGAACAATGGGACGAAGTCATTAATACAAACTTGAAATCGGCATTCAACCTGACAAAAGCAGTTCAACGACCAATGTTGAAAGCAAAATCAGGGTCAATCATTAATATGTCTTCAGTTGTCGGAGTGAGTGGAAATGCAGGGCAAGCAAATTATGCTGCTTCGAAAGCCGGATTGATCGGATTCACAAAGTCAGTGGCTCAGGAATTGGGATCGCGAAACATTCGTTGCAATGCAATTGCTCCGGGATTCATTGAAACAGAAATGACAGAAGTGTTGGATCCGAAAGTGGTAGATGAATGGAGAAGTTCTATTCCGCTGAGAAGAGGAGGGAAGCCGGAAGATGTCTCCAACCTGGTGGTTTTTCTTGGTTCGGATATGTCAACTTATATTACCGGACAAACGATTAATGTGTGCGGTGGAATGTTGATGTAAAAACCGTTACTGTAAGCTATTTTTTAAGCCGGATAATGTCATGTTATCCGGCTTTTATATTTCCTGAATACGGATCATAAATACAACTGACAGCTATTGAACAACTAGCAAAAATGACCTGATACCCCAATGGGATTGTGTTTTATTGATCTCCATATCCTTTCAATAGGTACATCGTTATTGTTTTTTTTTCAATGCTTCTTTCTTGCTCATTTCATTCAATTGTTCATGGAAATGTGTAATCGGGAAGTAACCGTTTTCCCGAATGATTGCTTGTCCTTTTTCGGAAAGTTCAAATTCTACGTATTTCAATAAATCTCCTGTTGGCCATCCGTTAAAATATTGAAATAAAGGCCGTTTTAGTGGGTAGTCTCCGGACTCTACCGATTTGAATTCATAAGGAGATACTGCCCGATTGTCTTCCAGGTATAAATACGTTGCCCATACTTCGCCATTCGGTTTGTGGTTTTCTCCCATTAATGTACCAACACTTACATAGCCAATTCCTCCGATGTCTTTCTTTACCGATTCAATTACCTCTTTGGATGTTTTTAATTCTTTTGAATTGGTTGCAAAATTAGATTTTAGAACAGTTTTTTTCAAAAACTCACGGGTACCGGAAGAATGATCACGTCCATAGACAGTTATCCGCTGATCCGGACCACCAATTTCATTCCAGTTGGTAATCGTACCACTCAAAATATCCCGCACCTGAAAAACAGATAAGCTGTCCATTTTTAATTTCGGGTTGGTAATGATCGCTACAGCGTCTGTTGCTACAATAATGGGAACGGGATTGATTCCTTTTTCCTGTGCAAGAGCTAACTCTTCCTGTGTAATAATACGGGAAGAATTGGCTGCGTCAACAGTTCCCTTGATGAGTTCCTGTAATCCATAAGCAGAACCTCCTCCTGATATGGATAAACTTGTTTTCGGGTATTCTTCTTCAAATTTGGTTGCTAAGATGCGGATCAACTCCAATTCTGAATCTGAGCCTTTGATAATGTAGTTGTCTGTTTTCTCTGAAGATTTCCGGCACGCTGCGAGTAGTAGGCTTATTGTTAAAATTCCAATGATATTTTTCATAATAAATCCTTAATTTGACGCGACAAAAGTAGCGACTCTGCAAGCGATTCAGATTAAAGAGAAGTTAAGCCTGAAAGAAATAATCGTCGGGTGAAAACAGTAAAATTGGATTATTTTTCAATGAATGAAATGAATGCGAGTACGTTAAGGATGTTAATTATTAGATAACGGTCAATAGAAGGGAGTTTCCGATTATTCTACACCAATTAACCGTTCGCCCTCTTCATTGATGCTCATGTTGACAACCACCGTATTCAACGGGAGCAGATTTTTTACATTTCCGGCCCATTCAATGAAACAGTATGCTGTATTTCCATATAGCATTTCTTCAATCCCGATATCGTATGCTTCCTGTTCATCTTCAATCCTGTACAAATCAAAATGATACACCTTTCCATACATCGGGCTTTCGTAACTATTTACAAGTGAATAGGTCGGAGACCCTTCAGGATGTTCGATTCCCATGGCGCGTAAGAGGCCGAGAATAAATGTTGTTTTCCCCGTTCCCATTGCTGCTTCGAACGCGAAAATTTTCCGGTGTCCGAAATCCGTCAGGAATTGAGATGCTACTTTGGGGATACTATTGAGATCAGGAAGAAGGTACTGCATGTTTCTGTTTACAAAGTCACGGCGCGTGCGAACTTGCCGATGACATATCATTGGTGCAAAATTAGATTTATTTTTTTGTTCTCAGTTGTTCCAGTAACTCAAGTTTTGATAAATCAGGTGAACTTTCCTTTTTTATTCCATCCTCAATACTTCCGATCACAAGTGCATCTCCCTGCATCCCTACCATTTTATTAGTTACTCCTTCCAGTAGAAGTTCCACTGATTTTGCTCCCATTCGAGTTGCAATAATCCGATCATAAGCGGATGGATTTCCACCTCGTTGTATGTGTCCGAGGATGGTACATCTCAGGTCGTAATCGGGAAGGTAGGGTTTTACTTTATTCATGATTGTAACAGCATCACCTGCATCGTCACCTTCTGCAATGATGATAATTGAACCTCTTTTCCCTTTATTTTGTGTTTTGATGCTTTCCGCAAGCTTGGGAATGTCTGTCAACTCTTCCGGAATCAACACGGATTCCGCACCGGATGCGATTGCTGCATTCAAGGCGATGAAGCCGGAATCACGTCCCATCACCTCTACAAAAAATACCCGGTGGTGGCTGCTGGCCGTATCACGTATTTTATCTACGGCATCTACAACGGTGTTCAATGCAGTGTCATAACCGATGGTATGATCCGTTCCGTAAATGTCATTGTCGATTGTTCCCGGAATCCCGATGATTGGCAAATCATATTCGTCTCCAAGTATTTTTGCGCCGGTAAATGAACCGTCACCACCAATTACGATCAATCCGTCTACGTCCAATTCTTTTAAATAATTGATTGCTTTTTCCCGTCCTTCTTCCGTGCGGAATTCCTGACTACGTGCTGTCCCCAGTATTGTCCCTCCCCGTTGAATAACATTATTGACATCTGCATAGTCCAACGAGCAACTCTTCCGATCAATTAATCCCTGGAACCCATCGTAGATTCCGATACACTCCAATTCAAAATGCAGGGAAGCTTTAACAATCGCACGGATACATGCATTCATCCCCGGAGCGTCACCTCCGGAAGTTAAAACAGCTATTTTTTTCATCTTCATATACCTAAATATACAGTTTATCGCGGAATCAGTAAGGACTTAGTCGATTTTTGTAGGCAAAAAAAAACGCCCACATTTCTGTGAGCGTTTTCGATATCAATTAATTATACGTCAATTTTCGCATATTTTGCATTCTTCTCAATGAATTCCCGACGAGGTGGTACATCATCTCCCATCAACATAGAGAAAATCTGATCAGCTTCTGCTGCGTTTTCGATGGTTACCTGACGGAGTGTTCTTCCTTCCGGATTCATAGTTGTATCCCACAACTGCTCTGCATTCATCTCTCCCAAACCTTTGTATCGCTGAACGTTTACGGAAGAATCTGCGCCATTCCCTTTCAACTGTGCAATTAAAAGGTCACGTTGGTCTTCATTCCAGGCATATTCTGCTTTCGTTCCTTTTTTCACTTGGT
>DHNG01000006.1:94030-94416 GCA_002409405.1 Flavobacteriales bacterium UBA5422 | reverse complement strand
TTTTGTAACGCTGAACGTTCACAGAAGAATCGGAGCCTGCACCTTTCAATTGTTGAATCAGAACGTCACGTTGGTCATCGTTCCATGCATATTGTGCTTTTGTTCCCTTTTTAACCTGGTAAAGAGGAGGAGTTGCAATATAAATATACCCCAACTCGATCAATTCCTTCATGTAACGGAACAGGAACGTCAGAATTAATGTTTCGATGTGGCTTCCGTCCACATCGGCATCACACATAATGATTAACTTGTGGTACCGCAGTTTTTCCAGGTTCAATGCTTTGGAGTCTTCTTCTGTACCTATACGAACCCCAAGTGCAGTATAAATGTTTTTAATCTCTTCGTTTTCGAAGATTTTATATTGCATTGCTTTTTCTACGTTCAAA
>DHNG01000006.1:86798-93910 GCA_002409405.1 Flavobacteriales bacterium UBA5422 | reverse complement strand
GCATTGCTTTTTCTACGTTCAAAATCTTTCCTCGAAGCGGCATGATTGCCTGAAAATGACGGTCACGGCCTTGTTTTGCCGTCCCACCCGCAGAGTCTCCCTCGACAAGGAATAATTCTGATTCAGCCGGATCTTTTGATGCACAGTCTGCCAGTTTTCCCGGAAGACCTGATCCTGTCATCACGCTTTTACGTTGCACCATCTCACGCGCTTTTTTCGCTGCCTGACGTGCTTTTGCTGCTAAGATAACTTTGTAAACGATTTGTTTTGCTTCATTCGGATGCTCTTCCAGGTAATCGGATAGCATTTCAGAAACTGCCTGGCTAACAGGAGCCGTAACTTCTCTGTTTCCTAATTTTGTTTTTGTTTGCCCTTCGAACTGCGGTTCTGCAACTTTCACCGATAAAACAGCCGTCAATCCTTCACGGAAGTCATCTCCTTCAATTTCTACTTTTTCTTTCGCCAACATACCTGAGTCTGTCGCGTATTTTTTCAAGGTATTTGTCAGACCTCTTCGAAACCCTGAGAGGTGCGTTCCTCCTTCGTGTGTATTGATATTGTTGACATATGCCTGAATATTTTCCGTATAAGAGGTGTTGTACGTAAGTGCAACTTCTACCGGAATACCATCTTTTTCTCCTTCAAAATAGATCACATCCTGTACCAACGTCTCTCTGTTTCTATCCAGGTACTGAGCAAATTCTTTCAGTCCACCTTCTGAATGAAATTGCGTAGAAACGTAGTTCCCTTTTTCATCCTGTTCGCGAAGATCTGTTAGTGTGATGCGTATTCCTTTATTCAGGAATGCCAATTCGCGCATTCTTGCAGCAAGCGTATCATAATTATATTCAGTTTCTTCAAAAATAGAAGAGTCTGGTTTGAATGTAACAATGGTACCAGTGATATCAGAGGTTCCGATTTCTCTTACAGAGTAAAGCGGTTTCCCGATGGAATATTCTTGCTCGAATACTTTTCCTTCCCGATGTACTTCAGCGCGTAAGTGAATAGATAATGCGTTGACACACGATACACCAACTCCGTGTAAACCTCCCGATACTTTGTAGGTATCTTTGTCGAATTTACCTCCGGCATGCAGTACCGTCATTACGACTTCAAGTGCAGAACGTTTTTCTTTGGTGTGCATTGCAGTCGGAATTCCCCGACCGTTGTCTTTTACTGTGATTGAGTTATCTTCATTGATTGACACATCAATGGTGTCGCAGTATCCGGCTAATGCTTCGTCAATGGAGTTATCCACCACCTCGTATACCAGGTGGTGTAATCCTTTGATTCCAACATCACCAATGTACATTGCAGGACGTTTTCTTACCGCCTCTAACCCTTCAAGAATCTGAATATTATCTGCTGAATATTCCTGTTTTTTTAAGTCTTCACTCATTGCCTTTCCTTTTGACCTGATGTAAATATTTTATAACGTGCAAAAATACGAATTTTAAATGGTAAAAACCACTAAAAACAAAGCGGCTTAGATAGACTTATCAACAATTAATTAACGATTTTGAAATGATTCGTTTAAATCGGGGAAACGGTAATTTGGTAACTAAAAAAGCCTTCCCGAATTGAGAAGGCTTTGTATAAAAAAATAAGTATCAAATCAGTTAACTACTTTGTTGTATACCTCTTTGAATTCTTCATCATTTTCAAACCATTGTGCTACTTTATTCAGCAGTACACGTGCATTTTCTATTTTCTTGATCGACACATAGCATTCTGAAGTTTGAATCACACCCATCTTCAACATTTCTTTATCTGATTCAGACCATGTTTTGATTGAGGCATCGTCCAGACTTTTTAACTGGTCATCTGCTGTTTTCCACAATGTGAATCCTGTTGTTTTATCATCTGTACGGAACTTACACGCTCCCTCCAACAGAACCTGACCGATCAGATTGGGAGAAATCTTTTTGTAAGTTGTTACCCAACTGTATGCTTTTCGGAAGTTACCACCAGCTATCTCATTATCGATTTGTTCTACTAAAGAACTTTGAAGTAGGTCCAGAAATTCTTTGTTATCAGGATCTGCGATAACAGTCCCTGTTTTATCAAACTTTATACACTTGTTCATCGCATTGATGGACTCTTTGTATGCGTTCTTAAATACAGGGTCAGTACTTCCGCCTACATGAATTTTATACAATCCCTTGGATAGCCATAAATAAGGCCATGCATCTTTTTTTGTGTCGTCTGAGTTTGCGTATTTATCCGCTACTTTTGCTAATTTTTCATAGTTCCCGTCAGCGTAAAGAATGCGTAAATCATCGTATTCTTTCTGGCTGAAACCAGTATTAACTGCCAAAAACAAAATTAGGGTGTTAAGTATATTTTTCATTTGTTTTTAATTTTTCAAGTTAGTCCACATAAGTTCAAGAATCATGCCGAAGGTAATAAAAAAATGACAGGATTAAAAATTCACTCTGTTTTTTTACTCGGAGGCACTTTGGATCAATAAACGCAATAAATCCTGAGCTGCTTTTGATATTTTTGTCCCTGGACCATAAATCCCGAACACTCCGGCTTTTTCCAGAAATTCATAGTCTCCCTGAGGAATTACTCCTCCGGCAACCACCATGATATCTTCCCTTCCTTGTTTCTTCAATTCTTCAATGACTTGCGGAACAAGTGTTTTATGTCCTGCAGCCAAAGAAGAAACACCAAGGATGTGTACATCATTTTCAATTGCCTGTCGGGCAGCTTCTTCCGGTGTCTGAAACAAAGGACCGATGTCTACATCAAAACCAATATCTGCATAAGCGGTAGCAACAACTTTTGCCCCTCTGTCATGGCCATCTTGCCCCATCTTCGCAATCATGATACGAGGACGTCGTCCCTCCAGCTTGGTAAACTGTTCGACCATTTCTTTTGCCAGTTCAAAATCTTTATCGTTCATAGCTTCCGCTGAATAAATACCACTGATGGATCTGATTGTTGCTTTAAAGCGGCCGAATGCATCTTCCATTGCATCGGAAATTTCTCCCAAAGAAGCACGTTCCCGTGCACATTCGATTGCCAGGGCTAATAAATTTCCTGTTCCTGTCGCAGCTGCCTGCTTCAGATTCGTTAATGCCTGTTGTACTTTTTCAGGGTTTCTCTCTGCTCGCATTTTTGTTAGTCGTTCAATCTGAGCATTGCGAACAGTTGCATTGTCAACTTCCAAAATTTCCAGTGGGTCATTATCTGTTACTTCGTAGCGGTTAACTCCAACAATGATGTCCTTACCGGAATCAATTCGGGCTTGTTTTCGTGCCGCCGCTTCTTCAATGCGCATTTTCGGCAGACCTGTTTCAATCGCCTTGGCCATTCCTCCCAATTCTTCCACTTCCTGAATTAGGTTCCATGCTTGCTGAATCAATTCTTCGGTCAGTTTTTCAATGTAATAGCTTCCTCCGGAAGGATCGATAAAGTCAGTAATCCCTGTTTCTTTCTGTATGTAAATTTGTGTATTTCGTGCAATCCGTGCTGAGAAATCCGTTGGTAAGGCAATAGCCTCATCCAATGCATTTGTGTGGAGAGATTGTGTTCCTCCGAGCGCAGCTCCTAATGCTTCTACACATGTCCTTGCTACATTGTTGAACGGATCTTGCTCTGTTAAACTCCAACCGGAAGTCTGACAGTGCGTTCTTAATGCCAGTGACTTATCACTTTTCGGGTTGAATTGCTTCACCAATTTTGCCCAGATCATTCGTCCTGCACGCATTTTAGCAATCTCCATGTTGTGATTCATTCCGATTGCCCAAAAGAAGCTGAGACGCGGAGCAAAATCGTCAATATTGATTCCTGCTTTGATTCCTGCACGCAAGTACTCCAATCCATCCGCTAATGTGTATGCCAATTCGATTGCAGCCGTAGCTCCTGCTTCCTGCATGTGATAACCGGATATGGAAATCGAATTGAAGCGCGGCATATATTTCGACGTGTATTCAAAAATATCTGCAATAATTTTCATTGATGGGTCAGGAGGGTAGATGTAGGTGTTACGCACCATGAACTCTTTGAGGATGTCATTCTGTATAGTTCCTGATAATTGCTCCTGCTTTACCCCTTGTTCTTCTGCTGCGACAATATAAAACGCCATAATGGGAATCACGGCTCCGTTCATGGTCATGGAGACAGACATTTCATCAAGTGGAATTTGATCGAACAAAACCTTCATATCAAGTACAGAGTCGATGGCAACACCTGCTTTTCCTACGTCTCCGAATACACGCGGGTGGTCGGAATCATATCCCCGATGCGTCGCCAGATCAAATGCAACAGAAAGTCCTTTTTGTCCTGCAGCCAGGTTTCTTCTGTAGAATGCGTTGGATTCTTCTGCTGTAGAAAATCCGGCATACTGACGAATGGTCCATGGGCGAATGGCGTACATGGAAGAATATGGACCTCTTAAAAATGGTGCAATTCCTGAAACATATCCGATGTGTTCGGTGGTCGCAATGTCCTCATGCGTATAATAGTTCTTCAGTTCAATCTGTTCAGCAGTCGTAAATACTACCTCCGAATCAGCAGTTGCTGCTGTTGCATTTGTTGTTTTCCAGTCGATATGTTTGAAAGTCTTTCTGCTCATCTGTGTTTGTTTATATGGACTGTTCTAAAGTTAATCCGGGCATTCCGAGATAGGTGTCAACGGAAAGCCATTCATTGTTTTCTTCCGATGGGTTAGGGAAGATGTTAATTCCGATCAATGTATCTGATTTGTCTGAAATTCGTTGTTTTCTCAACTTTGCTTTTTGCTGAACAGTAGTTCTCAGATAAGCGATCGCTGCTTCATTTTCAATTCCACCGAATTCTTCCAATTTCCTGAATTCATTCCATGCTTTATCTGCAATTTCATTGGTCAGGTATTCCAATGTATAACTTCCCCCCAAGGGATCAATTACTTTCTCAAGAAAACTTTCCTCCTGTAAAATCAGTGGAATGTTTACGGCCATACGAGTAGACAGAGTAGTGGCACCTTTTGTTGAATAGGTATCGTATGGTTGAACACATACTGCATGTACACCACCAAAAATCAAACTCATTGTTTCAGTTGTCTGCCGCAACAAGTTGGTGTACGGATCTTTCAGTGATTTATTGGTAAATCCGGTTATTCCTGTAACACGCATTGCATAGGTACACGCATGCGTTGGTTGATATTCTTCCAAAATCCGAGACCATAAAATCCGCAACGCCCTGATTTTGGCAATTTCATAAAAATACTGTGCTCCTGCGCCGGTATTAAAATGAATGCACGCTGCTGCTTCGTCGACGGTTAATCCCAATTCCGTTAAACGTACCAGGTATTCATGGGCAACAGCTAATGAATAACTGATTTCCTGCCATGTTGTGGCACCGCACTGCTGTATAGCGTATCCGTTTGCGAGTAATGCGAATTGTTGTTTTTTCTTTAAGTTATTAGCGAGATGAGTCCACTCATCTTGATTTAAATCAGATAATTCCAATTCGAAATAAACGTTGTCAAATCTATTTCCAGATAATTTACTTTGGATAGAGGAAAACTGATTATAAGAACTTACAACAACTGTTGTTTCAATGTATTCCAATTGAATTTCAGCAGTCAATTGTTCCCAATTTAAGTTGGAGTGTTTCCGTACATCAAACCGGAGGGCTGTAGCACCCATGTTCAGGTATTGAAGAGCTTGCTTATTTGCTGTTTCCTCGTTGACTACAACAACATTTCCTATGTTTTCCCATTGGTTAGAGCTGCGGAATACCTGGCGAATATACGGGTTGTTCAAGCTGCTGACCGGAGATGTGTTATTTGAATCCTGGTGTTGGTATGAATTGAATTGTAGTTCTTCGATCTGGTCATCGCGTTGAATCAATTCTTCCGGCTGACCTTTCAGGTCTTTGATTAGCTGGTTTACCCAGTCCTGGTAGCCTGGTTTTGCGAATTCTTCAAATAAATTGTCCATTCTTTTGTCTTAGCTTTTGAAAATCAGTTGTTGATACGCGGATATTTGTTGTTGAATCGTAAATATACAATCGTAGAGATCATCGTTGTTATTACCGGTGCAATTATTATTCCTATATAAGAGACCTCCCAAAAGTAAGGAAAATAATACAACAATTTAAAGAGCGTGCCTGTAATTGTCAGCATCAGTATGTTAGAAAATGCAAATCCGATACTTCCGAATACATTTACTTCATAGCGTTCCAAACTGTGATCATAAAATGAAAAACCAAAGAAAAATGCACCAATTAAAAAGGTGATAATTTTGTATACAATGGTGTCATCAATATTGAAGATCCAGCAGAAAAACCACCAGATTCCCAGGATGAAAAATTCCATAATAATGACCAATATTACAATAAAGATCATCCGTAAAAAGTCATTGATCAATCGTGCAAAACTGAAATTGAACTTCTGTCCGGTTAATTTCGAATCCAACTTTTCCGAAAGAATGGTATTAAACGGAGAAAGTAGAGTCAGGATGAAAAAAATATAAATCTGAGTCAGTATAAAATCTACGACTGAACCTATTTTGCTGAATGCTGTAGTAAACCACCCGGTATCTTCTGTCACAGGTTCTGACGACCCGAAAATGAAACTGAGCAATATGTTAAAGAATAAAAAGAACAGTGTTATGACTGCTCCAGGTAAAAAATAAATCAGGAAATTACCTTTTGACAACTGATCAAACGTATCCTTTATTGCTTCCAGATGGTAATGAATGCTTTTTTTCATAGTTCTAATGACTTGCGAATTTAATAAAATACATTAATCTCCAATTCATAAAAGAGAAACATGTTTTTGGCATTGTTTTTGAAAAATGTCAAGAGATGTATTAAAACAAGAAGATATGAAACGAATCAAAATTGCATTCTTTGGCTGCTCCCTTTTATTTTTCACAACAGCTACAGCACAAACGGCTGAAAAAGCGACTTACTCCAAAGCCGGATTGATGTCGGCACAAGTAAAAAACAGACCTGTTGAAATGTATCATGCAAAAGGGGATCAAGTTCAAAATGTTCAGATAAAAGCAGTATTGGCTGATGCAGACAGATTAAAAAAGATTGAGGCAGTTGACAGGTCGATTAAGTCAAGAAGAAAATAATAACAGGTTATTGTTCTGTTTTTTGTAAAAGTGGCTTCA
>DHNG01000006.1:77966-86670 GCA_002409405.1 Flavobacteriales bacterium UBA5422 | reverse complement strand
AGGCTTCAACTATTTGAGACCACTTTTTTGTGTTTGGCATCCCTCTTCGGATTTCTCGTTTATAGTTGGTTTGAGAATTATTTGCTATTTTTAGCACCATTCGGCGTTTCGTCGTTCAATAAATAATTCGAAAATAAATTATGAAAAAAACACCTCTGTATTTTGTGATGGGAGCAGTAGTGCTCGCTTCCTGTAATTCTGCTAAAACAGAACAAGCAGAATTGAAGACAATTGATGTTGACTACCTGAGTAAGACTGTAAAGCCGACTGAGGATTTCTTTTTATTTGCCAACGAAAACTGGATTAAAAACAATCCTGTTCCGGCATCTGAGTCCCGTTGGGGAAGTTTTAATGAACTAGAGCAGGAAAACAATAAGAAACTGACTGATATTCTGGAAGAGTTCAAAACTGCGAAAGCAAAAAAAGGAACAAAAGAACAGTTATTGGGAGATTTTTATGCTTCTTATACCAACATGGATGCCCGCAACAAAAAAGGAACGGAGCCAATCAAACAGGAACTGAATCAAATTGCTCAATTAAAATCAAAAGATGAATTGGCTGCGCTTGTAGCAACGATGCACCGACAAGGAATTGGTGCGTTTTTCGGATTTGGCGTTGAGCAGGATCTGAAGGATGTAGAAAACCATATTTCCTACTTCGGACAGGGAGGAATCGGGTTGCCTAACCGCGATTACTACAAGGATGCAACAAAAGCAGAAATCCGGGAAGCATACAAAAAATACATCGGGGATGCATTCGCATTGGCTGGATTGACCAATGAAACAACCCAGGGAAATCAAAACCTGAAAGTAGCAAATATTTACCGTATTGAAGACAAATTAGCGACTGTTATGTTGAAACCTGCAGAACAGCGGATTCCTGAATTAACGTACAATAAATATGGAAAAAAACAATTAACTGATGAATTCAAAAACTTTGATTTCAATGCATATCTAACGGGAATCGGTTCACTTGATTTTGATACGTTGATTGTTGACAATACAAAATATCCTGCCCATCTGAATAAATTGATCAAAGAAGAATCACTGGATGCAATCAAGGATTATTTGACGTGGCAGACACTTGATCGATATATCGGGAGTCTGGGACAAGAATTCGTTGATCTGGAATTTGCATTTCAAGGCACTACATTGAGTGGTAAAAAGGAAATGAAACCAATTAATGAGCGGGCAATTGAGAAAATTACCCGTAGTAGTTTCGGTGAAATGCTTGGTAAATCGTTTGTCGATAAGTATTTTTCTGAAGCAGCTCAAAAGCGTGTGAATGAAATGGTAGATAATCTGAAAGCGGTATACAAAGAACGTCTTGAGAAATTGTCATGGATGTCAGATGCTACGAAAAAAGAAGCGGTGGGGAAATTGGAATCTTTTGGACGAAAACTCGGATTTCCAAATAAATGGGAAGATTTCAGTTCGCTGAATTTCAGTCCGGATACGTATGTAAGCAATCTGAAAGCTGTTGCGGCATATGATCATACGAAAAACATGAATAAGCTGGCAGAAAAAGTAGACAGGGATGAATGGCACATGCCGGCTCATATGGTCAATGCGTACTACCATCCTCTTTTGAATGAAATCGCATTTCCTGCGGGAATCATGCAACCACCATTCTTTGACAATGAAGCAGAAGATGCAGTCAATTACGGAAGAATCGGAATGGTAATCGGACATGAGTTTACACATGGATTCGACGATATGGGGTCAAAGTTTGCAGCAGACGGAAGCTTCAAAAACTGGTGGTCAGAAGCCGACCGGAAAGCATTTGAAGCAAAAACGAAAATATACGGAGAAACGTTCTCTAATTTCTGTCCGTTTGAAGGACATTGTGTAAACCCGGATCTGACGATGGGAGAGAATATTGCCGATTTAGGAGGGTTGACAATGGCTTATTATGCCTACACCCGTACAGATGAATTTAAAAAAGGGGAGAACCGTGCAGGTTACACTCCAGCGCAACGTTTCTTTATTTCATATGCACAATTGTGGAAGATCAACTACACGGATGCAGAGTTGAAAAAACGATTGGCGACAGATCCGCATTCACCAGGTATGTATAGAATCAATGGCCCGTTGAAAAATTGCCCGGAGTTCTTCGAGGCATTCAATGTGAAGGAAGGTGATAAAATGAGAAATCCGAAAGACAAAGTCGCGGTAATCTGGTAATTCTAATGAAATAACATGCAAGGAAGGGGAGCAGTTCGTTCCCCTTTTTTATTTTTAATACTGTTCTGCGATCGGATAGATTTTGCCGCAAATGCCTTCAGGTGTTTTTATTTCTTAACCACATAGGTCCATAGATGATACAGTACGTGGACCTAGTGAAACATAGCAGCCCATTTCATGAGTCGGATGGATTACCGCTTGTTTATTTGAAATGTAATTGCATTTAAGCATGAATTCCTTGTTCTTTTCTATAGTTTTATGCAGTTACAACAGAAGCTAATCAAAAATTTAATGTAAAAATCATTATTCGGGGAATACAACTCTGAACCCAACGCCACGTACCGATTCCAATTTGATACGGTTATCGTGTTGCAGGTATTTTCGTAGCCGCGACATGAAAACATCCAGACTTCTTCCCAGGAAGTAGTCATCCTCTCCCCATAGTTGCTCCAGAATTTCTTTCCGACTGATGACATCATTATTGCGGGCAGCAAGCAATTGGAGCAAATCCGATTCTTTTTCAGTTAGCTGAAATGCCGTTGCTTCCAACTGGAGCAGGTACCGGGAAGGAAAAAACAAATAGTTCCCGATACGAATCATGGTATTGTTGGTATCAACAACTTGCCGTTTCAGAATATTGTGGATGCGCAGGATTAATTCTTCCGGTTCGCAAGGTTTGGTGATGTAATCGTCTGCACCTAATTTCAGTCCCAGAATCCGATCAATACTTTGCCCTTTTGCAGTCAGGAACAAAAACGGAATTGCTGTTTGCTTACGCAATTCTTTACTCAATTGAAAACCGTCCATCCCGGGGAGCATTACATCCAGAATAGCAGCGTTGTATTCATTGTAGTTGATCGGATGATTTAACAATGCATCGGGAGAAGTAAACCAGGTTACCTCAAAATCCGAAAACTCAAGATATTGCTTCAGTACAACTCCCAAATCAGGATCATCTTCTACCAGAATCAGTTTATTTTTCATTGGGCAGTAAGATGTTAAATGTTGTTCCTTTACCGGATTCGGAAATCACTTCAATTGTTCCGTTATTTTCTTCGACCGTTTTTTTAACAAGGTATAAACCGACACCCAATCCATTGATCTCGTGATTTTCATTGCGTGATATTCGATAATATTTTTCAAAGATATGTTGCTGCTCTTCTTTGGGGATTCCCATACCGTCATCAGAAACAGATAGTTCAACGGATGTTTCACAAATTAACCGGATTTCTACGCGTGTTGCTTTGTATTTGAATGAATTATCAACCAGGTTATTCAATAGAAGTTCCAGGGTTTGTTTGGTCAATTGTTCATTTTTACTGAACCGAATTTCAGTCGTAATCTGTAATGACGCGTAGTTGTTTTTGAGCTGGTGAATGAATTGTTCCGCTTCCTGAAGAGTAATCAGTTCCGTTGTCCGTTCAACTGTATGAATGGAAGCAACAATGTGTTCCAACTTTCGGATTTGACGTTCCAGTAAATGTGTTGACGTAGTTTCCTGTGCAGATGCGATAGCAAATTTCATGGTTGTAATTGGCGTATTTAACTCATGTGCGATGGAATCAATTGTTGTATGAAGTTGTGCTATTTTCCGATTTTGAAGTTCAATATTTCGCAGTATCTTCCAGAAAAGGTACAGTAAAAAGATTAAAATCAACAAACTGACAATACACAAAGGGATTATTTTCTGAATGACCAATGATTTGACATTCAGCAGTTCAAACAGAGTCCGTGATTTGATAATCGATTTGTAATGCTCGTCGAGGTGTTGATCGGTGTCCTGGTGGTGCACATCGCTGTTCCATTTTCCTTCATTAATCAAGCTCCCGTTTTCAATTTTATCTGTCGTTTCATACAGTACGATTGGGGTATCGGAAGTCAATAGTTCTTTGTTTATTTTCAGATCATTGATTGAAAAAATCTCGTTTCTCAGGGCAATCCGAAAACCTGTTCCTCTAGTTCGTTTTTCAATCAACTGATCAACCAATTGATTAAAATGCTCAGTTGATTTTGAAAAATTCAGGTTGTAATGAAGGATTTTATCCGGAACTTGTTCTTGCGAATTCGATCTCAGAAAGTGCTTGATCAGTGAGTCTTCACGGATCTCTTTTTTCAGATGGCCCATTTCCACCAAGACACTATCAGCAATACTACGTGCTTCCCGGTTCAATTCTTTCTCCTCGAGCCGATAAGAATTATGGATGTAAAAGACTTGTAATCCCAACAAAATCAGGAAGCAGGAACTGAATAACAGGATTGTATTTCTCTTTTTATTCATTTCACAAACATACGATATAAATAGTTGCGATTACCCGTTTAACCTGCCATTAACCTATCATTAACCGAGTCAGGCGAATTTACGGATCACCTTTGCAGAAAAAACAGATAGATAATGAGACAACGATTGATTTTTGCAGTTCTTTTCCCGATAAGTTTATTCGGGCAGGTGACAAATGAGAATGAATTTCCTGCAGATTCAACTGCAACAGATAGCTTGTATTTGATGCCGTCAGTTGAAATAACCGCCAGAAGAAACCTGTTAAAACGAAAAGTAGATCGTTTGGAATTTACAGTTGACAGAACTCCTCTGCAAAGCCTTAATGCATGGGAAATCTTAAGAAACACTCCCAATGTAGTTGTTAAAAATGAAGTCTTGAGCGTTCGGGGAAACACCGGCATTATTGTTACGATCAATGATAAACGAACATTGATGACACCAGAAGAATTAAAGCAATTTCTCGAAAACACAAATGGCGATCAGATTTATTCCATTGAAGTGATTACCAATCCTCCGGCAAAATACGAAGCAGAAGGTGCTGCTGTGATTAATATCAAGATGAAACAAAATAAATTGACAGGATACAAGGGAAGTGTTTCTGCTCGATACCACCAGTCGATGTATGCAAAAGGAAGATTGGGATTAATACAGTCGTACAATACGGAGAAATGGCAATTGAGCGGCAATTACACATTCGTTTCCGGAGATTATATGCGTCAAAATTTTGATGTTGTTACCTACGAACAGCAAAAAACACGCTGGGAAAGTGATATGGTTCGAAAAACACGTGCACTCCAGCAACATTTGTTCAATTTATCAGCACAATACGCACCTGACAGCACTACCGTCATTCAGTTTGGTATTGACGGTCATATCAATCCGAAATCAACAGGGAATTATTACATTCCGACACAGATTTACAATACCGAAACCAACCTGCTTGAATCTTATTACACCACAGCGAATGATCGTTTTCAAAAACACAGCACATTGAATGCGTACCTGGCTTTTGATAAACAATTCAAAAACAGCAATCTGAACTGGAGTAATAACTTCAGCACAAAGAAATACATAGAGGATCAAGAAATTTCTACCTGGCAGTATTTTGTCAATCAGCCGGAAAGCTTCAGCCGGTTTGGAAACAATAGCATTCAGGATATCCGGTTGTTTTCCTCACAGGTAGATTACCGGTTGGAAAAAGATGCCTTTATCGTTGAAAGTGGAGTAAAATATAGTTTGGTTGGGAATGATAACCAACTGGATTTTCTGAGTGAGCAAAATGGTCAGTTATTGAAAGATATCGGACGGAGTAATCGATTCAATTACAATGAACAAATCATCGCAGCATATATTTCAGCGGAATACCAATGGAAAAAGTGGTTTTTTAAGGCGGGGTTGCGCAACGAAACGACGTTTATTCGTTCAACATCTGACAATCCGGAGGTTGTCAATGCAATTACCCGAAATAACCTGTTCCCAACGGTTTTTGCACTGTACGAGGTTGCGGAGGAACAACAGATCGGATTTTCCTACGGAAAGCGCATTGACCGACCGGTATACGATTTTTTAAATCCTTCTAAATCCTACTATAATTACTATTCATATTTCCAGGGAGACCCGTATTTGAAATCCGCATTGATTGATAATGTAAGCCTCACATATACAGTGGCTGATTGGAACTTTGAAGTATATTACAGCTATGTAAAAAATCCATCGATGGAAATTTCTATTCAGAATCCGTCAACATTTGAAACAGTGTATAATTATACAAACATAAAAGACGGAAGGAATTTGGGGGCGAATGTTTCAAAATCATTCACATTGTTGCCCAATTGGAAACTGAATGCATTTGGAATGGGGGAATACACTGTAAATTATTTCCGGGGAACAGACAATCAGTTGTATCAAAACAATGTATTCTTCTACCATTTTAACCTTTCGACGATGATAACGTTTGACAAGGAAAAAACGTGGGATTTGAATGTGGGATACCGCTACAACTCAAAATCGATCCAGGGATCATTTACAATCAGCCCGTCTCAAAATGTATACATTATACTGAATAAAAAATTGTTTGAAAAGAAATTCGAAGTTGGTTTGGTGGTCAATGATATTTTTAAGACGGATAAAAACACCATTTCGACACGGTATGCTGATCAAAATCAATCGTTCAAAGATTATAGAGACACCCGTTATTTTATGATCAATTTGAAGTACAACTTTGGAAATCAAAAAGTAAAGGAAGCCCGTGCTGCTGAGAAAACAGATGAGCAAAAGCGTTTATAACTTCATACGCCAATGAAGCAGCAGCCGTTTACTTGTAACATAGTGAGCGGCTGTTGACGTTTTAGTCTTCGATCGCCTCTATTCCTAGTTGTTTCAATCGTTCCAGCTGATCTTTCATAGTTTTCAATTGTTCGGGAGAATGGCTTTCCCACTGTGTAATTTCACCAATAATTTTGATTGGTTGTTGAGAGCGGTAGGATTTTGTAGGGTTTCCGGGGAATTTTTTATCGGTCAGATTGGGATCGTCTTCAATGGATCCTGTCGGTTCTACGATATAAATTCGTTCCGGATTGTCTCCCAATGCCAGTTCCGCTCCCCAGATAGCAGCATCCATGGTAGCTGTCAGGTAGACATAAGCGGCTTTTTTCCGTTGACCATAGTTCGACTGAAACCCGGGTTTGATTAAATCCCCAGGTTTCAGATTCGCTTTGGTACCATGGTAGAATTTAGAATACTCACTTGTCCTTTCGGGGAGGTCTTTTTCTTGTATTTTTCCCATTTTATTCTTTTTATCGGATCAATTTCAATGTATCGTCACTGTATTCATATCGAATGTTGCTGTTTTTTACAGAAACACTTTCATTTCCTGGTTGTAGCACCAATGAATCGGTATCAAATGAAAAAACAATAGTACTGTCAATGGATTTAATCTTCAGAATATCAATCAATGTTTTTTCCTCTCCGTCGTTTTCAATGTCCATTGCCCCAATAAATCGAATCGTTTCGTTTTCAATCAGGTAAACATCTCCTCCGAAAAAGTATTCATACCCCAGGTGACAAATGACAATTACTTTACCACCATCCGTACTTTTATAAAAATGGGGTTCGTAGTGATACACATCGCCTACACCGTTTGATTTATAGATAAGCGATTTCTTGCCATTCAAAAAAAGCAAACGATCTCCCCAATTGTCTTCCGTATCTGGCAATACGATTTGTCCGTCCACAGGTCTGTAATACCCGACAACAAGATAATTCTGCCCGATTTTAAAAGAATAGTCGCTGGTAAATCCTTTTATCTTCAAATCAGGAATACTGTCGGGATCAAATTTTATAAAATGTGTTTCGGATGTTTGCTTAATGCTTTCAGAAGCTGGATTTTCCTGTTGTACAGGCATCGTTGATACATCCGGATGTTGCCGGCACGAATAAACAACTGCAACGAGCAGTAGCAGTAAAAAACGTACCCGGATATTTCTTTTTTTGATCATCGGTGTATCTCTGAACGGTTTTTAATCATGTTCTGTTACCTGTTTAAATTACAAAAAAGTATTTGATTTATGTAGAGGTTGTTGAAAATCAATTTGCTTTCTTCATAATCAGGATTCCAAGAAAAACCACATTTAAAATGCCTGAAATAATTAACCAAACCCGCTGGCTTTTCAATGGTTTAATTGGTTCTTTTATTTCTGTTGAACTAGCTGTTTGATTGTCAGAAACAATTGCTTCAGACTGTCCGGACACTAAATCAAAATAGGGGAGCGTGAGGTCACCAAGGGTGTATGTTTTTTGCTCTCCATCGATGCGAAATGTAACTGCCTTAAAACGATTGAGCGTAAGGGTTGCTGTTATTTCATTCATGACGGTTTCAAATGATTGAATCGTTTTTTGCGAAGTAATTACAACGGTATCTCCTTGGACACTTAATGTGTAGTCCCATTTATATAGATCCGGTTTTTTTTCTTTTAACCGTGACAACACTTTATTGACGAAAGCTTCATCTCCGGAACCGAATAAGTCTTCGTAAACTTCTGCTGAAAGGAATTTGAATCCGGATGTTTCTAACAAGTCAGTTCGCAACCAGGGACCTTGTATATATTCAGCTTCAGAATAAACGAAATAGGTCAGTTCATGTGTAGCTGTTGCTTGCAAACTGGTAATGGACAGGAAAAATGCGAGTAGTATTTTCATTGGTTTCAGAATATCTTGATCTAACAACGAATATACGTGTTATTTT
>DHNG01000006.1:71341-77855 GCA_002409405.1 Flavobacteriales bacterium UBA5422 | reverse complement strand
AACGAATATACGTGTTATTTTGCATAAACGAAAAGCAATCAGGTAGTATTTTATTTACAAAAAGGCGATCAGAAACCGGAGGTATTCTATTTCCTGAAAAATGACTATCTTTGCACAAAATTTCAAAAAGTATGCTCTCAGTTAATAATTTATCTCTTCAGTTCGGAAAACGCGTTTTGTTTGACGAGGTAAACGTAAAATTTGTAAACGGAAATTGTTATGGTGTGATCGGTGCAAATGGTGCCGGGAAATCTACGTTTCTGAAAATTCTTACGGGTGATCAGGATGCGACAACGGGTAGAGTAGAGTTGGAGCCGGGAAAACGATTGGCTGTATTGAAGCAGAACCACTTTGAATTTGACCACATTCAGGTGTTACAAACGGTGATCATGGGACACAAACGTTTGTTTGAGATCATGACAGAAAAAGATGCACTGTATGCGAAACCCGATTTTTCAGATGAGGATGGGATGCGTACAGCTGAGCTGGAAGGAGAATTTGCGGATCTGGAAGGATGGAATGCAGAAACAGATGCCGCTACATTATTGAGTAGCTTGGGGATTGACGAGTCGAAGCATTATTTGTTGATGGAAGATTTGTCCAATGACCTGAAAGTACGTGTGTTGTTGGCGCAGGCATTGTTTGGAAATCCGGATGTACTGGTACTCGATGAGCCTACGAATGACCTGGATCTGAAAACCATTTCATGGTTAGAGGATTTCTTACTGGATTTTAAAAACACAGTGATTGTTGTATCGCACGACCGTCACTTCCTGGATACGGTGTGTACGCATATTTGCGACATCGATTTTGCAAAGATCAATTTATTTACCGGTAACTATTCATTCTGGTACCACAGTTCTCAATTAGCAGCTCGTCAGCGTGCTGATAAGAACAAAAAAGCAGAGGAAAAGAAAAAGGAATTGATGGAATTCATCTCTCGTTTTTCTGCCAATGCTGCAAAATCGAAGCAGGCTACTTCCCGAAGAAAAATGCTGGACAACCTGGATATTGAAGAAATTCAACCTTCTTCGAGAAAATACCCGGGAATTACCTTTTACCAAGACCGGGAGGCCGGAAATCAGATTTTGAACGTGGATAATTTATCTGCTTCTTCCGATGGTGTGAAATTATTCAAAGATGTTAATTTCATCGTCAATAAAGGAGATAAGATCGCGTTTGTATCGCAAAACTCTCTGGCGTTGACGGCGTTGTTTGAAATTTTAAGCGGTAATCAGAAACAGGAAACAGGAGACATTTTGTACGGAACAACCATTACAACATCATACCTGCCAAATGATAACAGTGATTACTTTGCGGATAAATTACCGTTGATAGACTGGTTGCGTCAATATGCGCAGACAGATGAAGAAAAAGAGGAGGTTTACCTGCGTACGTTCCTTGGACGAATGTTGTTTACGGGAGAGGAAGCCATGAAAACGGCAAATGTATTGTCAGGAGGTGAAAAAGTACGTTGTATGTTGTCAAAAATGATGTTGGCCAAAGCAAATTTGTTGCTGATGGACGAACCTACAAATCACTTGGATCTGGAATCCATTACCGCGTTGAACAACGGGATGAACGAATTTCCGGGGACTATTTTGTTTACATCACATGACCACGAATTGGTAAACACGGTTGCCAACCGAATCATTGAAATCACGCCAAATGGAATCATTGATAAAATGATGCCGTACGATGTGTATCTGAAAGATGAAAAAATTGCGCAGCAACAAGCTGAATTGTACGCTTAAGAAGAATATAGGATTTTGAATGTTGAATTATGAATGGTTTTATCTGATTCATAATTCAATATTCATCATTCAAAATTAACGATCAGATCAGTTCCCCATATCGCTCATAAACTTGATTCGCATCAAGCGCAGTTCTTCTTCGGAATAATCTCCGTCAAATTCTTTGTACGCATCACGTAAATCATCCGTTTCGGCTTCCGTAAAGTAATCAAAGATTTCTTCCTGATTTTCGGGGTCTAAAATATCGTCAATGTAATAATTGATATTCACACGTGTACCTGATGCAACAATTGCCTCAATTTCTTCAATGATTTCATCCAGTGTTTTGCCTTGTGAACGTCCAATGTCCTCCAATGGCAATTTCCGGTCAATGTTTTGAATTAACTGTACTTTTAAACCACTTTTGTTTACCAGTGATTTGACAACCATGTCCTGCGGACGGTCAATTTCATTTTCTTCTACATATGCTTTGATCAATGCAACAAAAGGAGCACCATAACGAGCTGCTTTCCCTGTTCCGACACCTTGAATATTTGTCAACTCCTCAAGTGTAATCGGATATTGAAAACACATGTCGCGCAACGACGGTTCCTGAAAAATAACAAACGGAGGAATGTTTTTCTGTTTGGAGATGGATTTTCTCAAATCCAGTAATTGTTTATACATGACATCATCCAGAACGGCTGATTTTCCGGATATCACAACGTCATCCCCATCTTCATCCGATGAATAATCATGTTCTTTGATCAGCATGAACGAAGTCGGGTTTTCAAGGAAATTCCGCCCTGCTTCGGTCAACTTAACGATCCCATAAGATTCAATGTCTTTATAGATCAATCCGGCTACCAATGATTGACGGACAACCGCATTCCAGAAATGTTCATCCCTGTCTTGTCCGATTCCGAAATTCGGCAACTGATCGTGTTTGTAGGATTTGATATCGGAAGTAACCTTTCCGGAGACAAACGAACAAACGTGTTTTGCTTTCTGCATTTCTTCCAGATCAGAAATAACCTGCAATAATTTGTGAACGGATTCCTTTCCTTCTGTTCGTTCCCGCGGATGCTTACAGTTGTCACAATTTTCATTGCACAATGTTTCATCGAATGTTTCTCCGAAATAGTGTAGGATGAATTTTCTACGGCAAACGGAAGTTTCTGCATAGGAAACGATCTCGTTGAGTAACTGCTTCCCGATTTCTTGTTCTGCAACCGGTTTTCCCTGCAGGAATTTCTCTAATTTCTCAATGTCTTTATACTGGTAGAATGCCAAACACTCACCTTCACCTCCGTCGCGTCCTGCGCGTCCGGTTTCCTGGTAATAACTTTCCAGTGATTTCGGAATATCGTGGTGAATTACAAAGCGTACATCCGGTTTGTCAATCCCCATTCCAAAGGCAATTGTAGCAACAATTATATCTGCTTCCTCCATTAAAAACATGTCCTGATGCCTTGCTCTTGTTGATGCATCAAGTCCCGCATGATAGGGGAGGGCGTTGATTCCGTTGACTTGAAGTAACTCAGCTAATTCTTCTACTTTTTTACGACTCAGGCAATAGACAATGCCGCTTTTTCCTTCTTTGGTTCGGATGTATTTAATAATTTGCTTATCAATGTCGCGTTTCGGGCGGATTTCGTAATATAAGTTATCCCTGTTGAACGACGATTTGAACAACACGGCATCCAGCATGTTTAAGTTCTTTTGAATGTCGTACTGAACCTTCGGTGTAGCCGTAGCAGTCAATGCAATGATCGGAACATTAGAAATCCGCTCAAAAATTTCCCGCAGTCGACGGTATTCGGGACGGAAATCATGTCCCCATTCCGAGATACAATGGGCTTCGTCAATTGCGAAGAAAGAAATGTTGACAGAAGTCAGAAAATCGATGTATTCCTGTTTTGTCAGTGATTCCGGCGCGACGTATAACAACTTAGTTAACCCGGAAGAAATATCTGCCTTCACCCGGTTGATTTCAGTTTTTGTTAACGATGAGTTCAAAAAATGAGCGATGGATTCCTGATCGCTGACATTGCGAATGGCATCTACCTGGTTTTTCATCAGTGCAATCAGTGGCGAAACGACAATAGCAGTTCCTTCCGATAACAAGGCCGGCAACTGGTAACACAAGGATTTACCACCTCCTGTAGGCATGATGACAAATGTATTTTTCCCTTCCAGTAAATTTGCTATAATAGATTCCTGCTTTCCCTTGAACTGATCAAAGCCAAAATACTTTCTTAAAGCATCTTTCAAATCTAAGGCTATCATATTTTCCATATATATTGTTCCGAATAAACGGTTTGGTTCATATCAACCTCACGAATATACTACAAAAAAGAACAAAAAAATAATTTTTTGTTGATAAAATGACATACCGGGATGGTCCTAAAATTCAGCCGGTTGATTTATATAAAATTGTTTCGTGTAAGTAGTTCTACGTGTTGTCAAACCTTCCGTTGTCAACTACCACATGAACAGGCTTTTGAGGTACGAATCAATTTCTTTTTCAAATTTGAAGTCCTTTTTTGCGCGTTCAATCACCTCTTCCCGGGTTCTTGCTTTTTTGTCGTTAAATTTCGGCATTACTACTTCCATATCAACTTTTCGTTCCTCGATGGATTTTGCAAAATACGTAACAGCGCCGTCTTCTGTCGCTAATCCAAGGATTGCTCCGGGCAAATCCCAAAAACTCTCGGGACCTACATTAGGAGTAATTGCAGCAGTAAACCAGGCATAGATACGTGTAGAATCATCCAGGTCATATACAGCCTGCATACATTCAATCTGGCAGATGGTTCGCCATTTATCGGTGAGCTTCCATTGACGTTTCTGTAAGGAATCTTTTACGAGTACAGGAGCACCGGAAAAACTATAGATGGTCTTTGTTTCATTGTTTCGAAAATCCTGTACAACGGTATTGGAATTGGTTGTCCAACTGAGTCGGTTGTTCTCGTAGTTTTCCTCGGGAATAAACACAGAAACAGAATCGTTGAAATAGAGTGTAAAATTATCTGTTTTGTATTTATTTTCTTCCTTGATGTAATCACGGGTTGATTTCTCCGTAAACTTCTTAAACAGGTTTGTTTTGCGTTCAAACACAATCTTACCTTCTTGCATTTGTCCATGCGAATGAGCTGCCATGCAAAAGATGTACACACACAGCAGTACTGTTCTGATTTTATTGTTCTTCTTCATTTGTCTCTGTGTTAGCTGTTTTTTTGTATGTGCTGTTGAATTTATAACTTAAGCTGAACATAAAGTACCGTGCGATAATTGCTGTTCTGCTGTCCGTTACACGATTGGCAAAAGCGGTGCGGCTGATTTTGGTGTTTTGATTCAGCATATCGTATGCACTTGCAGCGATGGTCCAATTTTTATTTTTCCCTAAATTTTGTTCAATGGATGCATTCCAGATGAATGTATTGATGTTGAATTCCTCACTCAAATTGTTGTAGTTATTGTACCTGAAATCGGTTGCAATTTCCATTTTCCAGGGAAGGTAAATCCTCAAATCAGAACTCAGACCGTAGATGTTATTGGTCAGATTCAGTTCAGGGCTGATGGAATTCAGGTTTTGACCGAGTGTGTAATTCCCGCCAAATCCAAATTCAACCACATCTGTATATAGCTCCAGATCCAACCCGGTTTCAAGGCTGTGAGTTGTCAACGCATTTCGATCCCCGTTCACGAAACTATACCTGTTTCCATAGCTGTACCCAAAACTCGGATCAAGGGTAAAAACCTGCTTGATCAATGGAATAGCTCCCCCTCCGTATGCTCCGAGGTAATTCAGGGTATTCCCGTTCTGGTAACTGTTTTCAATTCTTCCGATTGCATCATAATTCATGGTCGAAATGAATTGATTGAATCCGTATTCGGAATAAAATCCACCATAAAAGTATCCTCCTGATAATGGATTATACGTGTTGTAATTCACATTGGTATTAATCGCATAATTCGGACGCAGGTTCTGATTTCCGGTCATAATGCTATTCGGATTCGAGTTGTCCTGAATCGGCTGTAATAATTCAATTCCCGGCAAAATAGACGTCGTCTGGGAATTAACCCTCAAACTACTGTTTTGATTGATACGGAACTGGTAAGTAAGTCTTGGAAGAATGTTTGTTTCATTCTGATTAATTGTTGTGTTCAGAAAGTGATTTTGGTTATCAATGGTAACATTTCTTCCAAACACTCCCAATCCAATCATGTGTTTCTTAAAATCGTAAAACAACGATACTCCGAGTTTGTTTTGAAACTTGATGCTTTTAAAGTCACCGGAAGTCAGGGAGTCCAGGTCATCGTAAAGACCATTTTGATTGTTGTAGGAACGACTATGGCGGTTGTTTGTACTGTTGAATAATTCATAGGAGAACTCCAACTTTAACTTCTTCGAAAGAGGCTCCACATATGCTACGCTAAATACATTGGACAGAATTGTTTTATCTCCATTCTTTTGCTGATCAATCCCGTTTTGTGTCAATCCCGTTTGTGCAAAATAATCGGTGTATAATAACCCCGATTCTGAGTTGGATTGATCATAAACGAAGTTGTTCAGCACACGCAATTGCCGCTTGTCTTTTTTGAAGTTTTTGGTATATCCTAACTTCGTCTTAATGTTGGTCGCATCACTTTCACTTGTATTCTTGTTAGAGGCATTTCTTGTCAGATTGCCATTACTGTTCAAGAAATCCGATTGTTGTACGTAGTTGTTATCGCGTGTCGAATAGTTGAATTTCGGGTCAAAAGTAATGAACTGT
>DHNG01000006.1:54685-71204 GCA_002409405.1 Flavobacteriales bacterium UBA5422 | reverse complement strand
GTGACGAATCAATATCATACCGGAAGTTCATATTGACCTCATGGTGTTTGAAATGCGTATTTGTTCGGTCGTTGGTGTGATTGGAATACGTTGTGTCGGGAAGAAAGAACGTACTTCTGGAAGTTTCTTCCGTCATTTTACGGTAGTCGCTGTACGAATAATTTGCGCCGACTTTCAGTTTCTTTGTCACCTGATCGGTGTAATAGACTCCGGTTTTGAATACCAATGGAAAACCATCTTCCGTATTCATAAAGTTGTCATTCACTTCCCAGCTGTCTGTCTCAGAGTTATAATTATAGGCATTTCCCTGGGTAATTCCATACTGGTTGGCATCATTCCAGCTCAAACTTGATCTGGTCGTGTTTCCGGAAAGGAAATAAACAGAAACCTTTTGTTTTTTATTGAAATTATTTGCCAGTAATTTCCCTTCGTAGAATCGTGAAAAATCGGTCCCGAAAGATGCTTCTCCGAAATATCCTTTCTTGGCTTCATCTTTGAGCCTCAGATCGATGACCTGAACCTTTTCATCTGTAACATCCGAATCGGGGAGAGTGGTTTCGTATACCTGTACAGTCTCCACACTACTTGCAGCTAAATTTTTGGTTGCAAGTGTCGCATCAGAACCAAAAAACTCGTCGCCATCCACATAAACACGTGAAACATTTTTTCCCTGACTTTTAATACTTCCGTCACTTTCAACAGTAATCCCGGGAAGACGTTTTAAGAGGTCTTCGACCACCGCATTCGGACGGGTTTTAAATGAATCTGCTACATAAACGAGCGTGTCTCCTTTGTAATATACAGGGTCTTTGTATGCGAAAATGGTAATCTCTTCAATCTTTTTCCCCCGATCAGATAAAATAATTCCATCCAGTGAAAATAAATTATTGTCTTCCGTTCCGAAGAAATAAAATTCGCGGGTTTCATACCTGGGATGTTCCACAATCAGCCGAAACGTATCAATGGGAATGTTGTCGAACTGGAAATGCCCATTCTTATCTGTTGTTTGATGAGCTGTGATAACGGAGTCACGCAAATTGACAAGAATGGTTTTTACATACTGAATTCCACCGTTCGAATTTGTGTCAATCACAGTACCTTCAATGTGCATATTTTGAGAAAAAGCACTTGAAAAAGCAAGGACGGAACAAAAGGCCAACAGGTATTTCTTACATGTAACGTAAGGGCGAATTTCCATACAATTAGTTTAGGTATTTAGAATAAATAGTTTGAGTTTGATAACGGCAAGATAATATTTTGTTACACTTCGGCTGTTCCTAAAAATTGTTAAAACGTATAGTGGGCTCATTTTTAGGTGTTAAAATAAAAAACGAGAATTATTTTTTGATAAACAGGTATAAAATTCCGACATTTGCGCCCTAAATTGAAAAATTGATAATCAATGAAAAATCAGTTACAACTAATTATGATCGCACTTCTTTGCGGTTTTGCTACTTATGCACAAGTGGATTCTACTCAGGTAGACACAACAATAGTTCAACCACCAAAAGCATGGAAATTAAAGGCATTGTTCGGATTAAACGGAACGCAGTCTTCATTCGTGAACTGGAATGCGGGGGGGCGAAACAACCTGTCAGTGATCGGATTTATCTCTGCTTCAGCTGATTATTCCAAAAACAAATGGCAATGGAAAAACAACCTTGAGTTAGCACTTGGGGGAATGAAGTACCTGGATTCTGTCGGAAGAAAACAAGGGTTGCAAAAAACAGATGACAAAATTGACTTTGCAACAAATCTGGGGTATAAGTTTGCCGATAAGTGGTATGCTTCTTTTGTCGGAGGTTTCCGCACACAATTTATGGACGGTTTTGCTTATCCGAATGACTCTGTTCGCGTTTCAACATTCATGGCTCCGGGATATGCAAATTTTGCACTCGGTATTGACTTTACACCCAATGAACACTTATCTGTGTTTTTATCGCCCATTGCAACAAAAATGACATTTGTATTGGATGATTCACTTGCCAACGCAGGTGCATTTGGGGTGAAGGATGCTATTTTTAATTCAGCCGGAGATGTCGTTTCTGCAGGAAAGCGCTTCAGAGGAGAAATAGGTGCATACTTCAAGTTGACCTATAATAAAGAGGTTTTTAAAAATGTACATCTAAAAACACGATTGGAATTGTTCTCCAATTATGCCAACAATCCACAAAATGTGGATGTGAATGCAGATATGTTGTGGACATTTAAAATCAATAACTGGTTGTCAGCTTCTCTGAACTGGACATTGATTTATGATGATGACATTGCGATTCGTGACGCGAAAGGAGGAGTAGGACCTCGTACACAGTTCAAATCTGTACTAGGTTTAGGATTGTCCTATGCGTTGAAAAACTTCAAAGAACAATAATCCGAAACAGTTAAAGAAATATGCAGGCAGGAATCATTGAATGGTTCCTGCTTTTTTATGTAAAAAAAAGACGCCCGACTTCGGTAAATGTTAACTTTGCAACATGGTAAAACGCTTGAAAAAATTACAGAAATTTAATTGGGTTGTCCTGATTTTAATCTTTCTGGTGGTTGTGGCCGGAAGTTTTGTTCGTGTAACAGGGAGTGGAATGGGATGTCCGGACTGGCCGAAGTGCTTTGGTTATTGGATTCCACCGACAGAAGCCAGTAGTTTACCTGCAGATTATAAAGAAGCATATGTGGAAGGACGGGTACAGAAAATTGAAAAATTCGCCCGTTTCTTATCCGGGATCGGTTTGGATGAAACCGCAGCTAAAATTAAAAATGATCCGAACTTATTGACAGAACAAGAATTCAATGCCGCTAAAACATGGACGGAATACGTCAATCGATTGTGCGGTTTTCTGGCCGGGAACGGAATGTTGTTGGCACTTGTCTGGTTATTAATCGTATACAGGAAACGGAAGTTTATTTTGCTTTCCCTTCTCAACCTGGTGATTATGGGGTTCCAGGCTTGGTTTGGCTCCATCGTCGTTGCATCTAATCTCGTTCCGTGGACCATTACGGTTCATATGTTGTTGGCCCTTGTGATTCTGGCCATTCAATTGTACCTGATTCACCTGATCGGGAAAGAAATTGAATTACACAGTGATTCATTGCGAAAGTCCGGTGATTCTCCGGTATATTACGTTCCTAAATGGATGTATTGGTTGATTGTCCTCAGTATGTTGATTACCACTTACCAGATTTTCCTGGGGACGCAAGTACGTGAAATGATCGATGAAATGACAATTCAGGGAGTCACCCGTCAGGGATGGTCTTCTCAATTGGGATTGCCGTTTTTTATCCACCGGAGTTTTTCCTGGATGGTATTGATTTTCATTGTGTTGATTGCGTGGAAAAACGAGCAAGGGGAGAAGATCCGTCCGATTCGCTGGTTGTTTATTATACTTACTGTTGAATTGGTATCGGGAATCGTCCTGGTTTATGGAAACATGCCGGGGATTGTACAGATTTCTCACTTAGTTTTCGCCGTTATTTTATTTTGTATTTTTACGTTGATGCTCTTCCGTCTGAAGATCGCACGTTCATAATCACTCCACAGGAATGTATTTATTAGGACTGTTTTTATCAGCTGTTATTGGTGTTGTTTTAGGACTTGTCGGTGGTGGTGGTGCCATTTTGACAATTCCTCTGGTTGTATACCTGTTTGGTGAATCGACGGATACTGCAACGACTTACTCCCTGATGATTGTCGCCTGCTCTTCACTTGTTGGTGTATTGCAACGATTTGGCACCAAGCAGATTTCCTATAAAGAGGCCCTGTTTTTTGTATTTCCGAGTATGACGCTGGCATTTTTGATTCGTCGGTACCGGAAAATTGTTATCCCATCGGAATTTGAGTTGTTCGGAGTCCATTTTACCCGCGATTTTTTTATTGATATTCTTCTGGTTGTTGTGATGGTAATTGTTGCTTACCGGATGTTTAATCCCTTCAAAAAGGAACGGGTTCAGGGGCAGATTTCTACCTGGAAAATCATGTTTCTCGGATTACTTACCGGCGGGCTTTCCGGGTTCCTGGGGGCAGGAGGTGGTTTTGTCATCGTTCCGATCCTGATGGGATTGGGATTGGGAATTAAAAAGGCAGTTGGAACATCCTTGTTCATCATTACCATTCAGTCATTCATTGCACTGTTGGGAGATTTATCTGCCACTACGATTGCTGATCTGAAAGAAATCGATTGGTTGCTGGTCTTCTATCTGACATTTTTTTCCATCACCGGCGTGTTTCTCGGAACCTTGCTGCAATCGAAGATTTCGGCTAAGAACCTGCGGATTATCTTTGCTACGCTCTTAGTATTGCTTGCTGTTTTGATTTTTATTGACAGAATTTTGCTCTACAGTTACTGATTTTTCATTTTCAAATGCTATATTTGCACCCCAAATGGAATAAGTCATTCCACAGGTCCTATAGCTCAGTTGGTTAGAGCACCTGACTCATAATCAGGTGGTCGCTGGTTCGAGCCCAGCTGGGACCACAAAAAGAAAAAAGCGAATTACGGAAGTAGTTCGCTTTTTTGCTTTTGTCCCTCAATACTCGCTTTCACACTCACTCTTTCCAAGCTTTTTTCTTTTTGCAGAGTGAGAGAAGAGAGTTTCAAATTTAGTTTCCCTCTTTGGAGAGGGAGTAAGGGAGAGGACAACTCCAAATAGTTCACAAACCACTGATTTCATTCAGTTTTCCAAAACTTCTGGTGGTTCTATTCCAGTTTGCTCGAAAGATGTTTTATTTCAGATTTTTTTGATTACTATTGAGGAATTAATGTAACGAAAACCATTTCTTAAAGTTCCATTTCTTAAAAGTTGAAATTCAGTGTGTGGATTGTTTTAATTGGTTGCAATGGTGTCTGATTACATTCCTTCGCGCACAAGCAAGGGAAATTTCAACAACTAATTGATAGACAAGCCGTATAATAAGGAGTGAAAAATGACAATAAAAATCTACAGGCCTAAAAATTCTTTATTGGGAAAACATATTGAGTGTTTTTATATTCTGGAACAAACTCCTGAAGAAATACCGGTTACCTATTTTACATTTCCCACTATTTATACAATTATTACCTGTAGCAAACAAACCAGCACGTTGAATACAGGAAACAAGATCATTACAAAATATTGTAAATCCAATGCAATTGAAACCAACCTTGTGTGCAATTTCAATGCGCCGGTTCTTGTGGAATACGAAGGTGAGATTAATGAAATTACAACGTACTTTAAACCTCTTGGAATAAATGCTTTTTTAACCAATGATTTGGAATATTATTCCGAAGGAACCTTTCCGGATTTTAACCCGTATGATGATTACAAGACAACTATGGCATCCATTCTTTCGATCAAAAACCACGATCAAAAAATCGAGCAATTGGAACAGTATTGGTTATCAAAAATGAAACCGTTCGAAGATGTTTTGTTAGAACGTGTGATTTCGGAAATGATGGACGTGAATAATTTGAGTCAGTCTATGACGAATTTAGCTCATAAAACCAATCGATCACGAACAACCATCAATAAACATTTTGATAGACACATTTGCAAAACACCTTCTCAATTTAAAAAGATAATACGATTTCGTGCAGCTATTCAAAGCCATCTGGAAAATGAAATAGGTTTGTCATCTAATGTAGATTATTTTGACCAGTCACATATGATCCGGGATTTCAGAAAGCTGACTGGCTTCACTCCAAAGGCGTTTTTTTCTAAATTAACAACATTGGAAAACAGTCAAATAAAATGGATGTTTATTTCGTGAGTTTACAAAAATACAATGCGATCATGTTGTTAAATCATAACATTGCAGCTTAATTCTATTTTGAAATGATGATGAAGCTATGCTTAATACTATCGCTGTTCCCAATGTTCCTTTTTGGGCAAAAAAACACCTCCAAAAATCTTGCAAAATACATGCAGGCACAAGTGGAAATAAATCATTTTAGCGGCGTTGTTCTTGTGACACAAAACGGCTCCGTTTTATTAAAAAAAGCTTACGGTTTGGCAAATTCGGAATGGAACATTAAAAATACGATTGACACGAAGTTTCAGTTAGCTTCGGTAACAAAACAATTCACGGCTACTGCCATTCTTCAATTGGTTGAAAAAGGAAAAGTGTCATTGAATGACAAACTGAGTAATTTCTTTCCGGACTATCCAAAAGCTGACAGTGTTACGATTCATATGCTATTATCTCATTCTTCAGGGCTTGCTTTAGGTTTTAAAGAATTGGCATTAACCACAATCAGTGTCGATTCTGCCTATTCTGAAATAAAGAAAATACCGTATGAATTTTCACCGGGAACCAAAAGTGCGTATAGCAATATCGGTTATTACTTGTTAAGCAGGATTATAGAACAGGTTTCAGGAGAAACGTATCCGGATTATTTAAGAAAAAACATATTTGAAAAAGTTGGCATGAAGAATACCGGAGTTAGTAATAATGATTCGATCATTTCAAAAAAAGCACAGGTTTACTATCGAACGGAAAATGGGTTTATACACAATCCCTACATAAACTGGGCGGTCAATGTAGGTCATGATGGTGTTTATTCTACGGTAGATGATTTGGCTTTATGGGACAAGGCGCTGAACGAATCAAGTATTCTGTCTGAGGAATTGAAAAGAAGTATGTTCACTGCTCATAACGACCAGAATTGGGGATATGGTTTTATAATTAATCCGTTTTACAATCACGGACATCAGTTGATTGCGCACGACGGCGGTTTTTTTGGTACAATGACTTCTTTTAACCGATTTACAGACGACAAAATTCTTGTGACGGTCCTGTCTAATAATGAATCTGAATCTTATATCATTGCCTATGGGCTTTCGGGAATTGTTTTTCAAAAAGACTTTAAACTTCCGTATAAACATTTGCAAGTCAAAATTGATCCGGTTGTATATGACAAATATGCGGGGAAGTACGGAGAAATCGAGATCTTGAATAGTGATGGAAAACTATATTATAATAGTACTGAAATGGAACTTCTTCCTGAATCAGAAACAAAGTTTTTCAGAGCGGACAATAGCGATCGAACCATTGAATTTATTTCAGATGAGTTTGGAATATATAACACGATCATCCGAACAAAGGGTGGAATAAAAGAAGTGATAAAGAGAGATCTTCCGTAAAGATTCAACACACACTTTTGTTTTGTATCTCCCTTGGTATAGTTAAAAATCCGTGCGAACCTTATTATTTTGAAGAACGAATTTTTTAGAATAATCAGGATATAACATTTTTATTTCCAGTTGTTAACTTTTAGATCTAAATAAATAGGTATTTCTACCTGAATTTCTTGTTTTTATGAAAAAAAACTTCGCATTCTTTGCTTATTTACGTGTTTGTAAATAACATTGGAGAAATATTTTTATCTAATCACTATAAACCTAAAATTATGGAAGTAGAACAACCTGCGAACACACCAAAAATTACTACGAATCTGTTTAGTTTTAAAACATTTCGTTCCCCTGACAAGATTGCTTACAATGAAATACACCAATTTTTCATTTATCATCCTGACCTTACGCAAGGCACTTTTAATGAAGCTTTTCTTTTAGATACAGATGAGAAAAACAAGACCAAACGTGAAAATGTTATAAAGAATCTTAAACCTGTCAAACATTATAGGGAAATCAGAGCAATGAATACTGATTTTTATGACTATTCTTGTTTGTTGATGGAGCAAAGAAGAAATGACAGCTCAAGACCACCGTTTGACGTGAAACCTCCTCAACCATTATCGAAAGATCATTATTTAAAAATATGGAATGAATTATTCATCCAAATTATTACCCAGCAATCTGCAACGGTAAGACAAACTTGTTTACAGCTGATTATCACACAGTTTTATATCGAAAATATAAAAAGACTAACCAGAGATGATATTTCAAAATTAACCGTCGTTATTCCCGATATTTTGATTGATTGGCTCAGAAGGTTAAGGTATGCCAAGTGTGGAGGAGAATTATTTGGCGTTCACAACCTTGGAATACAGGAATACCGAAGAGTTGAGCAAACGTTATGTTGTTATGTGCCTGGTGAAATTTCTCACATTGAAAACATCATGGCGAAAGAGTACAAGGAAAAAAGTACACGCAATTTATTAAGAACGGAAAACACTACCGAAATAACAAACGAAACAGAGATTGAAAATATCAATGATACAACTACTGCCGAAAGAAATGAATTAAGCTCGGAAACGGCAAGAGAGTTGCAAAAAGACAAGTCATTTGACATTAGTGGCTCAGTAACTGTTTCTAAAGATTCAAAGATTTTTGGTAGCATTTCCGCAAATGCAAGTACGGGCTACAACAATAGCAGTTCTTCTTCACTATCCAATACCGAAGCAAAAAACTATGCTAAAGAGGTTACGGAAAGAGCTTTGGAAAGAGTTGTTCAAAGAACATCTGAGAAGCGGACTTACAAAATGATAAAAGAGTTTGAAGAAAACAACAAACACGGCTTTGATAACAGGGGTGGAAGCCTCCATGTGACAGGAGTATATCGCTGGGTGGACAAAATATATGACAACCAATTAGTGAATTATGGTAAACGTCTTGTTTTGGAAATTGAGGTCCCACATCCTGCACAATTGTATAAAAAAGCAATGGAATGGGAGAGTAAAAAGAAAGCAGATCAACAAACTGTATTGAATCCTCCCAAAACCCTGTCCGAATTCGGAATAGATCGTGCAGATGATATAGATAGTGATAATGCTCAAAATGCGGCGACTGCCTACGGGGTAACCATACAAAACTACGAATCACAAACACAGTATCTCAATGTAGATATTCCGGTAACCGAAGTAGAGAATAAAAGTTCCTCCCAAAGTCAGACACTAAGCAATATTATAATTCCGGATGGATTTGTAGCAGAACGGATTGACGGAGTAGGCTCGTTTAATTATAAAACGACCACGGGTACAGCATACATAGAATTCAAGTTCAGTGGCTATGTAACGCATCAGGGAGATTACAAAGACAAAGGACAAAAGAACTTTGATTATCATTTTCTGTTAACCCCGAATCTGGAAGGGTCTATTTCAGTAGTTGTTGCATACAGAAGAACCAACAGTTATAGTGGTTCACTAAAGGTTAAATGTGTATCAGATCCACGATTGATCACTGAATGGCAACAAGACACGTTAGCGACCTTACAGACCGCTTACCAAAAGAAACTAGACCAATACAACGAAGAATTAAAATTACAGCAAGCAGCTTCACAAGCAGAAGCAGATCAGGAAAAAAGCGAAGATTACAGCAATTCAGCAATTAATCGCTTAATCGAAGAAAGAGAATTAAAAAGAGCTTCTATTGAAATGATGAGTAAGCCTTATTGTTATAATATGGGGCTTGGTTTCACAAATTGTCAGACTTATACATGTCAATCAGCATGCGACGAAGAGGAGATGAAAGCCAATGTCCCTGTAATCGTCCAAAATCAAGCATTGGAAAATTATGCAAGTTTCATCAAATTCTTTGAAACGGCTTTCCAATGGGAGATTCTGAGCTATATATTTTACCCATATTATTACAATGAGAAATGCCGTTGGTATGAATTGTTGCAGACAAAAAATGCAGACCCGATTTTTGAGGCTTTCCTGCAAAGCGGTATGGCTAAAGTATTAGTGCCAATCCGTCCTCAATTTGAAAAATCAGTTTTATGGTATCTTGAAACGGGAGAAATATCCCCGGAATGTGATGTCGTACCTGAAACAGCTGACAACCGTTACGAATCATTATTGAAAGATTTGGGTAATCAAGACGAGGTGACTGTAGAAGGAAAATGGAAAACAAGAATTCCGTCTACGCTTACAATAATCCAGGCTAAATCTACGTATTTTGAAGATCAAAAAGGATTGCCTTGCTGTGATGACGAGAAATCATCATTTGACAGTGATGATCGTGTTTTGGAAGAAAAAGACGACAAGCCAAAACCAGAAGGAGAATAAAGAATTTATTTTTATTTAATAAGCATTTGGAGGGTGGTTTTACTGCTCTCCAATTGTTTATGAGCTTAAAAATTATTAAATTGTAAGGCATGGCAAAAGAAGCCTAATCCGTTGTTCTTCAAAATAATGTTACATTTTCTTCAGTAGTTAATTTCAAACTCAATAATTCTTTTTTTGAAATTAGAATAATGGAAGTATATATTTAAGTGACCGAGGGATTAATGAACAAGACAACAAAAAGAATTGATTGATTTTTCAGAATTTTAAAACACTATGAGTTTATTTTTATCATACTTCGAAAGGATTACCTTGAACTCTCAAGTGCATTCAGTATTTAGTACAAATTGGAATAGCTATACTTCTTATGAGTTCGGTACAACTTTTTTACCACAATCCAACATCCAATCTTCGGGAAAAATAAGGATATATGATGCAGCCGAATTAATTAATAGCATTTCTTCCAAACAAAATAGTACTAATACATTGTTGGGATTACAGGATGTCGAATTCTCCCTTTTCTCCTTTGCAAAAAACTCTGAAGCCTCCTTAAAATACAATAAGATTTATCCCAATGAAAGTGAGTTGAGTGTTTTTGTTGAAATTCAAAGTAACGAAAGAGCTTCTGTCTTCTTCAAATTTGGAAGTCAAATCGCAAAACAAATTAATGCGCTTGCAGAAAAGTCGGATCAACGAGCAGACGTGATCGTTGGTAAACAATTTGATCTCTCTATCGAATACATCAAGCAATCACTAAAAAGTAAAACTTCAGAACAAAATATTTTAGCATTTTCCATGGAAACCATGGGCTTTGAATTGGCAACCCTTTCAATTGTGAATTTTGAAAAAGTTATTAACGATGCGCTTTCGGAAATCGTGAATGTTGATGGAGTATTATTTGATGCCGGATTTATTAGGGACGAAAAACCAAAGGCATGGGCGCATGGTGATATTGAAAAGCAAGCATTTAAAGGGATTTTCAGCGATAGTGAAATTTTAAAAATATATTACGGGAACTGGTTACGTGATTATTCGTCTGTTATCACTGGTTTTACAGTTGGGTTTGACTTTGATGATCGAGAAACGCTTATGAAATTATCTTCGAAGTCTGATGCAGTCCGAGAATATAAAAATGGTTTTTCCAGTAAGCCCTCACAAAAGACTTGGGTCAAGATAATTGAACTTCTTGCAGCGAATGAGTTTGTTTCTAAACAACCCGGTAATTCTTCTCATAATATTGTGGAACATATAAGTACGCTTTCCAAGAATTATGATACTCCAACGAAAGATGTTGTAGGACTGTATCGTCCAGAAGAACATATCGATAACCCTAAAGCACTTATTGATGAAAGTGCATTGAGTGATTCTTCCTTAGATGCTCCTGTTCGATATACCTATTCCAAGCCGAATGGAAGCTCAATAGAAAATGAAGTAAAGAAGCTGTATGTCGGTGAATCACCCGAATCACTAAAAATTATTTCTAACATGAAGACGTACATAAAGAACACTGTTGACGGTCAACGCCCATCATCCCTTCGTTTTGTTGGCGAGCAATTGCGACTTGCCCAAAAAAAAGGGAGAAATAAAACAGGGTTTAGACATTTCGGGGCTGCACTACACGTAATAGAAGATTTTTATGCCCATAGTAATTTTGTTGAAGTAGCTCTCATTAAACTTGGATATACAAAAGTTTACCCTTGGGTTGATTTATATAGCAATGGAACTGCAATACCAAGTAATAATGTTGATGCTTGCAAAATTCCAATTGTCACAGGCTATTTTGGACAGCTTGATGTCATCGCAAGCCTTGCACCTAAGATCGCAAAGGAATTTTTTCCTACTTCCCATCAAAAGTATAAGAAGCTTAAATCAGGCGATAGAACCCTCATGGATCAGTTGATACTACTTGTTCTTGATGACTATATTGCTAAAGAAGAAAGGATGAAGGAAAGTGAAAAATATACATTTCTCGGATTTGGGTTTCAGGATATGAAAAAAAATTACAAACGTTATCTTGAAATTTGGGATGTTATAAGAAACGCTGAACAAACTGTTGAACGAATTCCTATTATTGGGAATGTTATAACAGGTTCTAAAATAACCTTAGACACTATATCTCAAACTATTTCATTTTTACCTAATTTTGTGATTAGTTTACTCTTGAATTCACTGTATGATACTGTTCAATCAAAACAGACATATTCAGGCGCAGTTGGGACAGACCCTTCTCATACACAGTTGGCTAAAGATCACGCAGACCATCATTTTAACGATCTTGCTGGTTATATGGCGTCTATTGTTGTAAATCGTATTGGTAAGGATATGGTAAAATGTTGGAACGGAGAAAAAAATGCTTCTATCGAATCCATCATTAATTTAGTAGATAAACGATATTTTGTACATCCTTGTGATGTTGACTGGATTGATGAACATATAGAGAAATGGGCAAAAAACAATCCGAACAAGGTAAAAAGAGGAGAAAGTAAAACAATATATGAACATGGAGAAAAAGAATTTAATAAGTTTAAAAAAGCTGTTGATGATAAAATCAAGCAATATTCTTAAAATAGTGGCTCTGCTGATAGGGACAATTTACTTTATTTCTTCTTGCAAATTAGCAACCTGTGAGGAATGTTCGGAGGATACCAAAGAAGAATTAAGGAAAATAGGTGAGGGTGATGTTTCTACCTACAAAAGTTTCATGAAAAAACATTCGGATCCATACTATTCATGTTGCAATCGAAATAGTATAATTAACTCGGTGATTTATAGTTTAGATAATTTCGTTATAGGATCAGATAATTTGGAAATCATTACGGACTTTTTTAGTTACAATCTATCGCAAAAGACAAAAAATGATTTCTTGATGGGATATTGTTTCGGAAGTAATGATGAAGTAACTCGCTTTTTAATCGAACAAGGATGTAAGTTAAAATATCCAGCTTCTTGCGATTCTTCTAATCTATCCGTTCTGAAAAAACTACACAAATTCGGTTATGATATGAACTATATTGATCCTAAATACGGCACCAATTTATTTTTAGATTATAGTGCAATCGGTTACGGAAATGCTTTAGAGGATGGTGAGGGTGAGTGTGCTGTTGAATGTTTAAAATATTTAAAATCAATTGGTGTTGATACCAAGTTAAAAGACGCTGACGGTAAAACGGCATTGGAACTAGCTTCTGACCCTATAATTATTGATTATTTAAAGGGAATCTGATGTGATAAAAAATAAGACGTTTAGAGAGTAGGAAGAAATATTATTAAAGAATAAGCAAAATAAAAAACAGATTAAAAAGGACATGAAAACAATAGTAGCAACAACCATTTTACTGTTATTCTTTACGTTTAATCTCTTTTCTCAAGAACAAAAAGTCACTGTCAAGAAAGATTTGGTTAGCGTAGATGGTTCTGCCATGTTTAAATTGGTTTCAACCAATTATCCAGATGCCTACACGCTGTACAATCTGAATAATGAAAAATTAGCGATCTTTAATGCACAGTTTTATTCGGATTCCAAACAAATTACGCCCGGAAACCCACAAGGCAGAATCGGCTATTTTGACATTACCTTTTTCAACGCTGATATGGACAAGTGCGAAATCCGTATTGTGGGTGCGAAAAAACAATTGGCACAGCTCATTATTTCAGAAAACCTTGTAAAAGAGGGGAAGCTGGACGAAACTGCTGTTAAACAATTTTGCCGCATACACGGCATGAAGTTTTCGGAAGACCGAAAAAATTCAGGAACAACTATTATTATTAATCATTGATTAACCGTATCTTGGCAGTCGAAAAATATGTAATCATGAAAAAAATCCTATTTATAGTATTGACAGTATTGGTATTTACCGGCTGTAGTAAAGAAGAGAAAATTGAAAAAAATCTGTGGAAAAAAGGCGGTGAATGGAATGTCAGCTCATGGACAAGCTGGAATGACGGAACTAAAACCGAACATATCGGGGCAGATGTACTATCGGTTTCATTTTCTTTTAACAAAGACAACGAAGCAACAGTTGTAATCAATGGTGAGTCAGGAGATACCTACACGTATAAAATGAAATACTATAACACTGAAAATCAATTGAAATTGATAGATATAATAGATTCGGAAACAGGCGAAATTGAATATCCATCTATATTTTATTCCATGGAATGGAAAAAAGACTACCTGGATCTTCGAACTACTGGCGGTTTTACCGGCGGAGACACTGAAACGTTGATCTTAAACAAGAACTAATATTCTACATGTTATTTTTTTGTTAAACCGCACCACAAACAACTCCGAGATTATTTTTCTATGGAACTTTGCCTCAGAATATGTTGAGACTTAAATTACATCTTGCCAATTTACTCTGTGTGTTCACAGTCTTGCTCATTAGCAGCAACATTGTGGTAAACGCAATGGGTGTAGATGTAATCGTTCAAACAGTTGACGACGACTCCCACGATCATAAAAAACAAGGACAAATCATCACGGAAGATACCGATCAGGTGGATAACGGGATGTTCAACCTTGTAAAAGATCCTACCGAAGGAGATGGGTTATTCGATTATATTATTCCGGCACTTCCATCGCTGGTTTTTGTTTTTAATGAAGGCTTCGAAGAACAGAACAAAGCTTTTTTCAATTACTTTCCATTATTAAACTCGGTTCCGCTCTGGATTCAAAACAGGCAGATCCGGATTTGACCAAGCCAGTACTTAGAGGCGCTCTGCCAATCTAAGTCGTTCGTTTCCATTTTTTTTCGAGAAAACAGGTAGTGTATACTGTAATCCGGCAATCTACAAACAGTTGCAATTCCTTTTCTTCGAACAAACCGGAAAACGATTTCTTTCAATGGTTAAATACATTTATTAATCGTCAAGCGTTTTTTGATCATTCAATTCAGATGAATGATATTTTGACTGTAGTTCAAAAGTTGAAACGGGTATATTTGTTTGGAAACAAAGTAATTGCCTCTTTTTACAACGTACAGTAATTGCTTGACAGGAATTAATTGCAAAAATTCAAAACAGATGAAAAAAAAATCAATTGCTGCGGTACTATTACTCACAGTGCTTAATTATGGATGTAAAAATGAGCAGCATTCCGAACACGAATCCACTAATTTTGTTGTAACAACCCCGATGCAAAAAGACACTATGATTTATCAGAATTATGTGTGTCAAATTCATTCCACGCAACACATTGAATTGCGTGCACTGGAGCGGGGATACCTGCAAAACATTTATGTGGATGAGGGGCAATTTGTAAAAAAAGGACAATTAATGTTCCAGATCCTGCCATCCATTTACAGAGCGGAAGTGCAAAGTGCAAAAGCAGAAAAGGATTATACGGAAATTGAATACCAAACAACTAAAAATCTGGCTGACAGTAATATTGTTTCCCCAAGTGAACTGGCGCTTTCCAGGGCAAAATTGGACAAAGCAAAAGCCATTCTGGATTTGGCAAAAACACACCTGGGCTTTACAGAGATACGGGCGCCGTTTGATGGATATATGGGTCGTTTTAATGTGCGGCTGGGAAGTTTACTGGACGAAGGAGAATTATTGACAACCCTTTCCGACAATGCAGACATGTGGGTATATTTCAATGTCTCAGAAGCTGAATACCTGACCATTCGAATGGCCAACCCCGACAATTTAAATCTTCCGAAAGTACGATTACAGATGGCCAACAACCAGCTGTTCAACCAGGAAGGGAAAATCGAAACAATTGAAGCCGATTTCAATAACGAAACAGGGAATATTGCTTTCCGTGCTACCTTTTCCAACCCTCAAGGAATTCTAAGACATGGAGAAACAGGAAATATCCTTATGCCGATGTCCCTTAAAAATGCTGTAATTATTCCACAAAAAGCAACATTCGAAATCCTGGACAAAAAATATGTCTACGTTGTTGACAAAAACAATGTCGTACATGCCCGTGAAATTGAAATTGGCGCAGAATTACCGCATTTGTACGTGGTCAGTAAAGGCGTTACTAAAGCCGATAAAATTCTTCTTGAAGGCTTGAGAAAAGTGAAAGACAATGAGAAAATTCACTACACGACGAAGAGTATGGAAAAAGAATTGTCAGACTTGCATTCTTTGTTTGCAGAATAATCACACTAAAAATTAGGAACAATGTTTAGTAAATTCATTCAACGACCTGTTCTTGCCATTTCTTTGTCCTTATCGATTATTTTCTTAGGATTTTTGGCAATCTATACACGACCTGTATCCCAATTCCCTGAAATTGCGCCGCCTCGTGTAAATATCTTTATCGCTTATCCCGGTGCGAGTGCAGATGTATTGGTTAATTCCACACTTGTCCCACTTGAAAGGGCTATCAACGGTGTACAGGGAATGCAATACATCATTTCAGATGCAACCAGTGCCGGAGAAGCAACTGTTCAGATCGTCTTCGAGCCGGGAACAGACCCAAATGATGCTGTTGTAAACATCAAAACGCGTGTTGACCAGATTATGAATAACCTGCCTCCGCTGGTACAACGTGAAGGAGTTATCATTACACCGATCCAGCCGAGTATGTTGATGTACGTCAACCTGTACAGTACAGATAAACATGCCGATGAGAA
>DHNG01000006.1:54291-54496 GCA_002409405.1 Flavobacteriales bacterium UBA5422 | reverse complement strand
GGATGGGACGTGCGCAAATTCTCGGTAGCCGTCAGTATGCGATGCGGATTTGGCTGAAACCGGATAGAATGCGGGCATACAATGTTTCATCAGATGAAGTAATGGAAGCCTTGTCAGAACAAAGCGTCATCGGACGTCCGGGACGTTTGGGACAAAGCTCCGGGAAAACGCCGCAATCACTTGAATATGTATTGACGTATAAAGG
>DHNG01000006.1:53519-54204 GCA_002409405.1 Flavobacteriales bacterium UBA5422 | reverse complement strand
ATATGTATTGACGTATAAAGGACGTTACAACAAACCGGAAGAATACAAAGACATCATTATCCGGGCAAATCCGGAAGGAGAGATCTTGAAACTCAGTGATATTGCTGATGTGGAACTCGGAAGTGAATTCTTTGATATCTATTCCAATAAAGACGGGCATCCTTCTGCTTCCATCATGTTGAAACAAAACATCGGAAGTAATGCGAGTAAAGTAATCGAAGGGGTGAAAGAAAAACTGGAGGAACTGAAAAAAGATTTTCCTCCGGGAACAACCTACGAAATCAACTATGACGTATCTAAATTCGTTGATGCATCTATTGACAAAGTATTGCACACATTGGTTGAAGCATTCGTATTAGTGGCATTGGTTGTGTATATATTCCTGGGAGATTTGCGTTCAACACTGATTCCTACATTGGCCGTACCAGTGTCATTAATCGGGGCATTTGTATTTATGCAGTTTTTTGGGCTCACAATTAACCTTATAACATTATTTGCACTCGTACTCGCTATCGGGATTGTCGTCGATGATGCCATTGTGGTGGTGGAAGCCGTCCATGCGAAGATGGAGGAAAAACACTTGTCTCCTTACAACGCGGTAAAAGAAGTATTGGGAGAAATCAGCGGTGCCATCATTGCTATTACCCTGATCATGACAGCAGTATTCGTTCCTGTTGCTTTCATG
>DHNG01000006.1:52291-53338 GCA_002409405.1 Flavobacteriales bacterium UBA5422 | reverse complement strand
TTACCATGGCGAGTTCCATTGTACTTTCGGGAGTTGTAGCTCTTACGCTGACACCTGTACTGTGTGCAATGATTCTGAAAAACAATCACGGCAAACCGAAGCGGAAAACACCGATTAACAGATTCATTGATTGGTTCAATCGCAGATTCGATAAATTGACAGGAAGATATACATCCTTATTGCGTTTGATTGTTAACCGAAAAGTGGTAACCTGGGGGATTTTAGCCGCATTTGCGCTGGGAATCGTTTTTGTTAACAAAAAATTACCTTCCGGGTTTATTCCCAATGAAGACCAGGGAATGATTTATGCCATTATCCAAACTCCTCCGGGAAGTACGCTGGAACGAACCAACGATGTTGCCCGTCAATTGCAGAAAATAGCAGAAGGAGTAGAAGGAGTGCAATCCGTGAGTTCCCTGGCAGGTTATGAAATTCTGACGGAAGGACGTGGTTCGAATGCCGGAACCTGTATTATTAACCTGAAAGACTGGTCTGATCGTAAAAACAATGTACACGGTGTCATCGAAGAACTGGAAAAGAAAACCAAAGATTTGGGAGCAGTCGTTGAGTTTTTCGAACCACCTGCAGTACCGGGATATGGTTCCTCCGATGGTTTCTCGTTACGTTTGCTCGACAAAGGAAGTAGTACCGATTACCAGGAGTTTGACAAAGTGAATACCGAATTCATGACTGCGTTGAGAAAACGTAAGGAATTGAGTGGTTTGTTTACATTCTATGCTGCGAATTATCCGCAGTATGAGTTAATCATCGATAACAATCAGGCGATGCAGAAGGGTGTTTCGATCGGGAAAGCAATGGAAAATCTCGACATCCTGATCGGGAGTACCTACGAACAAGGATTCGTGCGATTCAATACATTCTACAAAGTGTATACCCAGGCAGACCCTGAATACCGTAAAATGCCGTCTGACATTTTGAACCTGTATATTAAAAATAATCGCGATGAAATGGTGCCGTATTCAGCATTCATGCAGATGAAAAAAACACAGGGACCGAATGAGATTACACGTTTCAACTTGTACACAT
>DHNG01000006.1:49843-52139 GCA_002409405.1 Flavobacteriales bacterium UBA5422 | reverse complement strand
CCGGTTATACAACAGGAGATGCCATTGGTGCAATTCAGGAAGTGGCAAAAGAAACACTTCCAAACGGTTATGACATTGCATGGGAGGGACTTTCTTATGACGAAGCAGCGCGTGGGAACGAAGCAGTTGTAATTTTCGGAGTTGTAATTTTGTTCGTATACCTGGTACTTTCAGCACAATATGAAAGTTTCATTATTCCATTGGTTGTCTTGTTATCATTGCCTGTAGGTGTATTTGGTTCATTCTTATTGTTGAAAGGAATGGGACTGGCAAATGACATTTACGCGCAAATCGGTTTGATCATGCTCGTCGGATTACTCGGTAAAAATGCCGTTTTGATTGTGGAATATGCCGTCATGAAGCACCATGCGGGAGCCACGGTCTTTGAAGCGGCAGTCGAAGGTGCGAAAATGCGTTTCCGCCCGATCTTAATGACTTCATTTGCCTTTATCGCCGGATTGATTCCGTTGGTGATTGCATCGGGACCGGGATCTGTCGGTAACCACACAATTGGAGCATCCGCACTCGGAGGGATGTTGTTCGGTACACTTTTCGGAGTAATTGTCGTTCCCGGACTGTACTACATTTTCGGTAAACTTGCTGAAGGAAGAAAACTGATCAAGGACCAGGATGTCAACCCGTTGAGTGAGGATCTGGTGAAAGAAAATTCAGACAAGCAAATGATCCAGAGATTAAAGAAATTGATCAAACAAATTATTCGTAAAAATGAGAAATAGAGTAAGTTTCAGCATTATTATAGCTGTATTACTGTTCACAGGTGTTGGATGTAAAAGTTCCAAAATTATTGTCCGGGATGAAAACAAAACAGTCCCTGCCCAATTCAACGGAACAGCTTCCACGGATAGTACAAATACAGCGGACATCAATTGGAAAACAATCTTTTCCGATCCCTACCTGACACGTTTAATCGATTCAGCATTGGTCAACAATCAGGAATTGAATATCATTTCACAGGATCTGGCGATTACGAAAAATGAAGCAAAAGCCAAAAAAGGGGAGTACCTTCCTACTGCTGGGTTGAAATTGGGGGCAGGACTTGATAAACCCGGTGAATATACCCGAGACGGAGCAGTCGAAAAGCACCTGGAAATTCAACCCGGGAAAGAAAATCCTGAGCCACTGGGAGATTTTATGGTGGGGGGGTATTTTTCATGGGAGCTGGATATCTGGAAAAAGCTGCGCAATTCGAAAACAGCAGCCGTATCACGATACCTGGCAAGTATTGAAGGACGAAACTTCATGACAACAAACCTTGTTTCAGAACTGGCACAGTCGTACTATGAATTGATTGCATTGGACAACCAATTGGATATTATCAATCAGAACATTCAAATTCAAACCAATGCCCTTGATGTTGTGAAACAGCAAAAAGATGCAGCACGGGTTTCTCAATTGGCAGTCAATCGATTTGAAGCGCAATTACTGAATACCCAAAACTTGCAATATGACATCCGGCAGCAAATTGTTGAAACTGAAAACAGAATTAATTTTCTGGTAGGGCGATTTCCACAACGCGTAGAACGTAATACGACCTCGTTCAATACAATACAACTGGATTCTATCTTCATTGGTGTTCCGGGACAATTGTTGGCCAACCGACCGGATATCCGCCAGGCAGAACAAGAGTTGATCGCTGCAAAACTGGATGTAAAAGCTGCACGTGCTAATTTCTATCCGACACTGAGTTTGAATGCGAATATTGGTTTTCAGGCAATTAATCCCTCCGTTTGGTTCAATCCGCAATCCATTCTCTATAATCTTGTTGGAGATTTGGTAGCGCCGTTGGTGAACCGGAATGCAATTAAAGCAGCATACGGAAGTGCAAGCGCGAAACAATTACAGTCTGTTTATAAATACGAACAGACTATTTTGAATGCGTATACGGAGGTTGTTAATGAATTGTCCGATATCGACAATACCACAAAAAGTTTAACAACCAAAACCAAAGAAGTGGAATTGTTGAATCAATCGGTAACCATTTCGAATAATCTATTCCTTTCTGCGCGTGCCGACTATATGGAAGTCCTGCTGACACAACGGGAAGCATTGCAATCAAAAATGGAATTGATTGAAATAAAACTAAATCAGCTGAATTCAAAAATCAGTATTTACAGAGCATTAGGAGGAGGCTGGAAATAACCTGCGAAACAACTATTAACTGAAAAGAAAAACCGAAGAAAGAAAACGGTACTTAGGTAACAAGCCCTTGCAGAAATGTAAGGGTTTTTTTTTGAGTTGATTATAGATTCGACAACTAATATGCATGTAATTTCGA
>DHNG01000006.1:45549-49710 GCA_002409405.1 Flavobacteriales bacterium UBA5422 | reverse complement strand
GTGCAGAAATGTGTTTTTATTATCTTTAAACCCTTAATAGTTACACTTAGTAATATGTTGCTGACAATTCTTTTATTGATCTTTACAGTTGTTGTTGTTCCACTTGTGAGTTTCTACTTCGGAACGTCCTTGACGTTAGAACAAACGGAAATTTTATATACCATGGGGTATGTATTAGCCGGAATGATTGTTTACTGTTTTGTGGTCGGGGAAATCACAAATAATAACTCCCAGATCGATAAATTGTGGAGTATCATCCCGCTTGGATATGCCTGGGGAATGACCTACCTGGGAGGCTGGAACGAACGCATGATTCTCATGTCGGTTCTGGTGACTATATGGGGAGCACGATTGACTTTCAACTTTGCCCGGAAGGGAGGATATAAATGGCCGATATGGGCCGGAGAAGAAGACTACAGATGGGAAATTCTGCGAAAAAAACCAGGATTTAATAACCGTTTTGTATGGATGCTCTTCAACCTGTTTTTTATTTCTGCTTACCAGGGAACGCTTATTTTCTTGTTTACATTACCCATTTTAACCAGTCTTTCTGAAAATGCGGTACCACTGTACTGGGCTGATTATCTGCTGGCGGTATTGTTTGTTGGTTTTGTTGTCCTGGAATTTATAGCAGATCAGCAACAGCATATTTTTCAAAAAGAGAAACGGAAACGCATTGAATACAACCTCCCAATGGAAGAGTACGGAAAAGGATTTATTTCTACAGGACTTTGGGCATATTCACGCCATCCGAATTATTTATCAGAACAAAGTATTTGGGTTGTTTTTTATTTATTCAGTGTGACTGCTACCGGAGAATGGATCAACTGGTCTGTTGCCGGATGCGTATTGTTGATTATCCTGTTCAAAGGAAGCTCTGATTTTTCAGAAGGTATTTCTGCAGGAAAGTATCCGGAATACAAGAATTATATCGCTCGTGTTCCACGGTTTATTCCTTTTCTAAAAAAAATGTAACTTAATTACGTGTACATCATTGGATAAATACAATAGCTCGCTTTTGAATCTAAATAATTGCGTCTTTGCACCTTTGCGAGAGAAAGAAAATCAATGAACAAACTGTGTTGTTTTAATTTTTAGCTTTTATTACACCCAATCATACTTCTTATTCTAGTAGGATAAGCGGAAAAATAGCTCGCTAAGCCGCGAAGTCGCGAAGGTTTTGTGTCTAATGATTACGCCTTTGCGTGAAAAATAACACAATGCAAAAACATAAAGCAAGCTTATTGATTCAGAAAGCGTACGCGAATCTCTTCTTTACTGAGCGTTGCACCACGTTGCACTTCAAATTCATGTTTCCCAGGAAGTAACGTTTCAAAGTTTTTATTCAAATGAAACGGCTTTGTTTCAGAATAAATCCAGCAATTAATCAACGGTTGTTCTGTAGTAAGAATCAGTTTTTGTTTTCCGTTTGCATCTGTCAACAGCTCAATTTCCGGTTGCGAGGAAACAGGGGAGAAGCGATTGGAAACAGCGTTGTGAAATGTTCGTTGAAATTCAATCCCGTTTTGATCCTTCCAACTAGCTGTAACAATGTAATCCGCCAACGATTTCTCCATCAATGAAAAAACAGGCAGTGAAATAACAGTTTGCGGTTCTACATCCACAAAAAAGGTGTACTGCGCCAACCATTTTCCGGACAGATCATGAAAATCAAAACATACATCCGTATGATAAGGGCGTGTCCAGTCATTTACCAGGTAAAACTCTTTCTGGTTCAAGGTACGTTCAACAGCAAGAACAGCCGTGTTCTCATAATCTTTTTGAGCTTCGTAATGTAATGCCTTCCAGTTACCGTAGTAATCCATGCTTGACCAGGTAGGGGCCGGCCAGCAATCATTGACTTGCCAGTAAAGTGTTCCCGAACAGCGCGGCCAGTCAGCCCGGTGACCGGAAATTGCCATACTAACCGCTTTTGACTGGGTTAATTGAGAATGATAAATAAATGTTTCAAAATCGTCTGTTTTTCCAAATAAAATGTCGGCATGTTTTTTTATCATCCCGTTTCCAACGTAACTTTTCTGCCTTAGTTTCATTACTTCCGAGTCAAGGTTCCAGTCTTTTTTTTCAATTACAGCACTCAGCGTGGAGTATTCCGGAAAACTTTGAAACCCATATTCCGCATTAAAACGACCTATTTTTGTTCCGAAATCTTCAATCGGGTCTTTCCCGTGCCAGACACCCCAGTAATGCTGGGAGCCATGGTTGTAATAGTCAGCTTTCCCCCAATTACTCAACGGACTGGTATGAATGTACGGAACCGTAGAAAACAGAGCAATCCGTTCCGGAATCAGTTTTTTGAACAAATCATCATAGGCCTGTTCAATTTCTTTTACAGACTTGCCAATCAGACCATACTTAACCTGAAATCCCCAGTTTCTCCAGGCAACTTCCACTTCATTGTTCCCATTCAGCAGAACAACTGAAGGGTGGCTGGTCATACGGGGGATATGGTAGTCAAATTCGCGCTTTACATTGGAAAGAAAGTCATTCGTTCCAGGATACATTGCACAGGCAAACATGAAATCCTGCCAGACCATAATCCCTTTTTTGTCACATTCTTCAAAAAAAACATCATCCGGGTAATAGCCACCACCCCAAACGCGCACCATATTGAAATTAGCACGCGCCATTTGTTCAATAACAAAACGAACAGACGCATCTGTGACACGCGCAGGAAATACTTCCTGAGGAATATAATCACCTCCTTTGCAAAAGATCTTTTTTCCGTTTACAGCAATTTCATAGGATGTTCCGAAAGCATCTTCTTGTTGAATCAATTGTGCCGTCCGAATACCGAATTGCTTATTGATGTGGTCAATTGTTTCTCCGTTTCCATTATAGAGCAGCCATTCATCATTGTATAGAAATTGGTCTCCATAACTAATTGGCCACCATAAAGTAGGGTTGTCTATCTGAACAATTGCTTTAATCCATTCCCCTTCTTTTTTCCAGTTGATATCACCAAATAACCGGCTCTTCCAATGAAGCCCGTTTTTAACCTCGTTGGACAACAACAGTGCAATCGAAATTGTTGCAGTAGAGTCTTGAACAGAAACCGTTTGGATAGAAGTTTGAATAATTTTGTTTTCCTTATACGTTACTATTTTTACTTCTTTATTGAATCCGATTGTGTTCATCCGGAATGTCCAGTCCCAACCAAATTGATACTGAGGTTTTCGGGTATAAGGTGCAATCGCTATCTTATTCGGATCGTTGGGTGCAGGTAATTTATATGCTGCTTTTTCATATGCAGCTTTGTGGTACATCACTGGAGGAGTAAACACGGCTCTCAATTCATTTTTACCGGGTTTTGCCCATTTATTAATGTTAATCCGGTAGGGAAGAAACGCATTGTCACACGTTAAAATCAGTTCTCCGTTCAAAAATATTTTTGCGTACGTGTCAACCGATGGTAGTTCGATATCAATAATTCGTGCAGAAAGTTCTTCTTCCGTAATTGAAAATTCACTGGTTAATTCCCATTCATACTCTTCAATCCATCCGAATAAATTTTCATTCATCCCTACATACGGATCAGGGAGGTAACCACTCTGGATTAACGCTTCCTGTATACTTCCTTTCGATCCTAACAAGACCGTTTCATTGTTTTTCGGATTGATAAATTGCCAGTTGACTATTTTGTCCATAGCGAAAAGAGGTTGTGTTGATAGAGTATATGACAGAATGATTAAGGAAAATACAAAGCGCATTGGTGTTAATCGGAATTGGTGATAGAACGACTTTATTTCAAATGTTATACCAAAAATAGGATTTTTATAGTTTGTTCTGTAGACGGAATGGAATTTTTCAGGGATGTGTGTCAAGGATTGTTTTTAAAGGTTGCTGAAAGCTAAATAGTTTTCTCCGCAGATAAGTACAGTGTAAGTGATAGTTAAATAATTCGTAAAAAAGAAACGCTATAAATTACTTCTCACTACAGACAATCATAAACTTATAAAACAATCCGCGAATATCAACGGGAAAGAAAAACAAGTATTCAACTACAGATTATTCACCTTTCTGAAAATCGATTTAGTAATGCTATCTGAATTAAAATTCACCAATAATTCTAACCGAAGATTCGATAATTTCAAATAAGTAATCAATTGTTTATGATGATAGATCATTGAATGTCTGCGG
>DHNG01000006.1:44470-45432 GCA_002409405.1 Flavobacteriales bacterium UBA5422 | reverse complement strand
ATAGATCATTGAATGTCTGCGGGAAATAATTGCTCAAAATGTTGCCATAAGTTCTCCTTCGGTACCGGAGCTGTTATAACAATATCCACTCCTGTTGTCGGATGAACGAAACGCAACTTTCGCGCATGTAAATGAATAGAGCCATCCGGATTACTTCGCTTGGCACCATATTTCAGGTCTCCTTTGATGATACAGCCAATATGAGCCAATTGACAGCGAATCTGGTGATGCCGTCCTGTTTCAAGTTCAATCTCAAGTAAATGGTATTTATCTGAAGAAGCAAGATGTGTGTAATTCAGTATCGCCTTTTTTGCATTATTAGCACCTTCTTTTACAACATATGACTTATTCTGCTGTTCATTTTTGGCCAGCCAGTTCACCAGACGATCAGTATCTTTCGGAGGCATCTGCTCAACAACTGCCCAGTAGATTTTACCAGTCTCTTTTTCTCTGAATTGTGCATTCAACCGTTCCAATGCCTTGCTGGTACGAGCAAAAACCAATGCGCCACTCGTTGGGCGATCCAATCGATGGACAACTCCACAAAAAACATTTCCCGGTTTCTGATACTTTTCTTTCAGATATGCCTTGATCCGTTCCGGCAGCGGCTCATCTCCTGTTTTATCTCCCTGAACGAGATCAGAAGCTTTTTTATTGACAACAAGTGTATGGTTATCCTCGTGGAGAATCTCCAACCCGTATTTTCCTGCTAAAGACATGCTTAATACTGCTCGTCTTCGCTTGGGAAACTCCCTGATTTAACATCCTCAATGTAACGGGAAAAAGAAGTCATCATTTCTTCATACAAATTATTGTATTTCCGCAAAAAACGTGGATTAAACTCATTGTTAATTCCCAACATGTCGTGTACCACCAGTACTTGTCCGTCTACACCATTACCAGCACCAATCCCGATAATCGGAATGGAAACTGATTCCGCTACTTTTTTAGCAAGATGTGCA
>DHNG01000006.1:1456-44366 GCA_002409405.1 Flavobacteriales bacterium UBA5422 | reverse complement strand
CTACTTTTTTAGCAAGATGTGCAGGTATTTTTTCTAAAACAATCGCAAAACAACCTGTTTCTTCCAGTAACTTAGCGTCTTCTACCAAGCGATTTGCTTCTTCTTCTTCTTTTGCACGTACAACGTAAGTACCAAATTTATAAATTGATTGAGGGGTCAGACCTAAGTGTCCCATGACTGGAATTCCAGCTGTCAGAATGCGGGAAATAGATTCAATAATCTCTGCACCTCCTTCCAGTTTTACGGCATGTCCACCTGATTCTTTCATAATCCGGATCGCACTTGAAAGCGCCTCTTTTGAATTTCCCTGATAGGAACCAAACGGAAGATCTACAACTACCAATGCCCGGTTTACAGCTCTTACCACAGAAGATGCATGATAAATCATCTGATCCAGTGTAATCGGAAGTGTTGTTTCATGACCAGCCATTACATTGGATGCAGAATCTCCAACTAAAATAACTTCAATTCCTGCTGTATCGATGATGCGTGCCATGGAATAATCGTATCCTGTCAACATGGTAATCTTCTCACCGCGTTCTTTCATCTCGGTGAGTGTCTTTGTTGTAACTCGTTTGATATTGGTATGTACAGACATAATATAGTTGTTTGTTCTAGTACAAAATTACAAAAAATCTCATACGGTACTTTCCGATGCGCGACAAACAGGTGTTTTTTGGACAGACCTATCGACCGGGAAAAGCACGTTTTAATGGATTCAATACTCCAAAGCAGATGAGTTGTTGTAGTAGATAAATGTCTGTATAATCGCTATTGCACGTATCTGTTCGATTCTGTATCGTAGGCGGATAACTGTTCGAAAATCTGTTCAGCTAATGCTTCCACTTTATCAGAGGTATCATATTTAGAGAGGTCACTGCCTTCATCAATTAAACGGTAATACATGTCTGTATTTTGCTCGTCATCAGGTATCCCCATCAACGAGAAAATAACCTTTGAGCTCCCTAAGTGATACTTGTATGCTGAAATATCCAGCCGTTTTAATCCAATAATCAGTCGGGCAATTTTAATATCATCCCTGATCAAATGTACAATGTTATTTTTCATGGAATCCTTTTTGACAAATATACTAAAATGTATTCAATTAAATACAGATTAAATGTATTTTATAGAATACAATTGCGGATGGATAAAAAAGAAGTGCTTATACGGCTTGGTGAACGAGTGAAAGAAATACGGATTCAGAAAGGACTCACTCAGACTGAATTAGCGAATAGAATCGGAAAAGATCATCCGAGTATTAATAAGCTGGAAAACGGGAAGGTCAATCCCAGTTATTACTTTTTATACGAAGTAGCAACCGGGCTGGGAATAAGTGTCAATGAGTTGGTTTAGAAGTTTCAAAGCAACCTTCTGAATGTTTATCAGATAGCTTCGTAAACAGCATTATTGACAGCAAATGGCATTTTTTCACCATTCACAAACGCAATAATATTGGTTGCAGCAACCCGGGCCATTCCATTTCTCGCTTCCGTTGTCGCAGAACCAATGTGCGGAAAGATGCAGACCGTTGACAAATCGAGTAGAGGAGAGCTCGGATTCATCGGTTCGGGATTGGTGACATCCATCCCGGCTCCCCAAATGTATCCCTGTACAATTGCATTGTACAAATCCTGTTCATTATGAAATCCTCCGCGTGCCGTATTGATAAAAATTGCTGTTGGTTTCATTTGTCTAAAAACAGCTGCATTGAACAATTCATGTTGATCTTCGGTGTAATTGGCATGTACACTGATCACATCTGATTGAGTAATTAATTCTTCAAACGAAACGTACCGGGCATTCACAGTCTTTTCAGCGGCTTGATTTTGATGCCTGTTGTGGTAAATGATTTCCATTCCAAAAGCATTTTTAGCTGTTTGTGCCAGGTGTAGCCCAATTCGTCCCAAACCATAAATTCCAAGTGTTTTTCCATACAATTCCTGACCTAAGTTAGCCGTTGGATCGAATGTCGGATTCCATTCCCCGTTTGGAATGCGTCGGAAATTGAATGAAGCCCTGCGCGCAACAGATTGCATCAGTAAAAATGCCGTGTCGGAAGTTGCTCTACTCAGTACATCCGGAGTATTCCCAACAGGAATTTTGCGTTTGGTTGCTTCCGTCAGATCAACATGGTCATATCCCACGGAATACAATGCAATTGCTTTTACATTCGGACAATGATCAAAAAAAGCAGCGTCGAAATTGTTTTTACCAACATTCAATATGGCATCTGCCTGTTGGCAATAATGCAGCCATGCTTCCTGACTTAGCTCCGGATTGTCAGGAATAATCAGATCGATGTTGTTGTCGGAAAGTAATTGCATTCCCGATTCCGGAAGTAATTTGTTGAGAAATATTTTCATGGTCAATCTATTTGTTGTTCTGTAGCAATAGGTGAGATTTTAAAACAGAGTATATCAAGTGAAACTTTTATGCAGCTGATTTTCCGGATCAGGCAATGCTTTATACCCGGTGGGACTAACCTGTTTGTGTTTTTTGAAATAGTTGGTCAGATGGCTTTCATCTGTAAAACCAAACTCGTAGGCGATTTGTTTCATAGTCATCTGCCCTGAACGAATACGTCGCTCAATCAGTCGAACCTTGTAATCGTTCAGGTAGTTCCGGTACGAAGTCTCGAAATTTCGTTTGAAATAATAACTGAAATAGTTGGCAGAAATATTGAAATGTCCTGCAATCACATTGATCCGGGTTTTGTCCGGCTCATAAATGTGTTGATGCACATATGAAATTAAATCTTCCTTCTCAGGGGATCCGTTGTCAATCCGAACGTTCAGTCTGGCAGAAGCTTCTTGTATAAGGCCGATTAGAGACAGTACCTGGAAAAATACAATAGGTGAATTGGAAACATCGTGCATGGAATCATATTCGTTAATGTTTTCAACGGTTTTCCGCAAGATCGTTTTGCACGGTTCAGTAAAGATCAGCTTCATTTCCTTCAGCAAGGCATTGCGCATAATTTCCAGGGGAGAAACACTCACCAGCAAATCAGGAGAAAGGTGTTTGTTGGACTGAAAATAACTGTCGTTGAACTTGATAAAGCAAAATTTTGTTAGTTTTTTGATCTCAAAATAATGCTCATCATCCGGTGAAATGAGAAACAGATCTCCGGTTTTATAAGGAATAACGATTTTGTTGATGTAATGGTTTCCGGATCCTTTAAAAATGTAAATTAACTCATAATACGTGTGACTATGCTTAGGAAGCGGGAAGGTCATGGTTTCAAAGGTATGAATAACCAATGGCTCAAATTGTGATTTTTTCATAGCATGAAATTACAACTATTTGACAGGAAATTACAAACTAAAAAAGTTAAAAATGTCGAAATTTGAAGTTCAGATTTTGCTTCAGTAAAAGAAACACATAATTAAACAAACAACCAGTCAATGATAACGAAGCCATTTAATCAGGGGGTCAATATGAGTTACCAACTGAGATTGATAAATTACCTGCCAGAAACATTGGTTTCGATTTTGAATTGCAGATATTCTTAAATTGCTGAACATCCCGGAAGGATATGAAGTGGCGATTAACGTATCATTGGGATATCCTGCTGAAACTCCACAGGCACCTGTTCGCTACACGAAAAAAGTAAAAATTATTGAATAATACAATTAAACACCGATAACATGGCATTACTAGAAGACCTGAATTGGCGGCATGCAACAAAAGCATATGACCCGACTAAAAAAGTGAGCAGGGAGGACCTGTATACCATTTTGGAAGCAGCACGTTTGGCTCCAACTTCCTCCGGGTTACAACCATTCAGAATCATTGTTGTAGAAGATTCGGAAACAAAAGCAAAACTGGTTCCCGGAGCACTAAATCCTGATTGCATGCGGGAATGCTCCTATATTCTAGTTTTTGCAGCGTGGGACAATTACACTCCGGAACGAATTGACCATGTTTGACAGGACAACGGCTGAACGAGGGCTTCCACAAGGAAGATTTACAAATTATACAGATACCCTGAAACACATCTACGGGCAGCTATCGCCAGAACAAAACTTCACGCATGCAGCAAAACAGACTTACATTGCATTGGGATTAGCTTTAGCCCAGGCGGCAGAACTACGGATTGACAGCACACCTGCAGAAGGATTTAATAACCAGGTGATCGATGAAGTACTTGGGTTGACTGAAATGGGACTGAAAAGTGTCACGCTCCTATATCTTGGCTATAGCGATCCGGAACGGGACTGGTTGGCCCCCATGAAAAAAGTGCGGATGCCAATGGATGTATTCACAGTCTTTAAATAAACGAATCTGTAGACACTCAGCGATAGTTCTCTTTTATACTAAAAAGCCAATTAATTGTTTGATTTTTAACAAGTCGCATTAGTTTGTAGACGTTTTGTAGGTATTATTTAGATAGATTACAGATTAATAAACCATTAATACAAAAGAGTATTTTTTTCACATTGATTAACAATAAATTAAGTTTTTTTAAAATTTCATAGGGTTTTGTTCATTTTTAATTAGGTAGTTTTGCGACCGAATTAATATTTACTCTTTTAATTAAATACTATGAAATTAAAGTTACAATGGCTGCATGCGGCCACAATTACGATTTTTTCAGGTACAGCGATCAGCCAGACAACGCTACATGTATCCACAACGGGTACTGATGCTGCGAATGACTGTACACTACCTGGGAATCCATGCGCGACGATTAGTCACGCGTACACACAGATCACAGCCGGGGACATCATCCAAATTGCTCCGGGAACTTACAACTTAGGTGCTACCTTAAACATTTCAGAAGCAGTAGAAATCACAGCTTTAGATCCTTCAGACAAACCTGTTATTACATCATCAGTTGCTGAGTTAATCAACGTAAACAGTGATGATGTAACAATCAGCAATCTGAATTTTCAAATGGGACTGACAGCTACTTCCGGATTGAGAGGTATCGTTTCAACACAAGATTTTGACAACATTAAAATCTTAAACAATACGTTTGAATCAACAAATCCAATCAGTGGAACACCAAATACAAACATGGTTTGGTCCGCTTTTGCCATTTCATTGGCTTCTGATAACGGAAATGTTCAAAATGTTGAAATCCGTGACAACGAAATCATTGCGGGAAGTGCTGCAAATATCTTCGGACGCGGAATTTTCATCGGAAACGGTGGTGCAGGGAAAGATGCTCCGGGTGGAATCATCGACGGGAACAACGTAACTGCTTATTACACCATCCAGTCTGCTCGATTTGCAAACGACATGGATATCACGAACAACACGTTCAACGGTATCGCGATGATCAATGCTCCATTGACAGGTGTAACTGTTGCAATTGACAACAATACATTCAGCGGTGAAACACAAATGACACCAAACAGCTTGTATGCATTGGTCGAATTGCGTAGTGTAGAAGATGCGACTGTAATTTTCAGCAACAACACAGTAGAAGATTACACAAACATCGGATTCATCAGTGAATCTTCTAAAAATGTAACAGTTAGCGGGAATACATTCAATCCTGCTGCAACTGCTGCTAACTTCATCTCATTGATGGTGAATACAAAATTCATGACAAACGGAGTTCAGGGGAACACGTATTCAGATGAGATTGAAATTTTAGGAAATACATTCAATGCAGGAACTGCTGATCAGGGAGCTGCAATCGTATTTGCTGACCACTACGGAGTGAACACACCAGCGTTCGGAACAATTACAATCGGTGGTGCAACTGCTGCAGATCAAAACATTTTTGACGCAGATTTAGGAAAATACATCGTGTTGGATGACAATGCAGGTGCAAGTACTGCATACCCGTTATGGGCTCCTTACCATTCAACAACAATGAAACCTGTTGACCAAAACATCACTGCGTTGGCAATTCACAACAACTACAACCTGGTTGATTTCGCTGCAATTGAAGCAAAAATCACAGATGCAGACAACAATCCGTTGTTAGGGCAAGTGATTATCAAATCTGCAGGACCAAACAGGTATGTTGCTACAACAGGTACTGACGTGTCCAATGACTGTACATTGCCAGGAAATCCATGTGCGACACTTGCACACGCAGTTGAAGTATCAGTTGATATGGATACAATTGATGTTGCTGCAGGTACTTATGCACAAACTACTGTTTTGACAATCGATGTGAATGACTTGACAGTGAGAGCAGGTGATGCGAATAACAAGCCGGTTATCACAACCAATCAAACAACTGTTTTTGACATCAACGCAACAGACGTTAAATTAAACGGATTGCGCTTGGAGCTTGGATTGACAGCTACAACAGGTAAATACGGTGTGGTTTCTACAACAAGCAACTTCAACGGATTGAACTTGGCAAACAATGAAATCGTTTCTACATCTCCGGTAATTCCTTACGGAATGGTATGGGATGCATTTGCAGTACGTTTGAACTCATTGACAGGTGCAATGGATAATGTAACAATCGTTGACAACGTAATCGGAACAGCTACGGCTTCAGATAATAACATCTTCGGACGTGGTATCGCATTGGGATCAGGATCTGCTGACGGACCTGCGGCGACTATTTCTAACAACGAAATCAAAGCATATTATACAGTACAAGCGATTCGTTCGATTGCTGATGTAACAATCGCGGACAACGATATTCAGGGAATCACTATGATCAATGCTCCATTGACAGGAGTTATTTTGGTAGAAAACAATACAATTGACGCGGTTACTCCAATGGCTGCTGATAACCTGTATGCGTTGGTTGAAATCAGATCTGTTGAAAACGGAACGGTAGAGATCAATGAGAACAATTTCACAAACTATACAAACATCGCTTTGTTGAGTTCTGCATCTAAAAATGTAACTGTTTCAGGAAATACATTTACGCCAGCTTCAACAGCTGATGCATTTGTATCTGTAATGGCAAACACAAAAATGATGACAAACGGTGTTCAGGGTGATACTTACGGAAATGAAATCGTATTGGTAGGTAATGAATTTGAAGCTGGTGCTGCAAATGAAGGTACTGCAATCGTATTTGCTGATCACTACGGAGCTACAACTCCTGCATTCGCAGCGGTTACAATCGGTGGTACAGCAGCAGCGGATAAAAACAGCTTCAATGCAAACCTTGGTAACTACATCGTATTGGATGGTCAGGAAGGAGCAAGTTCATCTGTTCCATTGTGGGCTCCTTACGCAGTTACAACAATGAAGCCATTTGCTCAAAGCATCGAAGCATTGTACGATAACAACACGTACAACCAGGCATCGATTTCTGACGTTGAGTTGAAAAATATCGATTCATTGGATAACGACGCGTTAGGAAAAGTAATCTTGACGTATTCAACTATAGGATTGGACGAAGTAGCTATTTCAGCTGCAACATTGTATCCAAATCCTGCTGCGGATCAATTGACAATCTCATTGAACGATAACAATGCAACTGCTGCATTGGAAGTAGTTGATTTGTTAGGAAACGTTGTGTACACAACAACTGTTTCCGGTGTTAAAACAATCAATGTAAGCAACCTGACTGCAGGAGTTTACGTGACACGTTTAACAACAAACGGAGTTACTGCAAGCACACGTTTTGTGAAGCAATAAGTAATTACCGTCAGAAGTAATTAAAAATCCCCCTCGGTAGAACTAGCGAGGGGGATTTTTGTATCTGGTCGGTTTATATAACGCATTTGAAAATTGGATTTTTAATCCAGATCAATTCTTGCACTACTTTTCCAGTAATCTTTCAATGAAACAATTTGTGCATCTTCATGCGTCTGTTTCATACAGAAATCTAATAATTTTTCTGCCAGGAAGTATTCATTCGTATTTTCTTCAAAATTGCTGATGGTTAATTGAAATGTATTGTCGTCATTGGCATAACTGATCGTAAAAAGGGTTCCGTCATTGATCGTGATTTTCTTTGTGCGATGCGGGTTTTTGTGCGCTTGCTGCATCCACTTGTGAATGTCCGGAAAAAAAGTGTCATCAGCTATTTGAGCAGACCATGTTTTCGGATCGGAAGGCCCATTCCATTTCGAACGGACAATGATCATGTGAAGTACCGTATCGCTTTCTTTTACTTCAATGTCCCATTCTTCGGAAAGGCTTTCAATTTGAACTTTGAGCGCTTTCATGATCGTTTAACGACTTTCTGTAAAAGACATCGCTAACAAAATACTATGCTTTCTGCCTCGGTCAAGTTCACGTTGGTTAACTGTCTCAACAGCAACTAACAGACTATTGATGATGACCATGTTGGCGTTGGAGAAATTTATCAATTCTAACATCAAAACTTCCTCGTTTCCTAATACAACCCTGCTCATGCCTTCTTCCGGAAACCGCATACTCTGCAAACAATCGATTAATGCATGGATATTCCTTCCGTAAAAATCCGGAAAGCCCAATTCATCATCCAGCTTATCATGTAGGTCTGAAATATCACTGATTTTTCTAAAATCGATCGTTATTCTTTTTTCCATTTTAATATGTTTTATTTACGCGGCGAAGTGTATTTATGGATTACATTGAAGAATACCAAAAATCAGATATTGAGAAATCCATCTCTCCGTTAATTATGTATCATAGTCAATCTAATTGATTCGTAGATTTTTGACTTTGGCTATAAAGTTAGTTATCTTCCCATTACCCTATAAAAAAATCCAGATTATCTATGTTTCTTAACGTATTCAATCCATCCTGTAACAGGCTGATTCTTGCAAAAATATGTTCATCCGGAGAAAACAATCGGTTGGCTTCATTCTCCAACAAGTTAAGTTCTTTGAGGATAATCGGAATGTCTTGATTTGAGAAGGACATACCAACTTCAAATAGCGGAATAATTTTCAATTCCAGTTTCTCTGCTATTGGTAACCAAATTTCTCTGAAATAAGATTCTCCGGATACCGGAACGGTAAAGTTTTTGAATTCTTCTGGTGACTCTACAAATAGCAAAACGGACATCGTTATGTTAAATTAACCTGTTGGGTATAAACATACTTATTTAAATAATTGGATCCTACGTGTTTCTACCAAATGTACAAAATACGATTTGCTTCCAGTTAGCCATACGGGAGTATACTAATGTGCTAACGTTCTTTATCTGATTGTTTGATGCAGTCCGATCCGGTTTCCTTCACTATCTGCCAGTTCAGCAATAATAAAACCATATTGATCATTTACCGAAGGCGGATAAAGTACTGTTGCTCCCTGTTGAACGGCACGGTTGAGAATTTCTTCTATCTCTTCAACTGCAAAGTAGATCAGTGCCCCATTGATCGTAGGAATGTAAATTTCACCTTTTACCAATGCTCCGGTAATTCCTGATTGCTCCTCAAAAAAAGGGAAGTAAGCCATTTCATTGCCATCCATCAATTCCGTTTCGAATGTAAATCCAAAGATGGTTTGATAGAACTGAATCGCTCGCTGTAAATCCGTTACCGGAATTTCAAAATAAACAACCGGATTTTTCATACCTATCCTTTCTTCCGTTTTTTTGTTCCTTCAATATTCGGTAAAAACACCGTAATGATCCCGATCAGTGGTAAATAAGCACAAATGGAATACACATATTCAATACTTGTCGTATCGGCCAGCCAACCCATGATTGCAGAACCGATTCCGGCGATTCCGAAGGCAAAACCAAAGAACAATCCGGAAATCATTCCGACATTTCCGGGAATCAATTCCGTTGCATACACCAGAATGGCAGAAAAAGCGGACGAAATAATCACACCGATAACAATGGCCAGTGCTACTGTCATAAACAAACCGACATGTGGCAATAACAGTGTAAACGGAGCTGCTCCGAGAATAGAAATCCAGATGATCAATTTTCGTCCGTAACGGTCACCCAACGGTCCTCCGAGGATTGTTCCGGCAGCAATGGAAGCCAGGAAAACAAAGAGGTAAAACTGGGATTGCTGAACACTGATCTGGAATTTCTCCATCAGGTAAAACGTGAAATAATTAGTCATCGAAGCCATGTAAAAATACTTGGAGAAGATCAATACAAGTAAAATCCCAATGGAAAATACAACACGGCGTTTGGGAATTTGATGTTCACGTACAATTGTATTTTTTCCTTTTGCAGTACGTGTGATCAGATTGCTTTGGTACCATCTTCCGACAATTGTCAGAATAATCATTCCCAAAATAGCAATGAAACCAAACCAGCTGATGTGTGATTGACCAAACGGAATTACAATCAGCGAAGCCAATAACGGCCCGATAGCACTTCCTGCATTTCCCCCAACCTGGAAAATAGACTGTGCCAATCCTTTCTTCCCTCCGGATGCCAGATGGGCTACACGCGACGCTTCCGGGTGAAAAATGGAAGATCCTAACCCTATCAGAGCAACAGAAGCTAATATAAAATAAAAATTAGAGGCAAATGCAATGCAAAGTAATCCCGCGAATGAAAAGACCATTCCGATTGTCAACGATCGGGGATTCGGATGTTTATCCGTATACAACCCCACAAATGGCTGAAAAATAGATGCCGTCAACTGAAACACCAAAGTGATCATCCCGATCTGAGAAAAAGACAACGCATAATTTTCTTTCAAAAGCGGATAAACAGACGGAATGACGGATTGAATCATATCATTCAGTAAATGCGAAAAACTAATCGCGAATAAAATAGGGTAAACGGTTTGATTGGTGTTTAACGTGGTGGCAGAAACTGCATTTTTCATGATGGTATTTATAAAATCTAAAATGGGTTATTGCTATTGTGTTGTTGTTCCGAATGAGACGGAGTAACAGAAAAAATAACCCGATTACGCAGGATGCATCTTGAATTGTGAAATCATACTGTCATCATTTTTTTTGCAAAATTAGTGAAAGTCTGGTAGTTGATAACTGTTTCATTTTGTACTTCAGCGGGATTTTTACACGGTATTTATTAGCTAAAAAGAGAAGTTGAATCAACTTAAAAATCAGTAATTCAATGAATAATACTCTTTTTGAAATAAGTCTGGACACTAAAAAACCAGAAAAATTGTCGATTATTTTTACAATTATTTAGTTGTTTTTTACAACTTTTTCTTCAATTAAAAGTCAGAATTTTGTAGTCTAAATTCAATTAAAATGGACAAAGTAAAAATAAAGCATACAGACCTGGAAATTGCACCGATCAACTTTGGAGGAAATGTATTCGGATGGACATTGGATGAACAACAATCGTTCGCTATTCTCAATAAATTTACAGAAGAGGGATTTAATTTCATTGATACAGCCGACACCTATGCATGGTGGGTGAACGGAATTGGTGGTCAGTCGGAAACCATCATCGGAAAATGGTTGAAAGACCGGAGAAACCGGGAATCAATTGTTTTGGCAACAAAAGTGGGGTCTCAGACGCAGAAACATGGGAATGACATCAGCAGAAAGCACATACTCAAATCCGTTGACGAATCTTTGCAACGATTGGGAACAGATCACATTGATTTATATTACACTCATTTTGATGACAATGTAACGCCGGTTGAAGAAACATTGGCCGCTTACGATGAGATTGTGAAAGCAGGAAAAGTGCGTTACATCGCTGCATCGAACGTTTCTCCTGAGCGATTGATCGAATCCTTTCAGGTCGCTGAACAAAACAATTTTCCTAAATACGTCGCGCTCCAACCGCATTACAACCTGGTTGAACGTGTCGGATTTGAAACGCAGTATGCATCACTCGTTGAGCAATACGGATTAAGTGTGTTTCCTTATTGGTCACTGGCGGCAGGTTTCCTGACCGGAAAATACCGTTCCGAAGCTGATTTCAGCAAAAGCGCACGAGGAGAAGGCGTGAAGAAATACCTGGATGCAAAAGGCATTGCGGTACTGAATGCATTAGATACAATTGCCGAAAAGCACGGTACCAAACAGGCGACCGTTGCATTAGCATGGTTGTTGGCAAATCCGCTGGTAACGGCACCAATTGTCAGCGCGACAAGTGAAAGCCAGTTACAAACCTTATTCGATGCGCCAAAATTAAAACTGGAGCAAGAAGATCTGGATCTGTTAAACAATGTAAGTAAATAATCCTCAGTAGTTACAATAGATGAGTGTTACCCGAATACACCGTTTTTTTCTTATTGGAATTACCTGTTTTTTGTTATTGCCTATGAACGCACAGACACCCAATTACCACAGCGATCAACTTGAGGTTGTCGCCGATCTGGGGGAATACCAGGCAATCGGAGTCAGTGTTTCATCTGACAATCGTGTGTTTGTAGCGTTTCCCAGGAGAGGAGGAAGCTACGAATACGGGTTGACGGAAATTATCAATGGAAAGAAAGTCCCTTACCCCGACAAAGAATGGAACAGCAATACATCCGGTGATCATTCGTTTTTCAGCGTGCAGGATTTATATGTGGATACAGATGACAACTTGTGGGTGCTGGATTCAAAACCTGTTCCCGCAAGTTCTATTTTTAAAGATAAAGGGATAATTAAGGAAGGGCAATTTAAGCTATTGAAAATAAATTTAAAAAAGAATTTTATTGAGAAGGTATACACCTTTCCCGATCTGGACAAAACCCGATCTGCGCTGAATGATGTAGGAGTGGACACAGACAAACAATTGGCTTATTTTTCAGATCCGGGATTGGCTGCAATCGTCATATTGGACCTGAAAACGGAAAAAACACGTGTTCTGTTGGCAGGAAGTGAAGTAACTTCTGCAACTCCGGGTGTTGTCATCTCTTATGAAGGTCAGGAAATGAAGAACAGTGAAGGAATTCCGTTTATATCTCACATCAATAGCATTGCACTGACACGAGATAACCAGTATTTTTATTTCAAACCGATTAATCACTATCATTTATTCCGGATAGCGACAACAGACCTCGCTGATACACTACTGACAGATCAGGAGCTGTTGAACAGGGTAGAAGACAGAGGGACAACTGTTATTACACATGGAATGGAGGCGGACACAAAAGGGAATGTCTACCTGACATCTTCCGTTGATTATAGCATTAAAGTTGTTCGACCAGATGGTTCGTTGCATACATTGATACAAGACAAACGAATTTTGTGGCCGGATTCATTCGGAATCGGAACAGACGGCTATATCTATTTCTCCTGCGCGCAGTTGCAAAATGAAGCTGTATGGAACAACGGCGTCAATAAAACACAATATCCGTACCGTATTTACCGGTTAAAGATGCGACATTGATTTAATTATACACAGTCATTACAAATCGCAAAGAAAGCTTTCGGCTTGTCTATTAAAAACAACATTCACATTTTATGATTGATAAACGCGTTATGCCGTTAGCCATTGGAGGACTTGCCATTGGCACAACTGAATTTGCCATTATGGGATTATTGCCTGACATGGCTGAAACATTGCACATCAGCATTTCACAGGCAGGATTGTTAATTTCCGCTTATGCCCTTGGTGTTGTTGTCGGAGCTCCGATCCTGATCGCAAGTTCCCTGAAGTACCCGCCTAAAAAAGTGGTGTTCTTCCTGATGATTCTCTTTACTATTTTTAATGGATTGTCTGCAATCGCTCCGAATTATGCAACAATGATTCCCGTTCGTTTTCTTTCGGGATTGCCACACGGTGCTTTTTTTGGAGTCGGAACAGTAATCGCTGCACGTTTAGCAGGAAAGGGGAGAGAGGCCCGTTACATCGCCCTGATGTTTGCCGGATTGACATTTGCAAACCTGGCCATGGTGCCCTTTGTTACTTACATCGGACATACCTACCATTGGCGCTGGTATTTCGCTATCGTTACATTAATCGGATTACTCACGTTATTATTTATCTACCTGTGGCTACCTGCTATGGAAGGTAAGTCTTCCATAGATCTGAAAACAGAGATGCAATTTCTTCGACGCAAAGAAACCTGGTATGTATTACTGATCACGGCGATTGGTTTTGGTGGGTTATTTGCATGGTTTAGTTATATAACACCTTTAATGACAAGCGTTTCAGGAATTGCTCCGGACAATATGGCCTACATCATGATGCTGGCAGGACTCGGAATGTTTCTGGGAAATTTCCTGGGAGGTATATTGACGGATAAGATCGGAGCACCACGAACAGCTTCTACAATGTTATTCTTGATGACATTGGCATTGCTGATTGTCTTTTTCTTTTCGGAAATCACACCGCTCTCTATTGTGATGGTTTTCCTGTGTGGAGGATTATCTATGTCAGTTTCTTCACCCTTGAACATGATGATCATGAAAGCAGCTCCCGGTTCTGAAATGATGGCCGCAGCATTCATGCAAGCTGCGTTTAATGTGGCAAATTCGGCAGGAGCATTTTTCGGTGGAATTCCACTTGACATGGGGATGGACTACACCTATCCTTCATTTGTAGGGATGGTGATGGCATTTATTGGACTTGTGCTTTGTATCGGGTATCGTACACGTTATAAGACAAGTAAGCAAAGCAGTATGCAAATAGCTGATTGATTAAATCTATTCAATTTCAACCTATTGATTTACAGTGTTATATTGTTTTTATTGAATTTATCTAACTAAATACATTGTTATACTATGTACTTTCTATATCTTTGCATTATGAATGAAGATTTTTTCAATAAATGGGTATCGCAATTAAAGAAGGGAACGCTTTCATTTGTCGTGTTGCGGATCCTTTCCGATGGACGGGAGTATTATGGTTACGATCTGATCAATGAAGTGAAGCAAAAAACGGAAATCGAAATTGCAGAAGGGACCTTGTATCCGTTAATGAACCGTTTGAAGGAGGAGCAACTCGTAGCATCTAAATGGGTAGAGCAGGGGTCAGGAATCCCCAGAAAATATTATACAATTACTTCTTCAGGAATGAAAACCGTACAAGCAATGACTGGTTATTGGGAAAATTTAAACAAAACAATTAATTCCATTTGATATGCAGTTCAAAGAAATAACATTTACCGATTCAAACGCACAACGTATTTATACAGATTACATTAATCGGGTTCGAACCACTGTAAAGGTGTTGGGGAAAGAAAATCAACAGGAAGTTCTCTTGGAAATTAATAGCCATATTTATGAAGGAACAATTGCCAACCCGGAAGGAAAACCCGAAGTAGATCAATTATTGGATGTATTGGAGAAGCTAGGGCAACCGGAACTGTTTTTGAAACCGCTAGTAGCAGACAAACAACTGGACGAAGCAGTAAAAACATTTCATCCGCTGAAAATTGCCAAAGCATTGATATTGAATATCGGAAACGGAGTCTCGTATGTTGTTTTCTCCCTTTTGTATTTATTTCTGTTTAGTTTTTTGTTTCTGATTATTGCCAAACTGGTTAATCCGGAGAAAGTAGGTCTGTTTTATCATCCCGATCATGTTTTTATCCTGGGAATGTATACGGACGCAAATGGGATCAGTTACGCACAGTACGAACGGCTGGGAGGTTGGTTTATTCCGCTGATGGCAATTTCTGCTGCCGTGCTCTATATTTTATTAACAGTATCATTGCGCTTAAAGCGCAAGCTGAGTGCAACAATCCGGAAGTAATAACGTTTATTCGTTCACTTGTCTTTTCTCGTTGGTTATTTAACCGAAATTCTCTGTGCGAACTCACGCCGTTACGCGTTACAGTAATATCAATTCAAATTATTATGATCAGAAACTATTTTTTCGCGCTCTATTGCGCTACCTCGTCATTTGCATATACGCAATCCATTGACACAGCCAAACTCAATACCTATTTCAACACTTTGAAACAACACGATAAATTTATGGGAAGTGTAGCTGTTTCCAAGAATGGTACAATTGTCTACACGAAATCCACTGGATTTTCTGATGTAGCAACCAGCTCTGTTGCTACAGAACACTCCGGATATCGCATCGGTTCGATTTCCAAGACATTTACAGCTGTGCTGGTAATGAAAGCTGTTGAAGAAAATAAGTTAACGCTCAATCAATCCATTGAACCGTTTTTCCCGGGAATCAGACAATACAAAAAAATAACAATCCAGGATTTGCTGAATCACCGAAGCGGAATTCACAATTTTACAGATGACAAAAAGTATCTGAGTTGGAATACGAAGTCAAAAACAAAAAGTGAACTTGTAAAAATCATTGCAACAGGCGGAGTTGATTTCAAGCCGGGAAAGAAAGCTGCTTACAGCAATTCCAACTACGTTTTATTGACGTATATACTCGAAGATGTTTTCCGGCAATCGTATGCAACCCTGATTCAAACATACATTGCACAACCATTGAATCTTCGCAATACCTATGTGGGACAAGAAATCAAGCCACAGGAAAATGAGTGCCGCTCATACTCCTACACAAACGGTTGGAAGGAAGCTCCTGAAACAGCTGCTTCTATTCCGCTGGGATCGGGAGGAATCGTCTCTACACCAACTGATCTGGTCCGATTCAGTGATGGATTGTTTACAGGGAAACTTATAAGTAAAGAAAGCCTGACAAACATGCAAACGATGCAAGATGGAGTTGGGTCCGGACTATTTATACTTCCTTTTTATGAAAAAACAGGTTATGGCCACCGGGGAGGAATTGACAAATTTACATCTGTATTTTCCTATTTCCCGGAAGACAGTATTTCATTTGCACTTGTTTCCAACGGAACAAATTACAACAACAATGAAATTCCGTTAACAGTATTGAATGCTGTTTTTGAAAGACCATTTGAAGTCCCCGATTTTTCAGTTTATACAATCGATCCTACAACATTGGATCAGTATATAGGAAACTATTCATCCGAACAAATTCCGCTGCAGATCACCATTTCAAAAGAAGGCGATAATCTGATTGCTCAGGCAACAGGACAAAATCCCAAGCCACTAACAGCATCGAAAGCACACACATTTCGCTTTGATGAAACAGGAATTGTACTGCAATTTATTCCGGCTGAAAATATGATGCATTTACAGCAAGGTGGAAGTTTATTTGTGTTTGTAAGAAATTGATTACAAGCTATCCTCCCAAGGGGAAGCGTCTCGATCTCCATTATAAATGTATTTAATACTGATAATTATTTTCACTTCAAGCAGCTGTTTTTTTAGGGTGGATCTTGTCTCCCCCTTGGGAAGGGGATAAAGGGGGAGGACTGCTCCAAACTAATGCCAATTTAACACCTGCATCATCTTGAATTTAGTACTTTTGCATGTGAATAAATGAACACACGATTATTCGTATGTACAAATTTTAAAACGAACCGCACGCAATGAGGACAAAAGGATATGTATTGGCAGCTGTTTCAGCTGTATTTTACGGGTTGATTCCTTTATTTATCTTACCAATCAAAGCAATTGATTTTCCGTTAGATGTTACGTTGTTTTACCGGTTTTTTATTGCCGCATTGATCCTGTTGGCTTATTTGATGTACAAAAAAGAATCATTGGCAATGACGGGGAAAGAGCTGTTAATCTATGTTGCACTCGGATTGTTTTATTCATTGTCATCCGAATGCCTGTTCCTTGGATACGATTACCTGACTCCGGGCATTGCCTCCACGATTTTATTTGTCTATCCCGTTATTGTTGCGCTGATTATGGTGTTTTTCTTCCGTGAAAAGATTACAAAACCAACGATTTATTCTTTGATTATTTCCTTATTGGGAGTCGGGATTTTAAGTATGAAGGATGCTCGTTTTGAAGTCAATGTAGCAGGGTTTCTGATTACATTGGGAAGCGCTTTGTTTTACGCACTGTACCTCGTGATTGTGAATAAGTCTAAGTTACAGGTGTCCGGAATGAAAATAACCTTCTATTCACTTCTTTTCTCATCCGCTTACTACTTTGTTAAGTCGTTGGTAATGCAAGAACCATTGGCAATTCCAAGTATGGATTTGTTTATAGATATTTCATTGTTTTCAATCATCACAACTGTATTTTCGATCATTGCATTGATTTATGCCATCCGGTTTATCGGCTCTACCCATACAGCCATTATGGGAGCATTGGAACCTGTCATTGCAATTGTGGTAAGTGTTGGCTTTTTTGGGGAGCACCTCACACTAACATTGACGGTGGGAGTGGTATTAATCCTCATTGGTGTGTTGATTAATGTGGTATCCGGAGAAAAAATGAGTGAAGGTAAGTTGTAGCAGAATCGTATAAGATTATTTTTCTATTTTTACCTGTTGAAGATTGAAACAAATTGAATCCAAAAGAAAACTTTAAGGTAACCGTGCTGGGATCCGGGACTTCTCAAGGGGTTCCGATGATCGCATGTGATTGTGAGGTATGCCGGTCTGAAAATCCCAAAGACAAACGCCTGCGCTCTTCGATCATGCTAACCATTAACGGGTTGAATTATGTGATTGATACAGGTCCTGATTTTCGCCAACAGATGTTACGGGAACAGGTCAAGGAGTTGGAGGCAATCTTTTTTACGCATCAGCACAAAGACCATTTAGCCGGACTGGATGATGTCAGAGCATTCAATTTCCGACAGCAGAAAGACATGAAGGTGTACTGTGATGTACGTGTCGATGAAGCATTGCATCGGGAGTATGAATATGTTTTTGCTTCTTTTCGGTACCCGGGAATTCCCCGCCTGGACATTCAAATCATTGATAAAAACTCTTCCGTTTCACTTACAGAAGGAGGAACAATCACAGCAATAGAAGTGATGCACTATAAACTTCCCGTACTGGGATTTCGCTATAAAAACTTTACATACATTACCGACGCCAAAACGATTTCGCCTGAAGAAATAGAAAAAGTAAAAGGAACTAAAATTCTGTTTATAAATGCATTGAGAAGAGATGAGCATATTTCTCATTTCAACCTGCAGGAAGCATTGGAGTTTATACGAATCATCAATCCGGAGAGAGCATACCTTACCCACATTTCACACCTGATGGGTAAATATGAAGAGGTGCAACAGGAATTGCCCGACAACGTTTTTTTAGCATACGACGGATTGGTGTTACAACTGGAAGAGTAACCTCCGGGTTACGATAAAATATCCCGTAATTCCGTCAATTCTTTTACCCGTTCAGCATTTCCTGCTTGCTGAAATGCACTAATCAGATTGGTGATCATTCGCCGGATAACCGCCGTGTTCGAACAGGGTTCAAAATATTCCCGTGAAGCAGGCAGGTTCAGGTTTTTCAGAAAGTCATGAATTTCTCCTTCGTCAAACAGTCCTCCTTTTGAAAAAGGGTTGATATAGAACAGGATCCCGGTTTTGTTCCCGGCTTTTGTAAATTGATTAATTCCGTCTTCATCAATATAGGCCAATACAAAATGATTGGGGAGGTTAACTCCGTAAACGGGCATTCCCAGTGACTGAGCAACGACACTATACAAAATACTGAGACTTAACGGATTTCCTTTTCGTGAATCAATTACGGTATTGATGTATGAATTTTGCGGTGCATGAAAATCTTTTGAATCACCATGAAACCGATACTTCCCAAAGAAAATCTTATTGAAAATACGCACCTTTTCAAAGGCTGTTTGCCGATGACTCAATTCCAGCCAGATCTCCTTTCTTATTTCTACAATAAACTCCCGGATGTGATCCTCATCCAGCCCGGGATATTGATACCTGGCAACGGCAATCGCTCCGGAAAGCAGGTCTTTTTCACCCTCAAACCACAATTGAAGCTGCTTTTTAGTGTACTCGAATTGTATTTCGTGAATCAATTGTTCAACACGTGTCAGAAAGATCAATCCAAAATCCTTTTCACCCCATGAGTTCTCTAAATATGGAATAGCATCCGGCCCGTACTGCAAAAGACGGTCTCTGACGTGCAGAAAGATATTCTCATCCGGATCGTCAATTAGATGAATTAAAGCCTCTATGTTCGTTGAATCAGACATTTTGACAAATGTAGGGCAGTATTTCACTGTTCCTGAACCATAGAGCAACAGGTTTTCAAATGCAAGTTGTTAATTTTACATTCGATTCGTTTGTTTCTTTACTGTTTTGAAGGGTTGAGCAGAAAATTAACGGGTTAAAAAAAGTCCTCCGGTATGTAAAAATACAATTGTGGAGTGATTGTAGTCTGTTTTTTTGATTTCTTGCATCAGCCCATAAAATGCTTTTGCCGTATACACCTTATCCAGTGTTAGTTGGTGTTTTTTTTCGCAATAGTCAATAAAGTCAATTAGTTCATCTGTTACTTTTGCATAACCGCCAAAATGATACATTTCATGAACTTGAATTCCATTAAGTAATTCTTCAGTTAAATCTATTTCAATTCCTGATTTACTGAGTAATATACTCATTTCTTTTTTTGAATCATAGTTTTTGATAGAAGGCACTACATGGAGTTGCTGTCCATTGATCCCAAGTAATAAACCGCAACTTGTTGTAGACGTTCCCTGTGCAACAAAGATGTGATCAAACGCAGGCAGTTCACCAATGATTTCCTGACAACCGATTATTCCATAGTAATTAGCACCTCCTTCGGGAATAATATAGGTATTGGGAAATTCAAGAATCAATTCTTCATGGTATTCCTTCATGCCGCGCAACGCATACTCCTCCCGGGTAACAAAGTGGAGGTACATTCCTAATTCCTGACACCGCTTTAACAATGGATTTGCTTCCTCCGACAATTCTTCTCCCCTCACAATTCCAATAGCGGGAATCTCCAATCGATGACAAGCACTTGCAGTTGCCAGTAAATGATTAGAGTAGGCTCCTCCGAACGTGAGAATTCGTTCATTCCTGGACTGTTTGAAATGCTCGATAATGTAACGAAGCTTTCGCCATTTATTTCCCGAAACTTCCGGATGAATCAGGTCGTCCCGTTTTATCAGCAACGTGATTCCCCTTGCAGACAACTCTTTATCGTTGATCTCCTGGAGAATGGATTTTCTTGTATCGAATAGCATATTCTGAATCTTAAATTGTCTATTTTTGCGCTATGCAAGATGATATGTCTGGTTTTTCAAAAAAGAAGCGTTGGGAGGATGATGAATATTATTATACTCCCGAAGGATATGTTGTGTTCACCGAAAAATTTCATTTAAAGCGGGGGTATTGCTGTAAAAGTGGATGTCGTCATTGCCCTTACGGTTTCGATAAAAAGACAGGTACTATACAACCGAAAAATCCCTAATCCTCTGCTTTGATACCGTTTTCAGGAACGCGCCCTGTATATTTACTCAACACCTTTTTCAAGTGTCGGATGTCTGCTTCTGCATCGCCGGTGGGTTCAAACAAACTGTCCCAACCTCCGGTTTTATTTTTGTAATCAATGTACGCAACATAAATCGGAACATTGGCTTCCTGTGCAATGTAATAAAACCCTCTTTTCCAGTGTGAATTATACTTTCGGGTTCCCTCAGGGGTAAAAACCAGAAACATGTTGTCATTTTTTGAAAATTCCTCTACCGCAATCTGCGTCATGTTATTCTTCTTCTTCCGGTCAACAGGAATCCCTCCAAGTTTGCGCATGAACCACCCGAACGGAGGTCGAAACATTTCTTTTTTGATCAGAAATTTTGTATTTACTCCGTAATAGGAAAAGGTGATCCGTCCGATAATAAAATCCCAATTGGATGTATGTGGCCCCATACAGACGACACATTTACTAACTTTTGGTGGCGTTTTATCTATTTTCCATCCAAAAAGACTCAGTATGAAAATTCCGATTTTTCCCATGCTCCAAAAGTAGTATTTTTTTGAAATAATATGTATGCATCAGAACGTTCAAAAAGGATAAATCAAAAACTGTTCGTTAATAAATCGTGAAAACTTCTTTTCAGCCCCGCTGTATAATTTTGTAATTTCGTTGCTACAACCAGAACAGATTTAACAACATGAAACAATACCACGATTTACTCCGGCATATTTTAGATAACGGAGTGAAAAAAGAAGATCGGACAGGTACCGGGACCATCTCTGTATTCGGCTACCAGATGCGTTTTGATTTGTCGGAAGGATTTCCGGTGCTGACAACGAAAAAACTGCATTTGCGTTCCATCATTCATGAATTATTGTGGTTTTTACAGGGGGATACAAATATCAAATACCTGAAGGAGAATGGTGTAGGAATCTGGGATGAATGGGCGGATGAAAACGGAGATCTTGGACCTGTCTACGGGCATCAGTGGAGAAGTTGGCCGGGAAAAAACGGAGAAACAATTGACCAGATTACAAAAGTAGTGGATCAGATTAAGCGCAATCCGGATTCGCGCCGTTTGATTGTTTCTGCATGGAATGTTGCTGATGTAGACAATATGGCCCTGCCTCCGTGCCATTCCTTGTTTCAATTCTATGTTGCTGACGGAAAATTAAGTTGTCAGTTGTACCAACGCAGTGCGGACACATTTCTGGGAGTTCCGTTTAACATTGCTTCATACGCTTTACTCACGATGATGATTGCCCAGGTCTGTGATCTGGAACCGGGAGAGTTTGTACATACATTTGGTGATACGCATCTGTACCTGAATCACCTCGAACAGGCACAATTACAGTTGACACGAGATTTTCGTCCACTACCAATCATGAAAATCAATCCGGAGGTAAAAGATATTTTCTCCTTCAAATACGAAGATTTTGAACTGATCAATTATGACCCACACCCGCATATTAAAGCTGCAGTGGCTGTTTAGCCTGTTACTACTACCTGCACTTGTTTTTTCTCAAAACGGACAATCAGCTGTTTCGTTATTGTTTATCGGGGATGTTATGCAACATGGTCCGCAGATCAAAGGTGCTTACAACCCGGTGGCCGACCGTTACGAATACGAGCATACCTGGCAATTCATAAAACCGACGATTGAAAAGGCCGATCTTGCGATTGCCAATCTCGAAGTGACGCATGCAGGAAAACCCTATTCCGGTTACCCGCAATTCTCTGCGCCGGATGATTTATCCCGTGCGTTGAAAAATGTAGGATTTGATATTATCCTTACAGCTAATAATCATTCCTGCGACGGAGGTGCGAAAGGTGTAACAAGAACATTGGATGTGTTGGACGGCTTAAAGCTTCCGCATACAGGAACGTTCAGAAGCAAAGAAGAACGAGATAAGAATTACCCGTTGATCGTAGAGAAAAACAACATCAAAATCGCTATTCTTAATTATACATACGGAACAAACGGGCTGTTTGTAAAAGCTCCGTTGATCATCAATTACATTGACAGTGCGGTGTTAAAAGCCGATTTCGAAAAAGCAAAAAAACAAGCTGATTACATTGTTTGTACCATGCACTGGGGAGATGAATACAAATCACTGCCAAATACCAAACAAAAAAACTGGGAACAGTATTGTTATGAATTAGGAGCTGATATGGTGATTGGAAGTCACCCGCATGTCATTCAGCCGGTTGAACGGAAGACGATCGGTAATAAAGAGAAGTTGACTGCCTATTCACTGGGGAATTTTGTTTCCAACCAGCGCGACCGCTATAAAAACGGAGGGATGATCTTACGCAGTGAAATTGCCAGAGAAAATAACCAGGTTGTACTGAAAAAAGCAGATTACATGCTGGCATACGTCCATACTGCTGAAGAAGGGATTTATAAACATTATTATGTATTACCTGACTATCCATATGATTCACTGGATAATAAATTCTTTTCACCAACCGAACGAACTACCCGTGACCAATTTTTCACCGATAGCCGTGATTTGATGAGCAAGCATGGAAAAAACATCCCGGAATCTACAATTGGAAAGAACATTGCTTTTGACAGAGTGTTGAGAGGATATTATGCGATTCAAATCGATTCTTCGGAACTCAGGTATATGGAACATCAACTTCCGCACATGGAAGTGATTTATTCAGAACGGGGTCTGGACGGGAAATCACACTTATTGATCGGTTATGCGGAATCAGAAGTAGCAGCCAGGGGAAACAAGCAGATGATTGATCTGATTGCCAACAAGCCTGAAAATGTGAAAATTGTGCATGTAAGCCGTTTCGGAATTAAAGAAATCAAATGAAAGTAGCGTTGATTGTTGCAATGGACAGGGAAGGAGGAATCGGGAAAAACAATGACCTGATGTGGCACCTGCCTGCCGATATGCGTTTTTTTAAGGCCACCACAACCGGTCATGTTGTGGTGTTGGGACGTAAAAATTATGAATCTATTCCGGAACGTTTCCGCCCGCTTCCTGATCGGGAAAATGCAGTTCTGACCAGAAACAAAAACTATCACGCACCCGGATGTGTTGTGTTTTATTCACTGGAAGAATGCCTGGAACATTACCAACGTGAAACGGAACGAACGATTTTTATTATCGGGGGAGGAGAAATTTACAAACAAGCACTGGAGACGGGTGTAGTAAATGAATTGTACATCACACATGTTGACAAGGTGTACGATGCAGATACATTTTTTCCAAAAATAGACCTTTCCGGATGGATTGCAACGACAGTCCAATTGCAACAACCGGATGAAAGACATGAAGCCGGATTCAAGATTGCACACTATATACGACCATAGTTCATTTTAATGACGACCAATGTTTTGTAAATCGCCATCAATAATACGTTATTTGTTTGTTTTACTCTTTTTGGGATCCTGTTCCGAAAATCTCCTTGATGAAACAACCTTGACAACCTCCGACAAGGAGTACCTGGAAGAAATCGGAGTATTGAAACCGGGAGAAGAAGTCCAACTCTTTTATACACAAGGAGGTTTTGGCGGAATCAAACAATCAGGAAACCTGATTACTTCCGATCGAATTGCCGCCTATTGGATGGAGGATGGTGAAAAGGAAATTCATTCGGCATTGTTTGCCTCCGAAATAGATTCCATTACCACAACTGATTTAGTGAGAAATCCCTTTTACTCCTCTTATTTGAAAGTCTATAAAACGGATGGGGCCACATTCAACGTCTATATAGATGCAGATAGCGTAAAAACATATCAGTTCTTTGATCAGGCACTCGATAATCTGGAAGCTGCACGGTAATTTTTCTGAGGCATTTCTGCGTAATTTATCACAAAGCACTTAATTTTTCATTTTTTTTCACAGTTGCACCCAACCATTCTCGGACTCGACTCGTTATACTAACAACAGAGGTTAGTTTTAAATATTTTGGTTAAACATATCTACCTTTTACAATTGATTTTCTGGTTTCATATTCTAACGAAATAAGGCACATAGATTCTTCGGAGTCTATGTGCTTTGTTTTTGTATGAGATTTTAAATGTTTTATTTTTAACAAAAAGTTATTAATTAAAATATTTTGTTTTATTTTTAAAATTATTCTTGGGTTTTCATAACTTTGTGGCTTGATTCAACAAAAAATATCCAGATTAAGTTTATGAAAATACTCAAATTCGGAGGGACATCTGTCGGAAATTCACAACGCATCAAAGCACTTACAACCATTGTGGATGTCTCTCAACAGCAAATCATCGTACTTTCTGCTGTAGCGGGAACAACGAATTCATTGGTTGAAATTTCTGAAATGCTCTACCGGGAGAACAGGGAAGAGGCGCATCGAAAAACGGATGAGCTACAGTACAAATACGATCTTTTAATTAAAGAATTGTATGAGACAAATGCAATGTTTCAAAAAGCAAAGCAGTTGATCGACTATCACTTTGAACTGATTCATTCCTTGTCCAATGATTTGTTTACGCCTACAGAAGAAAAAATCATTCTTGCACAAGGGGAGTTGATTTCAACAGCATTGTTCCATTACCACCTGGAAGAAAAAGGGGCAAGGTCAGTACTGCTACCGGCTTTAGATTTTATGAAACTCAACGAAGACAATGAACCGGACGTCGAATATACCCGGCAGTATTTATCAGCACTGATAGTGAAAAATTCGGAGCAGGCAAATTTGTTTATTACACAGGGATATATTTGTCGAAATGCATTCGGGGAAGTAGACAATCTTCGGCGGGGAGGATCCGACTACACGGCTTCATTAATTGGTGCTGCTATCCAGTCGGAGGAAGTTCAAATATGGACGGACATTGACGGGATGCACAACAATGATCCGCGGATTGTGGAAAATACCCGGCCGATTGCCAATTTAAGTTTTGAAGAAGCAGCTGAATTGGCTTACTTCGGAGCAAAAATTCTGCATCCTCAAAGTGTATTTCCAGCACAAAAATACAATGTTCCCGTCCGACTACTCAACACCATGGAGCCACAAGCAAAAGGAACGCTCATTAGTGAATACGGTGATACTTCTTCATCGGGAATACGTGCTATTGCTGCGAAAGACGGGATTACAGCCATTCGCATTCAATCTTCCCGAATGCTACTGGCCTATGGTTTCTTACGACGGGTTTTTGAAGTATTCGAACGGTACAAAACGCCCATTGACATGATTACTACTTCAGAAGTTGCCGTATCACTTACAATTGACGACACCCGTTTTCTGGAGGAAATAATTACAGAACTTACGGACTTCGGACAGGTATCTGTCGATTCGGATCAAACAATTGTTTGCATTGTCGGTACATTCAACATCGATACCAAGGGGTATGCCGCTCAGATTTTTGAAGGAATCCGGCACCTGCCGATCCGAATGATTTCCTACGGGGGTTCTAATCACAATATTTCGTTGTTGATTCATTCGGAACACAAAACAGAAGCATTGCAATCGTTACACCGCCATTTATTCTGATGCCTTATGTTTGATCTGAATTTAACAGCACAATTTAAGGATGTCGAAACACCTTTTTATTATTACGACCTGGATTTGTTAAAACGTACATTGGAAGTTGTCAGGAAAGCAGCCGGGCAACGAAATTTCCATGTTCATTTTGCCTACAAAGCCAACTACAATGACCGCATACTACAGTTGATACACCAATATGGATTCGGAGCTGATTGCGTGAGTGGAAACGAAGTTAAAAAAGCCATAGAAACGGGCGTCCCACCGAATCAAATTGCTTTTGCCGGTGTTGGAAAAACAGACAAGGAGATTCGTTATGCCCTTCAACAGGAGATCTTCTCATTCAATGTAGAATCCCTGGAAGAATTGATGGTGATCGGAGAATTGGCGGAGCAACAGCAAACAACAGCCCGGATTGCACTGCGCATCAATCCCAATGTGGACGCACAAACACATCATTACATCACGACAGGGTTGGATGAGAACAAGTTCGGAATTATGCCGGGAGATCTTCCGGAATGCATCGCTGTTGCCAAGGCAAATCCATACCTGGAACTGCATGGAATTCATTTTCACATAGGCTCACAGATACTTGAAATGAATGTATTTAAAAGTCTGTGTATTAAAGTAAATGAATGGAATGAGTGGTTCGAAGAGCATGGTGTTTATTTAAAAACACTGAATGTCGGAGGTGGGCTGGGAGTTGATTACAAACAGCCGGACACATTTCCGATTCCTGATTTTGATGCTTATTTTTCTGTTTTCGATCAATTCATCGAAAAACGTCCCAACCAGGAAATCCACTTTGAAATTGGCAGGGCGATGGTGGCGCAATGCGGAACACTGATCGCGAGGGCATTGTACATCAAAAAAGGGATTAAAAAGAACTTTGTAATTCTCGATGCCGGAATGACCGAACTAATGCGTCCTGCATTATACCAGGCTTATCATGCAATTGAAAATATTTCTGTAAAACCCGGAGCAGCACAAATGAACTATGATGTTGTGGGACCGATATGTGAAAGTTCGGACTCCTTCGGAAAAGAAGTGCTATTACCGGAAGTCCGTCGCGGGGATTTACTGGCAATCCGTACAGCAGGAGCTTATGGGGAAGTCATGTCTTCCCGATACAATCTCCGGGATGAAATTCGATATTACTTCAAGGAAACAGATTAAGAATTAAGCATTTGTTCAATCGATATCCGTGCAATCGGATGGTAATTTCCTTTTGCTTTTTCAAAGACTTTCTTCGCCAGGTCTTTATCGCTTTGGTATCTGCTAGTGTTGAGTTCTTCATAAATGGGTTCCAGGTATTTCAATCTCCCGGTTTTCAGAAGAAATTTCTCCATGCTTGGGCGTACCAATGTATATCCTCTTTTGATGGACAACATATACCACTCACACATAATTTCTGAGTTTCCGCAATTCTTGAATCCCAGTTGGTCATCAATCATCTTCAATGTTTTTACATCAACATCTGAAGGTAACTTTCGGATAAACGCCATCCATTCCTGTGTTGTCAGATCGTTTCGTTTGTATTTTTTAAACTTCGCGGTGTTTTTCCCTTTTGCAACTTCTTCTGCCAGTTTCTCCACCTTTTCAAGACGACCAGAAGTAATATGAATACAGTTTTCAGGAATTCCTGCTTCATAGATCCATTCATCTGTATTGAACTGAATGTTGTTCGGTTCTAACAGGTGGTGATTCAAATAAGTTACAAACTCCTCCGTGGATAAGGTTTTGAACGCATGGTCATTGAAGTATTTTTTCAGAAACTTGTCAAACTTCTTTCTACCAGCTAGTTGTTCCAGTGTCCGCAGGAAGTAAGCACCTTTAATGTATGCAATATCCGTCATTCCTTCATCCGGACTTCTGTCTGCCAGGTTTAATTTCAACTTCGTGTCTTGCCGATCAATCTTTTTCAGTGTTCGTTCTAATTCCTGGAATTCAATAACGGCCAGGATATCGGCAACTTCTTTTCCGTACAATTCCTCCATGATCCGGTTTTCAAAATACACCGTAAATCCTTCATTCAGCCAAAAATCTTCCCACGAAGCGTTCGTTACCAGGTTTCCGGACCAGGAATGTGCCAATTCATGTGCGATAACACTCACCAGTGAACGATCACCCGTGATCAATGTCGGATTGGCAAATGTCAGCCGCGGGTTCTCCATTCCGCCAAACGGGAATGAATAGGGGAGTACCACTACATCATATTGCTCCCAACGGTAATCACCATATAATTTTTCTGCAGCATCTATCATTTTCTGCAGGTCCGTAAATTCATTGGCGCAGGTATCAATTAGTTCCGGTTCAGAATAGACACCACAATTCTTTCCCAGTGACCGGTATTCCAGATTTCCTACAGCAATGGCAATCAGGTAAGCGGGAATGGGTTGTTTCATTTCAAAGTGATATTCTCCTGTCTCATTTTTTGAAGTAGGATTTGTCGCACTCATAACCGCTAAGAATTCTTTCGGAACCTTTACATCTGCTGAATAAGTAATTCGGTTGGATGGACTGTCCTGAATGGGAATCCATGTTCTGGTCAACACCGTTTGCCCCTGAGAATACATAAACGGATATTTTTTCCCTTCTGTCAATTCCGGAGTCAACCAATCTAAGGCTTCTGTTTTATCTGTTGTTGAATAATAAATATTGACAAATTCAACTGTTGAATCAATTGCCACCATTAGCGGAGCTCCCACAATCGGATCGTCTTCTCCGATAACATAGTCTGTTTCTTTTTCCTTTCCTTGTCCTGTTGTTACTTTTTGAATTACAATGTTTTTCACATCAAAAATAGCGGTATCAACCCCTTTTTCATTTACCATTTGATGCCGTGCAACACCATAAATTGTATTATTGTCGAAGTTTACATCTAACTCCAGGTGCAAGTGCGTTGTATGAATTTCATCCAGGTTGGCATACGAGTGAATATCACCATCATTGAGGCGTTTTTTTTCACCAACAGACTGCTCTTCCTCTTTTGAAGGAGAACAACCAATGAGTAGTGCAACAAAACATAGGAGTGTGAAAAGTGTGGCTTTCACTGAAGTGTTCATTTTCTTTCTTTTAGGCGTTCAAAAGTAACGAAATATTAATTACGTACAAGGAAACGTTTAATTCCCTGTTTTATTGGATGACAATCCCTACCGGACAGTGATCCGATCCTTCAATTTCATTCAGAATGAATGCTTCTTTGATGCGTGGCAGGAAATTTTCAGAAACCAGAAAATAATCAATCCGCCAGCCTACATTTTTCTGACGTGCACCGCCTCTGTAACTCCACCAGGTATATTTCACCGCATCTCCATGAACAGATCTGTAAGTATCAATGAGTCCATTCGATGTATAAGCATTCATACCATCAATTTCCTCCTGCATGAATCCTGCTGACTTATTGTAGTTTTCTTTCGGACGTGCCAGGTCAATTGCTTTGTGAGCAACGTTAAAGTCCCCACATACAATAACCGGTTTGGTTTGTTCCAGGTTCTTAAGATATGCTAAAAACGCCCCATCCCAGGTTTGACGGTATCCCAAACGCAATAATTCACTCCCTGAATTGGGTATGTAAGCCGTAATCAGGTAGAAATCTTCAAACTCCGCTCCCGTTACGCGGCCTTCATTATCATGGTCGGAAATTCCGATATTATAAAACACAGCAATTGGCTTTTTGCGAGTAATGATGGCTGTTCCGGAATAACCTTTACGAACAGCTTCGTTTCCGTAAACTTCGTACCCTTCCAGTTCAGCTACCGCTTCTTTTGTTTGTTCGACAGTAGCCTTGGTTTCCTGTAAACAAATGATATCCGCATCCAATGAACGCATGTCATGGATGAATGATTTTTTGATGATGGCTCTGATGCCGTTTACGTTAAATGAAATAATTTTCATGGTCTCACACATTCTTTCAGTGCGTTAAGATAGTAAAATACTTCAGTCGAAGAATCAGAAACAATTTTTAGTAATTAAAATGTTGATTAATGAAGTTGGCTACTTTCAAGGTGTAGTCGGTTGATGTTGCCTGACTCCATCCGCCGTGCCCTTCACCTGCATACAATGTTGCCTCATTATATACCCCGACTGCATTTAACTTGTCGTGAAGCAACGGCATTTGAGATGCGGGCACCAAATCATCTGCGTCTCCGAAAAAAGAAATTGTCTTTGGAGAAGTTGCAGAGATGTAATGGGTGGGACTTACTTCCAGGTACAATTCCGGTTTTTGTGCATACGTATACGGTCCGACCAGACTTGTCAATGCATACTGATAGATCGAATTATCTGTATAGGAAGGATCTGTGAAATCAGCAGGACCGACTGTATTGCAGATTCCCTTCACATTATGATTGGGGTCAAATGCATATCCATACAACATAGCCAGGTGTCCGCCTGCCGATGCTCCGAAGAAAAAGTACTCACGTGAAACGTTATATTTTGCTTGCTGAATGTGCTGTAATGCAAGTTGGATATCGTTAATTTGTTTCGGATATCCGGGGCTTGAAAGCGTTGCCAGTCTGTAATTGATATTGATAATGGCATGATTGGGGTAATATTGCTTCAGTACATTGAAAAAACCATCAAAATCGGCTTTGTCTCCTGCATGCCAGCCACCTCCATGAACCAGTACGAATACTTTTGTGGATGCACTTCTGTTTGCCGGCAGGTAAATGTCCATGTCCTGTCCGGCTTCACTCCCGTATGAAATATCGGCAAGTACATAGGATTGCTCTGACTTATAAACAACTTCCGTTTCCTCCTCATCCTTTTTATCTTTTTTACAGGCAGAGAGAATAAAAAGAGCAGGAATTAACAAGATGGCAATTGGTTGAAAGAATTTCATATTGTTTGTTCGTTTTTAAAAGTACGTCCAAAGATACGAAAGAATTTCAGTTTCAAAAAACTATTTCCAGTCGCCTTGAAGCGCATTTGTTTTCATTTGATCTGCCTTTTTTCTCTACTGACATGTTCGCCTAGTCAGATAAAGTAATTACATTTGCAATGAAGATAAAAAACATACGAAAAATGAGCAATTACGACGTTACGGTTATCGGTTCTGGTCCCGGAGGATATGTGGCAGCAATACGCTGTGCGCAGTTGGGATTGAAAACAGCAATTATTGAAAAATACAACACACTTGGAGGAACCTGTTTGAATGTGGGATGCATCCCTTCAAAAGCGTTATTGGATTCATCGGAGCATTTTCACAATGCCGTTCACAATTTTGCTGAACACGGAGTGATTGTTAACAAACCGCAAGCTGATATCCAACAAATGATTGCCCGTAAAAACGGAGTAGTGGAGCAAACGTGTGCAGGAATTAAATTCCTGATGGACAAGAATAAAATTGATGTATACCATGGAGTTGGTTCTTTTGTAAATGCGACAACAATCAAAGTAGTTGATGCCGAAGGAAAAGAAACGCAGCTGACATCTAAAAATACAATTATTGCTACCGGATCGAAACCTAATTTCTTCCCGGGAATGGAGCCGGATAAAAAACGAATCATTACTTCTACAGAGGCATTAAGTCTGACGGAAATCCCGAAAAAAATGCTGGTGATCGGAGGAGGAGTAATCGGACTTGAACTAGGTTCGGTATATGGCCGTTTGGGAACTGAAATTGAGGTAGTAGAATTTGCACCGAATATTATCCCGACAATGGACGGAACGATGTCGAAAGAATTGACACGTGTGTTGAAAAAAGAAGGATTCAAATTCCACATGGAACACCGCGTTCAGAAAGTGGAAAACAAAGGGAAAACGGTTGTTCTTACTGCTTTGAATAAAAAAGGGGAAGAAGTGACAATGGAAGCTGACTATTGCTTAGTTGCAGTTGGTAGAAAACCGTATACCGAAGGTCTTGGGTTGGAGAATGCCGGATTGAAGGCAACTGACAGAGGTCAAATCGAGGTAAATAATCATTTACAAACAGCTGTTCCGAATATTTATGCCATCGGAGATGTTGTACGTGGTGCGATGTTGGCACACAAAGCAGAAGAGGAAGGTGTTTTTGTTGCTGAATTACTGGCAGGACAAAAGCCACACATCAATTATGATCTCATCCCCGGGGTTGTTTATACATGGCCGGAAGTTGCGGCTGTAGGAAAAACAGAAGAAGAATTAAAAGCTGCAGGAGCGAATATTAAAGTAGGATCTTTCCCGATCAAAGCGTTGGGAAGAGCTCGTGCATCGATGGATGTTCAGGGATTGGTTAAAATCATTGCGGATAAAGAAACAGATGAAATCCTGGGAGTTCACATGATTGCACCACGCGCTGCTGATTTAATTATGGAAGCTGTTGTTGCAATGGAATACAGAGCCTCTGCAGAGGATATCGCACGCATTTGCCATCCGCATCCGACGTATTCTGAAGCAGTGAAAGAAGCTGCACTGGATGCTACGGCGGGAAGAGCATTGCATGTGTAGTAAAAAATAGTAAATTTGAATTATCAATTATCAAGTGATGTAATTGTTTTTACACCTTTGATAATTGATAATTCATCATTTCAACCAATCTCATCGCGTTTTAATCGATTACAATTCTGGATACAGGCACTTCCAATCCTGCTCCTGAAATATGGATCATGTATGTCCCTTTTTGTAATTGATGCTGATTAAAATAAACCTGGTTAACTCCTTTTGCAATATTCACGGGTCTTGAATCAATCTGTTTTCCTGTTACATCTGTCAATAAGAGTAATGCTCCCGTCACTGCCCGTGTCGAATGAATTTCAACAGTAAAGGCTTCCCGGGCAGGATTCGGATATACAATCAACCGGTTTTCTTCTTTCATTTTACAAGGAACTTCTTTAATTCCCATTAGTTGCCGGACTCCGTTAAAATCTACTTGCTGTATCCGGTAATAGTTTGTTCCTGGTAGCGGATCCGTTACTTGATACATACTGGATGAGTGCTTTGTGCCCGCACCACTAATTGTTTGAAAAATTTCCCAATTCAGTCCATCTCTGCTTTTCTCCACTATAAAATGAGATGACTGCTGCTCGCTTGCTGTTGTCCAGCTAATTATGATTTCCGTCGATTCACAGCTGACATATAAATCTGTCAATTCAACCGCTAGTGGTGTTGAAGAAATTCCTCCATGTAACCAGAATTCAGAAAAACCTGTGACAGTATATTCGGAGTATAAATTTGCCCCAAATCCGGAAAGGTATGCAATTGTTCCGGAAGTTACAGGACCTTGTATCGTTGTTCCTCCGGCCCCAGTACTGTATGGCGGCGCACAGTTATTATTCGGATCATTGTCTACATTTAGAGAAGATGGCCATGAACCTCCTGAATACTTACTTAATTGTAAATCACTTTGTACTCCGACATTGTCATCCGGATTGGCATTCCCGTTTGCAAGAGGCATCAGGTTATTGAGTTCCGTTAAATAATAGGGGAGACGTACAGTTGCGGCAGCATTGGTTGTCGGAGTTATTACCCAATGACGTGCCAACACATTCGTTGCGTGCATTGGATGAGGGGTAGAACAGGCAGGCACCGCTATTGAGCCAGATTCAACGTAAGCAGTTGCACGAACACTCCCCAGACTGTTACCCCCGGCAATTACCGTAGCGATGTAATTCCCGCTTGTTGTCTCAAAGAAATGAACAGTTTCTCCTGCATTTACTGTACAAACAGTACTTTCACCATTCGTAGCGAGTATATTAGGCGTTGGAAGTATAACAACTGCAGAAGCACATGCTGTTGTATTACATGTTCCTTCCGCTCTTACAAAATAAGTTGTGCTACCTGTTGTAGCAGCTGCAAATGTATATGAAGGTATTGTTGTTGTTGCAACTGCCGTACCTCCGCAACTTCCGGAATACCATCTATAAGAAGCTCCAGCCCCCAGACTTCCTCCTGTTGCTGTTAATGTTACCTGGTTTCCAAAACAGTAATTTCCACTTCCTGACACTGCTGTTGGGGCAACCGAAGTTGCATTAACTGTCATTGTGTATTGTGCTCTTCCTAATGTAGTTGTCAAGATTACATTTCCGGAGACGGCTCCGACGGGTAATGTGATTGTTAACTGTGTATTACTGTTAATCGTGAATGCCACAGCTGTTCCGTTTAATGTAACAGCTGTTGTTGTAATGGCAGTTCCTCCAAGTGTTGTCGAAAAATTAAAACCGGTTATAGTTGCCGTGCTTCCAGCGCAGGCTGTTGATACATTATCAATTCTCGACCATGCCAGGACAACAATTCCTGCTGCTCCGGCACCACCACTTCTACTGGAACCACTCTGTGCACTTGAACCACCACCGGCGCCACCATAACTTGCTCCTGCGGCTCCGACACCTCCGTTGTCACCGCCACCGCCACCATTACCTCCGGCAGTAGCTCCTGAGAGAAACAATCCTCCGGCTCCTGTGCCACTACCATTTATACCACACGCACCATCTGTACCCGGAGCACGCACTCCCCGGTTTCCATTTCCATTCGGGCCTGCAGCACCTCCGCCACCTCCGCCATCCGGATCACTGTCCTCCCCACATCCTCCGTCACCTCCAGAAAATCGTATCGTACCGATAGAACTGCCCGCAGCACCACCTGTGCCTCCGACAACATTGTCATCTCCGGCATCACCGAATTTCGTTCTTCCTCCCTGTGCAAATGCCTGTGTACCGGGGCCAAAGTACGAATCACCACCATTTGCTTGTGTTCCATTACTGTTGTTGTATCCTCCGGCTCCAACGACTACTGAATAATTTGTACTGCCACTTACCCCGACAAGTGTCTTGATATATGCACCACCGCCACCTCCGCCGTTGGCTTTATGGTTGAATACGCTACCATTCGTGCAGCGTCCACCGCCACCGCCTCCTCCAATTGCTTCAACGGTTAATTCAATCACACTGGGATGTGTTGTAAACGAATGTGTACCGGAAGCAACGAATGCCTGCTGCTGAGCGACAGCACTAAAAACAAAAAATAGTAAACTGATGCCGGTAAAGAGTATAGCAGTAATTTTCATAATCCTGATTTTCATTAAACTAGTAGCGCAAATCTATTCGGATTCCTTTGAAATATGATTAAGCAAAAATTAAGGGTAATTTATTCTTTCTACATCTTTCTGTTTTTAACTAAAAAACAAACTTTAACCTTATTTTTGTCACAAAGGTTTCGGATATGGATCGGCTGAAAATAGGCTACAATACATTTACCATTGGTATACTACTGATTTTGATCATCGGGATATTGTTCTTTTCCGACGGGATAAAAAACATACTGACCTGGGATATAATGGGGTATAATTCATATTATCCGTTGGTATTTGATCGCCATTCATTTGATGTGGATCTGGATTATTTCCGGGTAATTAATGAACGGTACGAGTATTCTTCAGCGCTTTATCAATATGTTCACCTCCCGAATGGAAACGTATATATAAAATATACTATTGGGTGGGCAATTCTACATTTACCATTCTATCTGGTTGCTGAATTATGGGCAAATTGGGGCGGTTATACAACCGATGGTTTCTCTTATCCATACCAGGTGATGGCTTATTTAGGGTCTTTTTTCTATTTTATGCTCAGTGTTTTTCTGTTGAGAAAAGTACTGTTGTTATTTTTTAATGAACGGGTCGGAGCAACAGTAATGCTCATTATCGGGTTGGGAACAAATTTTTTCTATATGAATTTCGGCTCGGTCGGTGTGACACACAACCTGGTTTTTATGTTGGTTTGTTTTTTTATCCTTCGAACGCATTATTTCCACGAGAAGATCTCCGTTAAAAATGCCATTTTACTTGGGATTTCAATCGGTCTGATTGCATTGACACGAACCCCTTCTGTTGTAATTGGTCTTTTTGCAGTGTTTTATGGATACAAGAAGTTCGGCCATTCATTCATCGGCAAAATAGTATTCTTTCTACGTTCAAAAACCGGATATGTATTCATTGTACTAGTTGCCATCGTATTGACATTCCTTCCCCAAATGATTTATTGGAAGTTGACTTCAGGTAGTTTCATGATCAACAGCTACGCAAATAATCCGGGGGAGGGGATGGACTGGTCAACACCTTATATATTGGAGGTTCTTTTCAGCTTTAAAAATGGATGGTTGATTTATTCACCGGTGATGATCTTTTCCTTGTTGGGATTTTACTTCTGGATCAAAAACGATCGTTCAACCGGAATTGCAGGCCTGATTACATTTCTTGTGTTTTTCTATGTCATTAGTTGCTGGACAACCTGGTGGTACCCGATTCCTTTCGGACACAGAGCTATGATAGATTTTTACCCGATCCTTGCGATTAGCTTAGGGTATTTCATTAAAGACTTTGGTAAGAAATGGATTCTCCTGTTGATCGGATTTACGATTCTACTCAATTTGTTTCAGACGTACCAGGTACGCAAGCGAATTTTTCAAGGAAACCACATGACGGCTGCCGCATATCGTTCCGTTTTTCTGCAGACAACACCAATGACCGAACAACAGAAACGATTGATGGAAATAGACGATGGAAAATTTGAAAACAGCGTCATTGACATCACTGATTTCAACTTGTTGTACGAAGACAGTCTAATTTATGATGATTTCCTGCTATCACAACAAAATCTATATGCTCCCGGAATGGATTTACAACTTCCTTTGATAAAAGACGTGCGGCATCTGTTGATTCGTTCGGAGTGGGGATATCAGGGAGAAACATCACAATTGGAGGGAAAAATCTTCAACACACACATGTGGTATAATGAAGTCCCGTATGCGTGGAAAGGGAAGCAATACAAGGATGCAGGAGTCATTCATGATACGATTAACAAGACTGTTACTTTTGATTACATTGCTCCTAATATTCGTACGAAACAGGATAAAACTTACACCGGTTTGTGGGCACAGTATGGAGACAGCATCGTATTAAAGCACTTGAAAGTCAGTGTGTATGAATGGAAAGCTGTCAAGTAATTGTTAATCCAGTCGTTGGTTGACAATTTTCGAAATAAACCGAAAAAATTGATGCGGAAGAAATGTCCGCCATTCTACGTCATCTAATTGCCCGCCCATTAAAAAATACTGGTCAATGTTGGCTTGCTGCATTTCTCTGCTTACATGGTTGTGGAAGTTGACAAGTACAACCCATCCATCTTCAATATCGTCAATCCATTCTTCATAATAACTGTCATCTGACGAATGAAAATTCAGCACATTTTCCCCAACCAAAATAAATTTGTTGATCCCTTCGTGAATTAAGAGATCAATGATGTCCCGTTTCAAGGTCATGATGTCATTCTCAATCGCGTCGTTCCATTCTCCGATCAATTCAATGACAGAATAGCCGTCCTGGTAATCTGTGAATAAAATCTTGATGAATAGCGTTTCTGAACCGATGGGATCCCATTGCGGGTGAATGACGTAATTATAGATCCGGTGTTCGAATTCAAATTCGTTATATATACGACCATAAAAAGGCGATTGCGGATCGTCTTCTGCAGTATAATATCCTCTCCATCCAAAGTGCGGTTCTACAAAATGCATAGTGCAAAACAAGTTATTTTTATTATAAAACGATGCTAAACCGGAAAATATTTGTGATCATATCGGGATAAGGCGATAGTGCAATGTGACGATATAGCAATGTGGAATGCTAATTTGATCCGGCATTCTTGCCTGCAATGTAACCGGTTGTCCAGGCAGCCTGAAAATTAAAACCACCGGTAATACCATCGATGTCTACTACTTCTCCGGCAAAATACAGTCCTTTTATTTTCTTTGACTCCATCGTATTGAAATCAATTTCGGAAAGATGTACTCCTCCAGCGGTAACAAATTCCTCTTTGAAGGTTGTCTTTCCGGATACATCGTATTTATCAAACAACAAGGCAGTTACTAATTTATTAAGTGATTTACCTTCCAGTTCCTTCCATCGGATCTGGGCAGGAAGTTCATATTTCTGCAATAAAAACTGCCAGATTTTATTCGTGATCGAAAACGGATTTGCGTTGCTCAACATCTTATCCGGCTGCTCTTTTTTCTGGTGTTGTACCATTGCTCTCAACCCTTCTTCTTTCTGTTCATCCAGCCAATTGACAAAAATTGAAAACTGGTAATTCTTTTCTTCCAGTATGCGTGCACCCCAAGCGGAGAGTTGTAAGATTGCCGGACCGCTCATTCCCCAATGCGTTACAAGAAGAGGTCCTTTTCCGGTCAATTTTGTTCCTTCAATTTTTACGGTTGTTTGCTCCACAACATTTCCCATTAATTCACGGATCGGATTGCCGGGCATATTGAATGTAAACAAAGAGGGGACAGGGGAAATGATCTTTAATCCCAATTCTTCCAACCACTTTAATCCACTTATTTTGGGCTGCCCTCCTGTTGTGACAATTACTTTTTTAGCATAAACAAGCTGGTCATTTATTGCAAGGACAAAGTAATCATTTTCCTTTTTAATGGTTTTTACCGCGTGTTGGATCTGTAATTCGATTCCTTTGTCGTAGCATTCTTTCAACAGACAATCAATGATAACCTGTGAATCGTTTGCTTGCGGAAAGATACAATTGTCCGGATAGGTTTTTAATTTCACTCCTCTGGATTCATACCAGTCGACCGTGGATTGAGCATTGAACTGATAAAAAGCTCTTCTCAGTTGTTTTTCTCCACGGGGATAGTGCCGGGACAGTAACTCATTGTCAAAACAGGCGTTGGTAACATTGCAACGTCCACCGCCGGAAATTTTCACCTTGGAAAGTAACTTGGCAGATTTTTCAAAAATTGTAACTGAATTGGTTGTGTTTTTGGCATGGATAGCTGCAAAAAAACCAGCTGCACCACCTCCAATTACCGCCACATCAAGTAAGGGTGTCCGGGAATTAAGATTCATTATTTTTTAGTCCCCTTTTTTTTGACCGCATCATCCTCAGCATCTGAAGTTGTAGGTGCTCCGAAAGAATATGTTTCATTTCCGTGTTCATCAAACAAGTGTTCTTCAATCAACACATCTTTTGCATAAACAGCTATTCTTTTCGGTTTTTGATCCGGGTAATATTCTTCAAATTTTCCTTCTTTCTGACCTTTCTTATTGTAGGTTTCCAGCGTTTGAATGTGTCCCTGGTAATAAAACATTTTAAACTCTCCTGATTTTACTCCGTTTTCCCAGTTCTCTGTTCGCAATAACACTCCATCATCGTAATAGTATTTCTGAACGCCATTCTTCTTATTGGCTTTGTAATTTGCCTCTTCAATCACCACACCCTGTGCGTTGTACATCTTGAATGTCCCATCCATTAATCCAGCAACATAGTTGACTTCTTTAAATACTTTGGAGCCTTTATAGTATTGTTTTTTCACACCATCAAGCACTCCGTTTTTATAATGTTCCAACTTTGTTGTATCTCCATTGGCTTTAAAATTGACTTGTTTTCCGTGCTTTTCTCCCAGGTAGTAATTCATTTCCCACGCAACAATTTGCGTCGAGTCATAAAAATAGGTCCATGTCCCGGATTCTGATCCTTGTATATGCGAACGCACAGCCTGAATACATCCATCTTCGTAGTAAGCTGTGTCAATCCCATTTTCACGTCCGTCAACAAAGGAAATTCTTCTTTCCAGCAAACCATTCATAAAACACGATTCACAAGTTCCTGTAAATGGTTTTCCTGCACCGGTTCTGTTCACATTGTCTTTGGCTTTCTTCAAAAACAGGTTTAATTCGTGGTCGTATTCAATTTCCTCATTGCAATCAACCACACCAACTAATTTTCCGCACTCCCAACTATCAATTCCTTTGCTGCGTTGGTTTTTTGCACGTTCATAGCAAGGAACGGCACCATCTTTCTCTTTTTTCATGGACGAAATTTGTCCGAATGAGAGGAACATACAACTACTAAAAATGATACTGCTAATTGTTTTCATGGGATGCTGTTTTTTGTAAAAATAAGGGCAATAATCATACCTTTTATACAATCAGTAGAAAATGATTTCAACAATTTATAGCTAAACGGTGCTTTTACCCTGATAAAATGCTATTTAAAGCAATTTCGTTTAGTTACACATTCACTCAACTAATCACTTCAAGTGAGTCTCTGTAATAAATTGATTTTCAAAACAAAAAAAAGGCCATTCATCCGAACGGCCTTTCAATCTATCTATACATCTGAATAAGATTAACCTTTCAGTATGTTTCTGGAGATAACGATCTTTTGAACTTCAGACGTTCCTTCGTAAATTTGTGTAATCTTCGCATCACGCATTAAACGTTCAACGTGATACTCTTTTACAAATCCATATCCTCCGTGAATCTGAACAGCCTCAACAGTGTGTTGCATTGCAACTTTTGAAGCATACAATTTAGCCATTGCAGAAGATTGGTCGTAATTACGCCCGTTATCTTTATCTAATGCAGCGCGGTATACCAACAGACGAGCAGCTTCAATATCTGTAGCCATATCTGCTAATTTGAATGCAATTGCCTGATGTTCTCCGATTGTTTTACCAAATGCTTTTCGTTCTTTCGCATAAGCAGTTGATAACTCAAATGCTCCGGCAGCGATTCCCAATGCCTGAGAAGCGATTCCGATACGTCCACCGGAAAGCACTTTCATTGCAAAGGTAAATCCAAAACCATCTTCTCCGATTCTGTTTTCTTTTGGAACTTTCACATCGTTGAATAACAAGGTATGCGTATCACTTCCGCGAATTCCCATTTTATCTTCTTTCGCACCAATGATAAAACCATCCATTCCTTTTTCGATAATGAAAGCATTGATTCCTTTATGACCTGCTTCAACGTCTGTTTGAGCAATGACCAGGTAAATAGATGCTGAAGAACCATTTGTGATCCAGTTTTTTGTCCCGTTCATCAAATAATGATCTCCTTTATCGATTGCTGTTGTGCGTTGTGAAGTTGCATCCGAACCAGCTTCCGGCTCAGACAAACAAAATGCACCGATTTTCTCACCTTTTGCAAGTGGAATGAGGTATTTTTGTTTTTGCTCTTCCGTACCGAATTTCTCCAATCCCCAGCAAACAAGGGAATTGTTAACTGACATACAAACGGAAGTTGAAGCATCAACTTTGGAGATTTCTTCCATCGCCAACACATAAGAAAGCGTATCCATACCACTTCCTCCGTACTTCGGATCAACCATCATCCCCATAAATCCCAATTCTCCCAGTTGCTTGATCTCTTCGGCAGGAAAGCGCTGTGCATTGTCGCGCTCAATAACTCCCGGTTTCAATACATTCTGGGCAAAATCCCTTGCAGCAGCTTTTACAGCCAAATGCTCTTCTGATAATTCAAATTTCATACGTATCTTTATGGTTTCATTTTGAGTATCTGCAAAAGTAATCAAATATTAAAAAAATGCAAGTTAAAGATTTTCTTCACTATCAATTAATCGGATTGATGTCAGGGACTTCACTGGATGGAGTAGATATTTGCCATGTTGATTTTTTTTGTAAAAAAAACACATGGAGTTATAAAATACACAATACCAGAACATATACTTATCCGGAACAACTATTGAAACACCTGAAAAATGTTGTCAATTTATCTGGCTTTGAACTTTTTTCAATGGATCGGCAATTAGGGCTTTTTTTCGGTGTGTGCATCAATCGGTTTATTACAGATTTTTCAATTCAAAAAAATGAGATTGCAGCAATTGCCTCACACGGCCATACTGTTTTTCATCAGCCGGAAAAAGGACTAACGGTTCAAATAGGTTGTGGAGAAAGTATTGCACATACAACAGGAATCAACACAATTAATGATTTCAGAACAAAGGACGTTTTACATGGAGGGCAGGGGGCTCCACTTGTCCCAATCGGTGATCAATTGCTATTTTCAGGACAGGCAGATGCTTTTTTGAACATCGGAGGATTTGCTAATTTCTCAATCATAAACAATGATACCTCTGTTACGGCATTTGACATCTGTCCGGCAAATATTCTAATCAACTATTTTACCCGACAGTCAGGACTGGAGTATGACAGGAATGGGATGATTGCTTCCGCACATACTGTAGATGCCGGATTATTGAAGTCACTGAACGAAATTAATACATATCATCAATTACAACCTCCCTCTTTGGGTTGGGAGTGGGTGGAGGAACACATTTTACCGTTATTTGAGAACTATCCGATTTCACTTGAAACAAAAATTGCTACCGCAACGGAACATGCCGCTTTTCAGATCGCAAAGCGATTAAACGAATACAACTGTCAAACTGTGTTTGTAACAGGGGGAGGAGCAAAAAACACGTTTTTGGTCAGCAGGATTGAGCATTATTTTAAGGGGGGCGTTGTTCTTCCCGATGAAGAAACGATTGATTTTAAAGAAGCATTAATTTTTGCATTTTTAGGAGCATTGCACCTGGAAAACATTCCGAATTGTCTTCCATCGGTCACGGGGGCATCAAAAGCAGTTGTAGGAGGTGTGATGCACCTTGCATAATATTTTTGGTGTCTAGGAAATTGAATATCGTAATATCGTAATATCG
>DHNG01000006.1:652-1227 GCA_002409405.1 Flavobacteriales bacterium UBA5422 | reverse complement strand
ATCGTAATATCGTAATATCTGATAAAAACTTTGAGGGATAGTCATTCTTCCAATGAAAAAAGCACATCCCGTCAACCGAAATGTGCTTTCTATTAATTATATTAGATTCGTTCTTAAAACTGAAACAAAGGTCTGCTTCCCATCAGTGCTTTTACTTTTGTTTTCACTTCATTAATCACTGATTCATTCTCAATATTCATCAATACCTGATCAATCAATTCGACAATTTGAGGAATTTCCGTTTCAACAACACCACGAGATGTGATTGCTGCTGTTCCGACTCTGATTCCTGAAGTAACAAACGGAGATTCCGTATCAAACGGCACCATGTTTTTATTCACAGTAATATCTGCTTTTACCAATGTATTTTCAGCATCTTTTCCTGTCACACCTTTTGAACGTAAGTCAATCAACATAGAGTGGTTGTCAGTTCCTCCGGAAATGATGGTGTACCCGTGCTTAATAAATTCTTCCGCCATTACCGCAGCGTTCTTCTGAACCTGCTTCATGTAATTTTTGTAATTCTCTGTCAATGCTTCACCAAACGCCACTGCTTTTGCAGCAATTACGTGCTC
>DHNG01000006.1:0-527 GCA_002409405.1 Flavobacteriales bacterium UBA5422 | reverse complement strand
GCTTTTGCAGCAATTACGTGCTCCAATGGACCTCCCTGAATCCCCGGGAAAACAGCTGCATCCAACAATGCTCCCATCGATTTCAGGTTTCCGTTGTTCCATTTTAATCCAAACGGATTGTCAAAGTTGTGTCGCATCATGATCACTCCACCTCGCGGACCTCTCAACGTTTTATGTGTTGTAGAAGTCACAATGTGACAATGTTCCAACGGATCTTCCAACAAACCTGCGGCAATCAATCCGGCAGGGTGGGAGATGTCTGCTAAAATAATTGCACCGATCTCGTCTGCGACTTTTCTGATGCGCGCATAATCCCAGTCACGGCTATATGCAGAAGCTCCGCAAATAATCATTTTCGGTTGTTCACGACGAGCTGTTTCTTCCAACACATCGTAATCGACACGTCCTGTTTCTTTATTGACACCGTAGAAAAACGGTTGGTACAATTTACCTGAGAAATTCACAGGTGAACCGTGTGTTAAATGTCCTCCGTGAGAAAGGTCAAAACCTAAAATTTTATCTCCCGG
>DHNG01000028.1:111065-111196 GCA_002409405.1 Flavobacteriales bacterium UBA5422 | reverse complement strand
CCAAAAGCAGAAATCGAAGGGGAAATGGGGGATTCTCAAATGGGATTACAAGCTCGTTTGATGTCAAAAGCACTTCGAAAACTGACGGGTTCCATCAACAAAGCAAAATGTTGTTGTATTTTCATCAACCA
>DHNG01000028.1:110054-110743 GCA_002409405.1 Flavobacteriales bacterium UBA5422 | reverse complement strand
GTATGGTGAAGGAATTTCAAAAATAGGTGAAGTGATTGATTTGGGGGTTGAATTAAATATCATCAAAAAAAGTGGTTCCTGGTTTTCATATGGAGAAGTAAAGCTAGGCCAGGGAAGAGATGCTGTAAAAACACTTTTACAGGACAATCCTGAACTAATGGAAGAAATGGAAATGAAAATTAAAGAAGCTCTTGGTTCTGCAAATGTAGTTGAGTCGGCAACTGCAGACCAGGAATAGTTGCAAATCGTAGGTAAAAAGCGAGACTTCAGGGTTTCGCTTTTTTATCTTTCGTCACCTCCTTCCAACTAAAAAACCACACTACATGACACACACTGAACTGGGTCGCTATGGAGAAGAACTCGCGGCCACACACTTGCTCAAACAAGGATATCAAATCCTGGATCGAAATTTCAGATTTAAAAAAAGTGAAATTGACATCATCGCCTTCAAAGATAACATACTGACAATATGTGAAGTTAAAACGCGCGTAACAGCAGAAATAGGTGAACCTTATAAAGCTGTCACCCGTAGTAAACAACGCCAGATTATTTCAACGGCCAATCACTACATTCGCCTGAAGCATCTCTTCACAGATGTTCAATTCGATGTCATTTCGATCGTTCATAATTCAATGCGTACTAAAATAGAGCACATTCCGGATGCCTTTTCGCCATTGCTTTGAAGGAAA
>DHNG01000028.1:108909-109934 GCA_002409405.1 Flavobacteriales bacterium UBA5422 | reverse complement strand
TCGCCATTGCTTTGAAGGAAAATTTGTTTCTTTGAAGTAACGAAGTAAACAGGATGAATAAACTAACATATCTCAAGCCCGGTGATTTGATCCAAATTGTGGCTCCTGCAAAAGCAATCGAAGAAAGTCATGTTGTATATGCCCGGAATTTTTTCGAGCAGCAAGGATACAAAGTAGTACTTGGAGCGCATTGCACAGGACAACATAATTACTTCTCAGGGACGGATGAACAACGTACAGAAGATTTCCAAAAAGCAATTGATAATCCGGAAGTGAAAGCAATTATCTGCGCAAGAGGTGGATATGGTGTTGTTCGGATTGTTGACCGAATTCAATGGGCGAATCAACTGAGAAATCCAAAATGGATTGTCGGATTTAGTGACATCACTGTGTTTCATCAGCAGTTACAAAAATTTGAACAAAAAAGCATTCATGCGACAATGCCGCTCAATTATCGGGAAAATTCACCGGAATCTCTCGCAACGTTGCTTCAAGCACTGGAAGGAAAATTATCAGGCATTGAAATTCCAGGAAATTCGTTGAACAAAAAAGGAACAACAGAAGGAGAACTCATCGGAGGAAATCTGAGTATTGTCTATAGTTTGTTAGGAACGGACATTCAACCGGATTACAAAGGAAAAGTCTTATTTCTCGAAGATGTCGGTGAGCAACTATATGCTATTGACAGAATGTTTTTCTCATTGAAAAAAGCTGGGGTTTTAGACGCAATTTCCGGATTGATCATCGGTGGGATGACTGATTTGAAAGATACAACAGCAACTACAATCGGAATGACATTGGAGGAAATTGTTCTGCAACATTTTCAGTACAGAAATATTCCAATCTGTTTTGATTTTCCGGCGGGACATGTTAATGACAACAGAGCGCTTATATTGGGAGAAATGGTACAATTTGAGGTCAATTCTTCCGTTAAACTAACGTTCTGTGGAGAAGTAAATGAATAACAGGTTATAATACAATGAGAAGTAAATTATCTAAATATGGCTTTTGGACAGGTTTTTTTT
>DHNG01000028.1:107459-108770 GCA_002409405.1 Flavobacteriales bacterium UBA5422 | reverse complement strand
AATATGGCTTGTGGACAGTTTTTATTTGTTCAATCGTGCTGTTTATCGGATATTACCTGCACGTCTTCTCGACCAATTACTACCCGGAACTTAGTCGTATCAAGAAAGCGTTTTCCAATATGGAACGCCAATTAGACAAAGACCTGGAAAAGGTAACTCTTCAATTAAAGAACAAGCAATCGATCAATGATCTTTCCGATATTACTGATCCCTATTTATTACACATTTATAAAAAAGACTCATTGATTTATTGGAATACCAATAAATTACCCGTTTCTAAATTTGCCGATTTACATTTTCCGACAACAGGTATCAAACGAGGACAAAACGGATGGTACTTTGTTAAATCCAAAGAATACAACGAATTTACAATTGCCGTTTCATTCCTCATTAAAAATGAATATTCCTATCAGAATGATTACCTGAAGAATGAATTTGTAGCACCTTTCAAAGGCGACTTCCAAGCCTATATTTCACTGGATGAGGCGTCCGGATTTGCCATTTATTCAAAAGATCAGAAGTATTTATTTTCAATCGTAGTCAATGAATACCAACCGGCAAGTGAAACTGAATCACTGATCTTAATGGGGTTACTACTCACCTCTCTGTTTTTATTCCTGTGGAAAGTAACACAACTGATACAATCCGTTCAATCAAAATGGGTTTGGGTCTATCCGGCAGTCATCTTGCTAATCCGATATTTCTCACTTCAATTTTCATGGTTTGCGTTCATGCAGGATACGGATTTGTACAAAGCCAGTCTCTATGGAACGAGCGCTGTATTTCCTAATTTTTTCGAATACACACTAAATATCATTCTGATTTTTATTCTCGTCTATTTTTCATACATCCGCTTGAAACTGGTTCGTTTTAAACCATCTTTCCTGCTTTCTTCCATGTTACTTTCTGTTCCTTATTTCACATGGATGGGAGTGATTTATTTATTTAAAGGACTTGTAGAAAACTCCAGTATTCCGATGCACATCGAAACACTGTTTAAAATTAACTTCTATTCCATTATCGCGATTCTGACCATTGCAATCATTGGCTTTAGTTACTTTATGATTGGAAAAACAGTTGTAAGACTGGTTAACAACCAACATGTACGTTTCAGATCTGCGTTATTGATGACCCTCATACCAGGGGTTATATACGCTATATTAGAAATCAACTACTTAAATCAACTCAAATATGCCGGATTATTCCCATTATTCTTCATGGGGGCAATCATCTTACTTGAATACAAAGAGTTTAAACAAAAACACTTGATACTGGGAATGGGAATGCTTGCGCTCTATTCCTTTGTTTGTT
>DHNG01000028.1:96011-107331 GCA_002409405.1 Flavobacteriales bacterium UBA5422 | reverse complement strand
GTTCACTGACTATTGGAGAATTTAATTCCCGAAAAGACAAAAGCGAACGGGAACTATACGCCAATCAATTAATGATTGAAAGGGATGTGATCACGGAAGTGGAATACGATAAACTGGAAAAGACATTGCACGAAGACAAGTTCCTGCAACGCATGATCAGTGCAGATACCCAATTCAACCTGCGAGACTTTGAAGATGCAATGGAACGCAGGCATTTTAATGGTTTTTGGGAACGGTATGAGTGTAGTTTCAATATTTTCAAAGAACAATTCGAGTCTCTACTCCTGATTCAGGGGAATTCAGAAGAACTATACACCAATCTCAACGAGTTAATCAGTAATCACGGACAACAATCAGAAATCAATCCATCCATCTATTTCATAAAAGATTATACGAATCAATACAGTTACATCATCCGGCAGACTATTTTGGGAAAAAACGGTGAACCGGCAATGTTGTTTGTAACGCTGAAATCAAAAAAAATCCCGGAAGAAATCGGCTTCCCACGACTTCTATTATCTTCCAAGTCATCAGCATTACAGCACCTGGACAATTATTCTGTTGCCAAATACCACCGGAATAAACTGGTATCAAAATACGGACAATTTAACTATCCTGTCTCTTATAGCGCGCTGAGAAAAGCGAATCCAGAGAAGTTAAATAATTTCGACTACAACGGATACAACCATTTTGTCCAATATAAATCAAAACAGGATGTTGTTATTTTGTCCGGAATCAATGCGACATGGATTGATAATGCTACTTCTTTTTCTTATTTATTCTGTTTCTTCGGCATCTTACTCCTTCCCTTCTATGTCCGGTTTTATGTCAATTCTTTTTCGCGCAAGTCCTTGACACTATCGACAAGAATTCAGTTAACCCTGATTGGAATTGTATTGATCTCATTAGTTGTCAGCGGCATCAGCAGCGGTGTTTTTATCAGAAAACAATACAAAGAATACTCAGAGATCGGGCTTCGGGAAAAAACCCGTTCCGTTGAACAGGAACTCAAACCGCTTATCGGCAGACTTAATCAACTGAGTATTCAGGAAAACGGTGCATTTCTTAACTATCAGTTGACCAATTTGTCAAAGGTTTTCAACACAGATATCAATATTTATAACACAGAAGGATTTCTCGTCAGCACTTCGCGACCAAATGTATTCAACAACGGATTGCTGAGCGAACAGATCAATCCTCTGGCGAAAAAAGAACTGGCTGTACTTGAGCAAAGTGAATTCATTCACTCTGAAAACATCGGATCACTTCACTACGATTCCGCTTATTCTCCTGTTTATAACAGAAGTGGAAAATTGATCGGTTATATCAATCTGCAGTACTTCGGGCAGCAAGAAGAGGCCGAACATCAAATTCAGCAATTCCTGGTTTCTATCATCAACATCTTTGTATTGCTGTTAGCAGTGTCAACCGTGATGGCAATTTTCACTGCAAACTGGATTACGAATCCCTTACAGATGCTACAGGAACTGTTTTCAAACATTCACTTGGGGAAATCCAATCAGCGGATTCAATACAATCACGACGACGAAATCGGCTCCCTTGTCAGAAGTTACAACGAAAAGATAGAAGAACTTGAATTTGCAGCCCAACAACTTGCACAAAGTGAACGGGAATCTGCATGGAGAGACATGGCAAAGCAGGTAGCTCATGAGATCAAAAACCCGTTAACACCAATGAAATTGCTAGTCCAGCACCTGGTTCGTTCTTTTGACCTGACTGATCCCAACGCGCATGAAAAAATAAACAAAGTCAGTCAATCTTTAATTGAACAGATTGATGCCCTGACCAAAATTGCCAACGAGTTTTCGAATTTTGCAAAGATGCCAAAACCGGAGTTTGAAACCATCGATATCATACAAATCATTCAAAATGTTGTGGAATTATTCCGCCAAAGTACCGATACAATCATTATTACAGAACTACCCGATCACTGCTTGATAAAGGGTGACAAAGAACAACTTCTCAGGGTGTTCAATAATCTTATAAAAAACAGCATTCAAGCACTTTCTGCAACTGAGATGGGAATCATTCAAGTAAAAGTAACACAGGAAGAAAATAATTTATTGAAAGTAACTGTTTCCGATAATGGAAGTGGAATTTCCGATGAACAAAAATTAAAGATCTTTACCCCTTACTTTACGACAAAATCAACAGGTTCGGGAATTGGACTGGCAATGGTAAAACAAATCATTGTCAATCACGGAGGTACAATCTATTTTGAATCAGAAGAAAATGTCGGAACACAATTTATCATTGAACTTCCTGTTGACACAACGAATTGACAGACGTACATTGCTGTTAGTTGTTCCATAACCACAGGTTCACAGATCACTTCTCTTGACTGTTAATCAGTGTCATTTTTTCTTTGTTCATTCCTTTTTAATCTGTATATCCGTGGTGAAAATAGCTCCCAACTTATAGAACAAGACCTAAATAAAAAAGGAGGGATTTACTTAGTAGTTGATTCCGTAGAGAGGTTTTGTAAATTACAATCTTTTATTTGGAATATTCATTTAATAATCCTTTTGTTTTATTCTTCCCTCTTTAATTTCAGAGAAAATTCGGATAAATCGCGGAAGTGATATTGTGATATCGCAATATTACGATATGACGATATTCCAAAAAAGGCGAACATTTCAATCCAAGATAAAACTCTTCAATAATTAATTCAGTATGAATTATTATTAACTAAAAAAGGAGGCATCTAATGACACCTCCTTTCTTGTTGTTTTTATTGAATTAATTATAGCTTTCTTGCTACTTCTACTTCTTCAAATGCTTCGATGATATCCCCTACCTGAATGTCATTGAATTTGTCTATATTCAAACCACATTCGTAGTTATTTTTCACCTCTTTCACATCATCTTTAAATCGTTTCAACGATCCTAATGTTCCTGAGTGAATCACAATTCCATCACGAATCAAGCGGATCTTAGATGTACGTTTAATGATTCCATCCAAGACGTAACATCCTGCAATTGTACCAACTTTGGAAATATTGAATGTTTCGCGTACTTCTGCTGAACCAATGATTTTCTCTTCAATGTCCGGAGATAACATCCCTTCCATTGCAGATTTAATCTCATCGATTGCCTTGTAGATAACAGAATATAAACGAATATCAATTTGTTCGCTATCTGCCAATTTACGTGCAGAGACAACAGGTCTTACCTGGAATCCGATGATGATAGCGTCAGACGCTGAAGCTAAGTTGACGTCTGCTTCAGAAATTGCTCCAACTCCTTTGTGAACGATATTTATCTGAATTTCTTCCGTTGACAATTTCAACAATGAATCTGACAAGGCTTCCACAGAACCATCCACGTCTCCTTTTACGATAATATTCAACTCCTTGAAGTCTCCGATTGCCAAACGACGGCCAATCTCGTCCAACGTGATGTGTTTTGTTGCCCGGAGACCTTGCTCTCTGTACAACTGTTCACGTTTAGATGCAATTGATTTCGCTTCGCGCTCATCATCCATTACATTGAATTTATCTCCGGCATTCGGAGCTCCGTTGATCCCCAGGATTGAAACCGGTGTTGCCGGTCCTGCCTCTTTCAGGGCATTTCCTTTTTCATCGTGCATTGCACGCACCTTACCGTAGTTTCTTCCAACCAGAATAACATCTCCTACTTTCAATGTTCCTGCTTCGATCAGCATATTGGTTACGTATCCTTTTCCTTTGTCCAAAGAAGATTCGATCACAACTCCGACTGCATTTTTGTCCGGATTTGCTCTCAAATTCAGGATTTCTGCTTCCAGCAATACTTTTTCCAGCAACAAATCAATGTTCAGATTTTGTTTCGCAGAAATTTCCTGAGACTGGTATTGTCCACCCCACTCTTCAACCAGGATATTCATTTGAGAAAGTTGTTCTCTGATTTTATCAGGATTTGCTCCCGGTTTATCAATTTTGTTAATTGCGAATACCATTGGTACACCTGCAGCCTGAGCGTGTGAAATCGCTTCTTTTGTCTGTGGCATCACATCGTCATCCGCAGCAACAATAATAATTGCAACGTCTGTTACCTGTGCACCACGAGCACGCATCGCTGTAAAGGCCTCGTGACCTGGTGTATCCAGGAATGTCAGTTTTTTACCGTCTTTCACAACCGAATAGGCTCCGATGTGCTGTGTGATCCCTCCTGCTTCCCCTTCTGTAACGTTTGCATTACGAATTTTATCCAGCAAAGATGTTTTACCGTGGTCAACGTGTCCCATTACTGTAATGATCGGCGGGCGAGGAATCAGGTCTTCTTCTTTATCTTCAACAACAGGAATTGCATCCTGTACTTCCGCGCTTACAAATTCAGCTTCAAATCCGAATTCATCTGCTACAATCTGGATCGTTTCAGCGTCCAAACGTTGGTTGATCGAAGCGAAAATTCCCAATGACATACACGCAGCAATAACTTGCGTCGGTTGTACGTTCATCATATTTGCCAACTCCGACACGGTAACGAATTCTGTCAGCTTCAGGATTTTGCTTTCCAATTCAGCTGCTAGTTCTTCTTCATGTCTACGCTGTGCAAAAATATCCCGTTTTGCTTTACGATTTTTTGACCCCTTGGACTTGGAACCTTTGTTTGAAAGGCGAGCTAATGTCTCTTTGATCTCCTTCTGAATATCCTGTTCGGAAATCTCCGGCTTATCAACACGAGGTCCTCCAGGTCCTTTTTTAAAGTTTCCTTTGTTCGCATTGTTTTGTCCCTGACCAGCTGCTTGTTGCTGCTGTGCTTGCTTATTAACATCAATTTTCTTGATGCGCTTGCGTTTTTTACGGTCAGCGTTGTTTGCAGATTGTTGATTTGACGTTTTCGGTTTTTCAACAGGCAATTCAATTTTACCTAAAACTTTTGGTCCTGAAAGTGTCTGGCTTTGTACACGAATCGTCTCAATACTGTCAGCAGCCGGTTTTGTTGGTTCAACAACAACTTTTGGCTCTTCTTTTTTCTCAACAACCGGTTCTTTTTCCTTTACAGGCTCTGTCTTTTCAACCTCTTTTTCAACAGGTGTCTCTTCTTTTTTCTTCTTATCCGGACGAGTTTTTGTATTGAGTGCATCCAAATCGATTTTACCGATTACCTGCACTTTCACATCTCCTTCTCCAACCACTTTTGCTTCAGAATCGGCTTTCACTTCGGTTACTTCCGGAGTTTCCTCTTTTACAGGTTCCTCAGCAATCTTCTCTTTCGGAGTTTCTTTCGGACTTTCAGGGGCTGGTGTCGCTTCAGGCTCTCTTGTATCTTTGAGAGAAATTGTTTCACGCTTCTCTCTTTTTACAGGATTCTGTTTGGATTGCTCCTTTAAGTCGTGGTCAGCCGCAAATTCCTGTCTCAAAAGAACATAATGTTCCTCTTCCAACTTAAAATTTGGATTGCCATCGATCTTAACTCCTTTTTTATCCAGGAAGTCGACCAACGTGGAGATTCCTACATTGAGTTCTCCTGCCGCCTTTCCTAGTCTTATTGGTTTTCCCGCCATAAAATTGTGCGTCCTTTTTTAACTGTTTCTAAAATTCTGTTTAAATATACGGTTTGATTTTAATTATTCGAACTCAGCCCGTAGTATTTTAAACACTTCTTCAATTGTCTCTTCTTCCAAATCCGTACGTTGAACCAGGTCATGGACCCCAATCTCCAATACAGACTTCGCTGAATCACAGCCAATTGCTTTTAATTCATCGATGATCCATCCATCGATTTCATCTGCGAATTCATCCAAGTCAACATCATCTACATCGACTTCTCCTTCACGGTATACATCCAATTCATAACCTGTCAGACGACCTGCCAGTTTGATGTTGTGTCCTCCTTTACCAATGGCAAGTGATACCTGATCAGGGCGAAGATAAACGCGTGCTCTTTTTTGTTCCTCTTCAATTTCAATAGATGAAATCTTAGCAGGTGACAATGCTCGTTGAATGAACAATTGAGAATTGGTTGTAAAATTGATGACATCAATGTTTTCATTTCTCAACTCACGAACAATTCCGTGAATTCGTGATCCTTTCATTCCCACACATGCTCCAACCGGGTCAATACGGTCATCGTATGACTCAACTGCAACTTTTGCTCTTTCTCCTGGTTCACGAACAATGCGTTTGATGGTAATTAAACCGTCAAATACTTCCGGCACTTCTAACTCGAACAAGCGCTCCAAGAACTCAGGAGCCGTTCTGGAAAGAATAATTGTCGGCTGTGAGTTTCTCATATCCACTTTAGATACTACTGCACGAATCGCTTCACCTTTCTTGAAATAATCAGAAGGAATCTGTTCGGATTTAGGCAGGATCAACTCATTCCCTTCATCATCCAATACCAGAATTTCCTTTTTCCACACCTGGTACACTTCACCGGTGATGATTTCACCAATGCGCTCTTTGTATACTTTGTACAGGTTGTCTTTCTCCAACTCCATGATTCTTGAGATCAGGTTCTGGCGAAGTGATAAAATATTTCTACGTCCGAAATCTGCAAACTTAAATTCTTCCGTTACCTCTTCCCCGATCTCAAAGTCAGGTTCGATTTTAATTGCGTCAGAATAAGCGATCTCTGTATTTGGGTCTTCTACTTCTCCATCGTCAACGATTTCTTTATTCAAGAAAATCTGAACGTCTCCTTTGTCGATGTTCACAACGATATCGATGTGTTCATCTGTGTTGAATTTTTTCTTCAACATTGCTCGGAATACGTCCTCCAGTACATGTTGCATTGTCTGTTTATCGATGCTTTTCAACTCTTTAAACTCCGAAAACGACTCTACTAATTCAAGGCTATTCATATTTACCTATTTAAATGAAATAACAATTTTAGTTTCCTTTATATTACTGAATGGCAACTCATGCTGCTCGACAATAACTTCTTTTTTCTTTTTTCCTTCCGGTGCTTCTTTGCGGGATTTTTCCAAAACGATCCGGTCTTCATTCACATCAACCAACGTCCCTTCCAGCTTTACACCATCCAACTTCACAACTTTCACCGTACGTCCGATATTTTTTCTGTACTGTGGCAACACTCTCAACGGACGGTCTAATCCTGCAGAAGACACATTGAGTTCAAAATCTTGCTGTTCACGATCCAGATTGTGTTCGATATTCCGGGATACTGACATGCAATCTTCAACAGAAACTCCTCCTTCATGCTTGTCCAGCTCCACGTTGATCACATTAGATGAAGAAATGGAAAGCTCTACTACAAATAAACCATTGTTCAGTTCGGCAATGCGTTCATTTATTAATTCTTCTACTTTTGCTTTGCTTATCATCTTTTGGTATAAAAAGAGGGGACTTTCGTCCCCTCATTCACACTATTTTTCTTAAATAACAGTGCAAATATACGTATTTTTTTGAAAACTACAATATTTTGTTGAAAAATTGCCATGAATAGTTTTTCATTAAATTTGAACCGTGAAGATTTTGATTGTCCGATTCAGCTCTATTGGTGACATTGTACTAACAACACCTGTCGTTCGTGCTATACACGAACAATTACCTGCTGTTGAGATTCATTACATCACTAAAAAGTCATTTGCATCCCTGCTGGCAGAAAATCCACATATTTCGAAATTATACACCATCGAAAAGTCTGTTTCAGAAATCATTGATCAGCTGAAAGCGGAAAAATACGACTGCGTTATTGACCTGCACAAGAATATCCGAACCTTGCGGTTAAAACAAAGTTTAGGTGCGAAAAGTTACGCGTTTGATAAACTGAATTTTCAAAAGTGGTTGCTTGTTAATTTCAAACTGAATAAACTTCCGGAAATTCACATTGTAGACCGGTATTTTGGCGCAGTGAAAGCAATTGGAGTGAAGAATGACCACAAACAGTGCGAACTCACTTTCAACTCATCTCATGTCGTCAACACAAAAGAAGCCTTTGATTTTGATCCGAAAAGCTATCTGGCAGTTGCTGTAGGTGCACAATTTGCAACGAAAACAATGCCGGAAGAAGTACTGGCTTCCATCCTCTCCAGTATTAATCACCCGATTGTTCTTCTTGGAGGTCCGACAGATGTTGAGCGAGGAAAAGCATTGGAACAGACATTAAAACATCACGCGTATCCGGTTGTCAATGCAATTGCTGCATTTTCCTTATTACAATCCGCTTCGATTGTCGCACAGGCAAAAACAATTCTCACGCATGATACAGGATTAATGCACATTGCAACGGCCTTCGGAGTCCCTATTGTGAGTGTCTGGGGAAATACCGTTCCCGAACTGGGCATGTATCCCTATTATCCAAATAACAAGGAATTGTACAGTATTCACGAAGTAAAGAATCTCAGTTGCCGCCCCTGTTCAAAGATCGGGTATAAAAGCTGTCCGAAGAAACATTTCAATTGCATGACACTGCAAAACACAGATGCAATTATTCTTGATTTGACGGAGCGCATGAATGCTTAAGTCTGTTTCTTTTATAGTTGAATAACCCATAATAGCGATATCGCAATATCGGCATATTGCGATATGCCAATTTTTAATTTACTTCACGAATCTCCAAACAGGTTTTCATTATCTTTGTCAAAAATCAGTTTACCCGATGAAGCAGATCATTCTTACACACACACAAATTGAACAGAAAATAAACCGACTAGCTTTTCAATTGATTGAAAATACGTTTGAACTGGACACCATCTACATCGGAGGAATAACAGGAAACGGAATTGTACTTGCAGAAAAGCTAAAGAACATCATTGAACACAATTCGGATCAGAAAATTGTGCTTTTTGAAGTCATTCTGGATAAAGAGCAGCCACTTTCTCAACCAATTCAATTGACAATTGACCCAGCTGATTTGAATGGAAAAACAATCGTGCTGGTGGATGATGTATTGAATTCCGGAAAAACAATGCAATACGGACTGATGAAAATATTGGAGCAACCGGTTTACAAAATTTATACGGTTGTACTGATTGATAGGAAACACCGGAGATACCCGATCAAAGCGAACTTCTTCGGATTGCGCTTAACAACCATTTTAATGGACCATGTAGAAGTTTCACTTGCAGAAGGAAATTATTCGGCACAATTGTTTTAGAGTCAATGAAACTTGGATTATACACCTGGATTCTGATCGTAATTGCCACAGCTTGTTCTTCTAAGCAACAAAAAGAAGAAAAACATATTATTACATCTGAAACAGGAAGTGCTGCGACAACAACTAATTCTTCCGATTCAACGGTACAAACACTAAATGAACAAGTGGATACCACCTGGCTGATGTCCGAACGTTTACCAATATGGTTTGTTAAAGAAAATATTCTTTCCCAAAAGCAAATCGCCAAACACTATGAAGTGGACATGCTTCTGAATCCGTTTTATTTAGAAGAAGATTTTAATGGAGATGGGGTGATGGATATTGCTCTACATATCAGACATGTGAAATCAAACAAGGTTGGTTTCGCAATTATCCACGGCAACTCATTTGATATTCATATCGCAGGAGCAGGCACAATGATCAAAAACGGACTTTCTGACCACATGAATTATATCAGTATCTGGCGAATTAACCGGAAAACGGAAAACGAACCCGGAGTTGAAGAGAATACAGGAAATGGGAAAGACGGGATCTTGTTACTAAACAATCCGTCTATTGAAATTGAAGCATCTGAAATTGGCGGAGGATTGATTTATTGGAACGGAAAGGAATATGCCTATTTTCATCAAACATGTTAATGTATGAAAAAAACAACTGAAGCAGACTCATTATACGACGGGTTAGAGAATCTTTCTACCCTGGAACTGTTGACCAACATCAACCGGGAAGACAAAAAAGTAGCAGAAGCAGTTGAACTGGAGATCCCCAACATTGAATCCTTTGTGAACGCATGTTACGAACGGATGAAAAACGGAGGGCGGTTGTTTTATATCGGCGCAGGAACCAGCGGTCGCCTGGGGATTGTCGACGCAAGTGAATGTCCGCCTACTTTTGGTGTTCCGCATGGAAAAGTCGTAGGAATCATAGCCGGAGGAGATACCGCAATCCGAAAAGCGGTAGAGTTTGCAGAAGATGATACAGAACAAGGTTGGATAGATTTACAGGAACATGCAATCAACTCAACTGACACATTGGTTGGCATCGCTGCCTCCGGAACAACGCCATATGTGATCGGAGCGATTAAAAAAGCCAACGAAGAAGGACTATTGACAGCATCCATTTCCTGCAATCCTGGAAATCCGCTTTCTCAACTGGCTCAACATGCCATCACACCGGAGGTAGGACCGGAATTTGTGACCGGAAGTACACGCATGAAATCAGGAACTGCACAAAAATTGGTACTCAATATGATTTCTACTTCACTGATGATTAAATTGGGGCATGTGAAGGGAAATAAAATGGTAGACATGCAACTCAGCAATAACAAACTCGTAGACAGAGGTGTCATGATGATCATCAGGCAAACCGGAATTACTTACGAAGAAGCAGAACAATTACTGAAAGTTCACGGATCAGTGAGAAAGGTAGTGGAATTCATCGAAAATCGATAGACTTGCTCCTTCATCTCAATCTACTCTCCGAAGCTGATTTTTCCGTATCTTTGTACTCCAAATTTTCGAGCTATGTTTACAGGAATCGTTGAGCAAACAGGAGTTATTAAAGCCATTACAAAAGAAAATGACAACATTCATTTTGAGGTAACTGCAGATTTTGTCAATGAATTAAAGATTGATCAGAGTGTTGCGCACAATGGCTGCTGCCTGACAGTTGTCGCATTGACAGAAAACAGCTATACGGTTACGGCAATCCGGGAAACGCTGGACAAAACAAACCTCGGAAGCTGGGATATTGGGACAAAAGTAAACCTGGAGCGTTGCATGGTCATGAATGGTCGTCTGGACGGACACATTGTTCAGGGACATGTGGATACAACAGCCAAATGTACAGCAGTAGAAGCTCAAAACGGGAGTTGGAAATATACGTTTGCTTATACTTCTTCTGATGTAACAGTAGAAAAAGGATCGATTACCGTCAACGGGACGAGCTTAACAGTCGTGGATTCAAACGATCAATCGTTCTCTGTTTGCATTATTCCTTATACCTATGAATTTACCAATTTTCATGAATTGAACGTCGGAGACAGTGTCAACCTGGAATTCGATATCATCGGGAAATATGTAGCAAAGTTAATTGGAAGAAAGTAGTTGAGTAGAACGTTTCACAAAAGCATTTAGCACTACATCACGATTTCTTTTCCGATGTGGAAAATCGCATCACCTTTGTAAACCGTAGGTGCTTCGTTCACGCATAGAACAAATCCGTCTTTTGTTGCTTTGATTTTTCGTTCAATCTT
>DHNG01000028.1:95668-95892 GCA_002409405.1 Flavobacteriales bacterium UBA5422 | reverse complement strand
AATCTTTCCGAACGGATCCATGACAATTCCCAACAAGTCTCCTCTTTTTACCGGACTGCCATTTTTAATTTGAGCCAGGAATAAACCGGAGTTGGGTGCTCTTAGCCACTTGGATTGCTCCATAAAAACAGGCGTTCTACCAAGAGAAATGTCAATCTTAAACGAACGCATTCCAAAATAATTAAGAATCAACTTGGCACCGTTGATACCTTCTTCAACAATGT